>NZ_CAJNKE010000311.1 GCF_905232215.1 Burkholderia sp. LMG 13014
CGCGATCCGTGAATGGCGCGCGGCCGACCTCGAGGAGGCCTGCGCCGGCGTGGGCGTGGCATGCGCGAAGGTGCGCACGATCGTCGAGTTCGTGGACGACGCGATGAACCACGACGCGCTCGAATCCGTCATGTTGTCCGACGGCGACTGCAGCGTGCTGTCGCCGGGCCTGGGCTATCGCGTGCATGCGTCGCGCGCTGACGGAGGGGCGTCGGCATGAACACCGGAATGGAATGCTCGATGGACGGCGGCGGCACGGCCGCGCGCAGCGAAGCGGACCGGGTGTTCGCGCGCATCACGAGGCGTCTCGTGCCGCTGTTGTTCCTGTGTTATCTGACCGCGTTCGTCAATCGCAACAATATCGGCCTCGCGAAGCTGCAGATGCAGGGCGCGCTCGGATTCACCGACGCGGTATACGGCGTGGCGGCCTCGGCGTTCTCCGTCGGGGTCCTGATGTTCGAGCTGCCGAGCAACCTGATGCTGCGGCGGGTCGGCGTGCGCCGCACACTGCTGCGGATCATGGCGTTGTGGGGTGTGGCGGCGGCCGCGACGATGTTCGTCAGGACGCCGGGCCAGTTCTACGCGCTGCGCTTCCTGCTCGGCGCGTTCGAGGCGGGATTCTTCCCCGGCGTCGTGGTGTATCTCACGTTCTGGTTTCCGCCCGAGCGCCGCGCGAAGGTCATTGCGCTGTTCATGACGGCCGCTGCCGCAGCCGGGCTCGTGACCGGGCCGGTGTCGGGCTGGGTGCTGAACGCGATGAACGGTGTGGCGGGGCTCGGCGGCTGGCAATGGCTGATGCTGCTGGAAGGGGTGCCGAGCATCGTGCTCGGCGTGATCGCGTTCCGGGTGCTGCCCGAAGGCCCCGAACAGGCCCGCTGGCTGTCGCCCGACGAGCGCCGTGTCGTGCAGCAGGCGCTCGGCGTGCCTGAGGGCCGGCATGCCGCCCGCCATCCGTTGCGCGCGGCGCTGCGGGAGCCGTGCGTCTATCTGCTGGGCTTCACGACGTTCTCGCTGGGGTGCGCGACCAACCTGATGATTTTCTGGCTGCCGTCCATCATCGAGGCGACCGGCGTCACGAACCTGCAGCACGTCGGCCTGTACGTCGTGATCCCGAACCTGATCGGCACGATCGCGATGGTCTGGTACGGCCGTCGTTCGGACCGACGCCGCGAGCGTCACCTGCATTTCATCGTCGCGGTCGGTGCGGGCATTGCCGGTCTGTGCACGATGGCCGTCTCGCACGGTGCGTTGCCCGGCGTCATGGCCGGCGCCATCTTGGCAACCAGCGGCATCGCGTCTGCGTACCCGGTGCTCTGGGCGATCGCGACCCGCCTGTTGCCACGCGATGCGGCCACCGCCGGCGTGGCGCTGATCTCGAGCATGGGCGCGGCATCCGGCGTGAGTTCCGCGCTGTTCGGCGCGATTCGCGTGCGGGCGGGCAGCCTCGACCCGGCGCTCTATCTCGTCGCGCTCGCGCTCGTCGCCGTGGTGCTGCTGTTTGCCTGCGTCATTCGTCCCAAGGCCGCCGAAGCGGCACTCATCAACCAGGAACTACGCTCATGAATCAGATGTTCACGGACACGAAGCCGGCGCTGGGGCCGGCACCCTTCTTCGACACGGCGGAACTGCTCGACGAATCGACGCTGAAGCCGGAGATCGTCTCGGACTGTGTGCGCGAGAGCCGGCATCGCGCCGGGCGCCGGGTTCGCGTCATCGAGTTGACCTTCACCAGCCAGCAATGGCACGGGCTCGTGTGGCGGCATCCCGCCCGCATCTACGTGCCCGACGGCTATGACGGTGACGGTGCCGCCGGCATCATCGGTACGGCGCGCCAGGCCTTCGAGCCCGGAAAATGGACCCAAAGCGTCATTCCGGGCACGACGCTCGATACCGAGGGCGAATACGCGGAAGGCACCGCGCTCGATCTCGGGATGCCGATCATGATCTTCGCGAACCCGGCCGATTGCCCGTTCGGCCTCGACGAATCGGATTTCACCGGCTATGCGCTGAAGAAGATGCTGGAAACCGGTGACCTGACCTGGAACGGGTATTACCCGATCGCGAAGGCGTATCTCCGCGCCATCACGCTGCTGCATTCGCTCGCGGGCATCGGGACGAAGCGGGCCGTCCTGCTCGGCAATTCGAAGCGCGGGGTCGGTGTGGCCATCGCGTCGGGCGCGGACCCGGACCGGGTGGCAGGCGTGATGGTGTGCGGCTACCACGGCGGGAACAACCTGTATCACCTTGCAACGAAATTCGCCGAGTTCGGGCCGCACGTCGCCGGGCCGTCGGAGTCGCGTGCCGGCCCGGGCTTTCAGGGCGCGGAGACGATGCTGCGCGCACTCAACAATCCGGTCGGTTTTCGCATGCTGATGCATTTCGATCCGTATCTGTGGCGTGACCAGATCAAGGCCGCCTATCTCGTCGCGCTCGGCACGAACGACGAGTTCTTCGCGCTCGGCGCGCCCAACAGCATGATGACCGAGATGCCGGGCGACAAGGCCTATCTCGCCGTCGACAACGTGCGTCATTCGTGGGTCTCCACGAAGCATCTCGCGGCGTGGCGGATGTGGCTTGCCCGCACCTTCGCCGGCCGTCGCGTGCCGCGCATGCCGGTGGTCCGGCACGAGACGGCCGGCGACCGGCTGGCCGTGGCCGCAAGCGTCGAGGCGGAGCACGTGTCGGGCGTCAGGCTGTTCCACGCGTATCACCCGGTCTCGCAGGACTGGCGCAGCGCGACGTGGCAATCGACGCCGATGGCGGCGCGTGACGGCGAGTGGCACGCCGAGCTGAACCTTCGGGCGGGTCACAACCTCGCGTGGTACGTCGAGGTCGAGCACGACGGCGCCGGCGGGCCGGGATACGTCAGCTCGCTCGTGCAGAACGTCGGGCAGCCGGCCGAGTAATCCTGGAACACCGGGATCGGCGCACGCGGGCACGCGGAGCGCCGATCCCGACAGCAACCGGAAAAATCCGCAGCGAGTTTAGCTCATTTATTTCGGTATGCGAATCATGAAGTGAGGCAGTGACGAATACATAAAGCCAGGCACTGGCAGGAGGAGACGGATGAGGAAATTCGCATGGGTGGCATTGCTCGGCGCGTTGCCGGGCATCAGCGTGGCGCAGTCGAGCGTGACCCTCTACGGGCAGATCGGCGGCGGGATTCGATGGACCAACGGCATGCAGGGCGGGAGCGCCGTGGGGTTCAACAACAACATGATCTCGGGCAACGACTTCGGCATTCGCGGAAAAGAGGATCTGGGCGGCGGATTCAAGGCGCTGTTCGTGCTCGATGGCGCCTTCAGCAGCGGAACCGGCGCAGTGAAGACGGCCGGCACGCTGTTTTCGCAGGCTGCGTACGTGGGCGTGACGGGCGGCTTCGGGCGCCTGACGTTCGGGCGCCAGTTCAATGCGGCGACCGACTTCGGGATCATCGTGGATCCGGCGGGCGGGCGCGGCCAGTCGCTTGCCATCGAGCCCGGTGTGCTGTGGGTCGGCAACCCCTTCACGCTCGATTCCCGCTTCAACAACACGATCAAGTACATCGGCGAACTGGGCGGCCTGCGTATCGCGGCGAGCTATTCGCCCGGCGGCATCGCCGGCAATACGCGCGCCGGAACCAATTTTTCGGCTGCGGCAATGTATCAGTACCAGACGGTGCTCGGCGGCGCGTCCTATGCGAAGACGTACAGCGCGGACGCGTCGCAGTCCGCGCAGACCTGGATGGCGGGCGGGACCTGGCAGATCGGTGCGGGCCGGCTCTATGCGAGCTACTCGGCCCTGGACATATCGAGCGCGAACCCGAGCCGGCCGCACCGTCGCGACAAGATCCCGTCGGTGGGGGCCGTCTATCAGGCCACGCCGTTCCTGCAGTTCACGGCCGGCATGTACGACGACATCGGCCGCAATCTCGGCAACCGGCGCGATGCGGACGGGCACAAGCTCACGACATATGCGGTCGTCGAATACTTCCTGTCGAAGCGCACCGAGATTTACGCGGAGTTCGATCGAAACGGCTTCTCCGGCGCATACCGCACCGATCCGACCAATATCGCGGCCATCGGCCTGCGGCCGGGCGGCAGTGGCGTGACGGGCGCATCGATCGGCCTGATGACGAAATTCTGAGTGTCGGGCCGACGTCATTTTCCGTGTGTGAAGGGAGACTCAATGAAAGCATTGCAACGTGTATTGATCGCGACCGCCGTGGCATGCGGCATCGTGACCGTCGCCGGCACCGCGCGAGCCGCATCGGACCCGGGGGCGCCAACCCTTGCCAGCGGGGCACCGGCGGACAAGGCGCGCCGGGCCGACGACCGGCGCCTGGTGCGTCGTGTCAGCGCCGCACTTGCGCACACGCGCGGGCTGAACGCGACGCGCATCGTGGTGCGCGCCCGGAGCGGCATCGTGACGCTGCGCGGTGGGGTGAGCGACGGTCAGCAGGCCGCGATGGCCGTGGAGGCGGCCCGGCAGGTCGACGGGGTGACGCAGGTGACGAATCAGCTTCGCCTGGGCGAGCAGATGCCGTGATCGGCCCGGGCTCGCGTGACGCTCACGCGGGCGTGCGTTGCCCCTCTCTCGGCCCGTGCCCCGTCCACCGCTTGAACGCGCGCCGGAAGTTGTGCGCATCGCTGAACCCCACTTCGTGCGCGACGTCCTCGATCGACAGCCGCGGGTTGCTCAGCAGCGTGAAGGCGCGCTTGCGGCGGATCGTGTCGATCACCGTCTGGTACGACACGCCCTGATCGGCCAGCCGCCGCCGCAGCGTGCGCTCGCTCATGCACAGTTGCGCGGCGATCGCCGCGAGCGACGGCGCATGGCGCAGGTCGCGCCGCATGATCCGTTCGATCGATTCGAGAAATTCGGTGCCTTCGGGTTCGGGCGGCAGCGCGTCCTGCAGGAATTCGAGCGCCTGGCGATGCGCGAGCGGATCGTGGGTCGCGATCGGGCGGTTGCCGAGCGCGGCGTCGCATGAGAACAGGTTCTGCTCCTGTTCGAACCGCACCGGGCACGGGAACACGCGTGCGTATTGCTCCGCATAGGCCGGCGGCGGGTAGCTGAGGTCGACGACCTTCGGCTGGAACGCGGGGCCGACGAGCGAGCGCCCGATCTTCATGAAGCTGCCGAACGCTTCCTCGACGAGGAACGCCTCGATATCCGGTTCGAGAAAGACGTTGGTCGCGCGGATCGACAGCGTGCGCGCATCCGAGATCACTTCGAAGCGCATCAGCGGCCCGGTGTGGCGCTGCAGTTCCATCCCGACCGCGATTGCGTCCTTCAGCGTCGGGCTTGTCAGCATCGCATAGCCGACCAGCCCGATCGACGCGATCGTCTCGCTCGTGCCGAGTTCGAGGCCGAGCGCCCGCCCCGGCGCCATGTCGAGCGCGCGGCGGATCATCGTGCTCGCCTGGCGCAAGGAAATCCGGCACGACGGATTCGACAGGTCCGCGACGTCGAAGCCGAGCCCGAGGCACAGCCGCGTGGGGTCGATGCCCAGTTCCTTGCTTGTCTCCGCGAGGCACCGCAACAGATGGACCGGCAGATTCGCCGTCGTATAACGGTCGGGTTCGTCCATGGATGCTCCGTATTTTTTTCCATGGATTGTACTCGTCCCGCCCGGCCGGAGACCCGGTGCCTCCCCGGCCGCGATCGCCCACATCCTGTGCGGCCCCGCTTCAGAAGTAGTGGCGCAGGCCGACCGTCGCGCCGAGCTGCGTGGTGCTCGTGCTCGGCGACTGCCCATTGATGCCGACCAGCTGCGCGCCGACCAGGCCGCCGCGATAGATCGCGTAGTCGACTTCCGCATAGAGCATGCTGCGCTTCGACAGGCTGTAGCCGGCGATCACCTGGAACTGGCGCGCGCGGCCGTCGAAGTCCGGCGTGTAGCCCGACTGCGTGGTCCACCATGCGTTGACGGCGGCCGTGAACGCCGACGTGAACTTGTAGGTCAGCCCCGCGAGCGCCATCTTGCGGCGCCGGAACCCGCCGGGCGTCGACGGGTCGACCACCTGCGCGGGCGAGATGATGCCGAGCGCGGCGAGATCGGTCGAGCTGAACGGGCCGTTCTCGAACGACGTGAAGTCGTTGTCGCGCGCGTTCTCGATATAGCCGGCGTTGACGGTCGCGTTGCCGAGCGTGACGGAGCCGCCGCCGCCATAGATGTCGAATTTCGCGTGCGTGACGTCGTCCCAGGTGCGCATGAACGACGCGCCGACCGTAAACGGCCCCTTGTCCGGCGCATACGCGATCGCCGCGCCGGCCTGGCTGCCGAGCACACCGCCGCCCGCATGGCCGCCCGGCGCGTACTGCGCGAGCAGGTACAGGCTGCCGAGCTGCGCGCCGTACTGGATCATGTTGCTGGTGCGCGCGCCCGCGAGCATCGTCTGCTCCGGCTTGAACAGGTTGAAGTACGGATCCTGCGGGCCGGCCCACAGGTTCGAGCCGTAGGTCAGCGACACCATCTCGAACGGCACGTTGTACTGGCGGCCGAGCGCGAGCTGGCCGAGCGACGTCGACGTCAGCCCCACGTACGCGACCTGGAAGAAGTTCGGCGAGCCGGCCGGCACGATCGCGCCGCTGTTCGGGCCGAAGTGGCTTTCCACGTTGAACTGCGCGGACAGCCCGCCACCGAGATCCTCCTGCCCCTTGAGGCCCCAGTAGCTTTCCGTCAGGCCGCCACCGTCGGCCATCGAGATCTTGCGGCCCGTCGACACCGGCGTGCCGTCGGCGCCGTAGGACACGCCGTGCGTTTCATAGCGGATGCCCGCATCGATCACGCCGTACAGCGTCACGTTGCTTTGCGCGTGCGCACCGGTACCGGCCAGGACCAACATCGCGCAGCACGCGGCGCGAACGCTATCGTGACGATTCATTATTCTGGACTCCGCATCGAACAGGGGGCGGACGGCTCGCACCGTCGGGAACGAATGTAGAAAGCCAAATTTGTGCGGGCCAAGGCCGCGGCGGCCATTCTCGTGGTGCGTCGCGGCCACGGCATGGCGCACT
>NZ_CAJNKE010000312.1 GCF_905232215.1 Burkholderia sp. LMG 13014
CCCCGCACCGCGCAATAGCGGCCGGCGCAATGCCGGCCTGCAGGCCGAACTAGCCGTTCAGCGCATAAGGCTGCGTCATCACTTCGAGGAAGTGGCCGTCCGGATCGTCGAAGTACACGCCGCGGCCGCCGTTGTGGCGGTAGATGTCATCGGGTTGGCGCTTCGCCGGATCGGCCCAGTGCGGCAGCCCGCGCTCGCGAATGCGCGCGAGCACGCGATCGAAGCCTGCTTCGTCGAGCAGGAACGCGTAATGCTGCGACGCGATCGCTCCCGACTGTTCGTAAAAATCGAGCGACACGCCGTTGCCGAGCGGGACGACCAGCATCGCGCCGAACGGCGTCGGTGGCGGCAGTTCCAGAAGCTCGGTGAGGAAGCGGCTCGACGCGCGCTTGTCGCGGCACCAGACGATCGTATGGTTGAGCTGGACGTTCATGGCGGATTCCCGGCGAAGGGCATCGCGGTGGGCATGGACTCACGATAGCCGATCGCCGCCACGGTTCAAGCGCAAAAAAAAACGGCCGCCTGTCGGGCGGCCGTGTTCCGTTACTCGCCGGCGATGGCCGGCCCGCCCGAATTGCCGCGGCGGTTGCGGCGTTTTTCGCCCCACACGCGGAACCGGTCCATGTACAGGTAAACGACCGGCGTCGTATAGAGCGTCAGCACCTGCGACACGATCAGGCCGCCGGCGATCGCGATCCCGAGCGGCGCACGCAACTCGGCGCCGTCGCCGCTGCCGAATGCGAGCGGCAGCGCGCCGAGCAGCGCGGCCATCGTCGTCATCATGATCGGGCGGAAGCGCAGCAGGCACGCCTCGTGGATCGCGTCGAACGACGACTTGTGGTTGTTGCGCGTCTGGTCGATCGCGAAGTCGACCATCATGATCGCGTTTTTCTTCACGATACCGATCAGCAGGATCACGCCGATCAGCGCGATGATGCTGAACTCGGTCTTGAACAGCAGCAGCGCAAGCAGCGCGCCGACGCCGGCCGACGGCAGCGTCGACAGGATCGTGATCGGGTGGATGTAGCTCTCGTAAAGGATCCCGAGCACGATATAGACGGCCAGCAGCGCCGCGAGAATCAGGATCGGCTGGTCGTTCATCGACTGCTGGAACGCCTGCGCGGTGCCCTGGAAGCTGCCGACGATGGTCGGCGGGACGCCGACCTGCGCCATCGTCTGGTAGATCACCTGCGTCGCCTGCGACAGCGACACGCCGGGCGGCAGGTTGAACGAGATCGTCGTCGCGACGAACAGCCCCTGGTGGTTGACCGACAGCGGCGTCGTGCTCGGCCCGAACGTCGCGATTGCCGACAGCGGGATCATCGTCGACTTCGACGTCGACACCGACGCACCCGACGACGCGCTCGACTTGCCGCTCGCCGCGATCGAGTTGAGCGCCTGGTTGCGCGCGGAGTCGGACGCGATCGCCGCGGCGCTCTGCGTGGCGGTGCCTGCACTCGACGTACCGGCGGACGTCGCGACGTAGGTGCCGGCCGCCGCGTTGGTGGTCTGCGAGCCGTTCGCGCTGCCGCCCGACGTGCTGACCCACACCTGGTTCAGCATCTCGGGGCTCTGCCAGTACTTCGGCGCGACTTCCATCACGACGTGGTACTGGTTCAGCGGGTTGTAGATCGTCGAGACCTGGCGCTGGCCGAATGCGTCGTACAGCGTGTTGTCGATCTGCGCGGGCTTGATGCCGAAGCGCGCGGCCGTCGCGCGGTCGATCGTCACCATCGCCTCGAGGCCGCCTTGCTGCTGGTCCGAGTTCACGTCGGTCAGCTCGGGCAGCTTCTGCAGCGCCTCGGTCAGGATCGGCCCCCACTTGTACAGGTCGGCGCTCGAATCGCCGAGCAGCGTGAACTGGTACTGCGCGTTGCTCTGCCGGCCGCCGACGCGGATGTCCTGTGCCGCCTGCAGGAACGTGCGTGCTCCCGCGACGTCCGCCAGCGGCGGGCGCAACTGCTGGATCACCTGGTCGGCCGACAGCTTGCGCTCGGTGCGATCCTTCAGCGTGACGAACATGAAGCCCGAGTTGGTCTGCGTGCCGCCGGTGAAGCCCGCGACGCTTTTCACGTTCGGGTTGCTCTGCACGATCCGCATCATCTCGGAGAACTTCAGCTTCATCGCCTGGAACGACGTCGACTGGTCGGCCTGGATGCCGCCGATCATCAGCCCGGTGTCCTGCTGCGGGAAGAAGCCCTTCGGCACGACGATGTACAGGTAGACGTTCAGCCCGATCGTCGCGAACAGGGTCAGCAGGATCAGCAGCGGCCGGCGCAGCGCCCACGACAGCGAGCGCTCGTAGCCGCGCTGCATGCGGCTGAAACAGCGTTCCAGGAATCGCGCGAAGCGGCCTTCGCTCTGCGGTTCATGCGACTCGGGCAGCAGGCGCGCGCACATCATCGGCGTGACCGTGAGCGACACCGCGAGCGACACGGCGATCGCGAGCGACAGCGTCAGCGCGAACTCGCGGAACAGGCGCCCGACGATGCCGCCCATCAGCAGGATCGGCAGGAACACCGCGACGAGCGAAATGCTCATCGACAGCACCGTGAAGCCGACCTCGCGCGCGCCGTCGAATGCGGCCTGCATCCGCGACTTGCCGTTCTCGATGTGCCGCGAGATGTTCTCGAGCACGACGATCGCATCGTCGACGACGAAGCCGGTCGCGACGATCAGCGCCATCAGCGACAGGTTGTCGATCGAGAAGCCGAGCAGGTACATCGCGCCGAACGTGCCGATGATCGAGATCGGCACCGCGACGCTCGGGATCAGCGTTGCGCGCCAGTTGCGCAGGAACAGGAACACGACCATCACGACGAGGCTGACCGCGATCAGCAGCGTGTGCTCGGTGTCCTTCAGCGACGCGCGAATGGTGGTCGAGCGGTCGAGCACCGGCGTGACCGTGATGTCGGCCGGCAGCGACGCGGTGAGCTGCGGCAGCGCCGCGCGCACGCGATCGATCGTGTCGATGATGTTCGCGCCGGGCGAGCGGTAGAGGATCACGAGCACCGCGCGCTTGCCGTTCGACAGGCCGAGGTTGCGGAGATCCTCGACGGAATCGACGACGTCGGACAGGTCGGACAGCCGCACGGCCGCGCCGTTGCGGTACGCGACGACGAGGTCGCGGTACTGCGACGCCTGGGATGCCTGGTCGTTCGTATACAGCTGGTAGCGCTGCGGGCCGAACTCGATCGCACCCTTCGGCGCATTGGCGTTCGCGGACGCGAGCGCCGCGCGCACGTCCTCGAGGCCGATCCCGTAGTGGAACAGCGCCTGCGGCTCGAGCTCGACCCGCACGGCCGGGTTCGCGGAGCCGCTGACCGACACCTGGCCGATCCCGTCGATTTGCGACAGCGACTGCTGCAGCACCGTCGACGCGGCGTCGTACAGCTTCGCGGGCGACGAGGTCTCCGACGTCAGCGACACGATCATGATCGGCGAGTCGGCCGGGTTGACCTTGCGGTAGGTCGGGTTGCTCTTCAGCGAGGCGGGCAGGTCGGCGCGTGCCGCGTTGATCGCGGCCTGCACGTCGCGTGCGGCGCCGTCGATGTCGCGGTTCAGGCCGAACTGCAGCGTGATCCGCGCATTGCCGACCGTGCTCGTCGATGTCATTTCGGACACGTCGGCGATCGAGCCGAGGTGCCGTTCGAGCGGGCTCGTCACGCTGGTCGCGACGGTCTCGGGGCTTGCGCCGGGCAGCGACGCCTGCACCGAGATGGTCGGGAAGTCGACCTGCGGCAGCGGCGACACCGGCAGCTTGATGAACGCGAACAGGCCCGCGAGCGCGACGCCGATCGCGAGCAGCGTCGTCGCGACGGGGCGGGTGATGAAGGGGCGCGACAGGTTCATCGCTTACGCATCCGTGCGCGAGCCGGCTTGCGGGCCGTGGCGTTCGAACCAGCCGCGCACGCGGCGCGCGAGCGAGTCGAAGCCGAGGTAGATCACGGGCGTCGTGAACAGCGTCAGCACCTGCGACACGATCAGGCCGCCGGCGATCGCGATCCCGAGCGGCTGGCGCAGCTCGGAGCCGGCGCCGGAGCCGACGATCAGCGGCACCGCGCCGAGCAGTGCGGCGAGCGTCGTCATCAGGATCGGCCGGAAGCGCAGCAGGCACGCCTGGTAGATCGCCTCGCGCGGCGGCTTGCCTTCGACGCGCTCGGCCTCGAGCGCGAAGTCGATCATCATGATCGCGTTCTTCTTCACGATGCCGATCAGCAGCACGATGCCGATGATCCCGATGATGTCGAGGTCGTGCCCGGTGATCATCAGCGCGAGCAGTGCGCCGACGCCGGCCGACGGCAGCGTCGACAGGATCGTGATCGGGTGGATGTAGCTCTCGTACAGCACACCGAGCACGATGTACATCGTGATGACCGCGGCCAGGATCAGGAACAGCTGGTTCGACAGCGATGCCTGGAAGGCGAGCGCCGCACCCTGGAAGCGCGTCTGGAACGACGCGGGCAGGTTGATGTCCTTCTCGGCGGCGTCGATCGCCTTGACCGCCTCGCCGAGCGACGCGCCGGCCGCGAGGTTGAACGAGATGGTGGTCGACGGGAACTGCGACAGGTGCGCGACCAGCAGCGGCGACGGCCGCTCGTGGAACGACGCGATCGACGACAGCGGCACCTGGCCGCCGCCCGCCGACGGCAGGTAGATGTCGTTCAGCGATTGCGCGTAGTGCTGCTCCTTCGGCTCGGACTCGAGAATCACGCGGTACTGGTTCGACTGCGTGAAGATCGTCGACACGATGCGCTGGCCGAACGCGTCGTACAGCGCGTTGTCGACGGTTGCCGGCGTGATGCCGAAGCGCGCGGCACTCGCGCGATCGATCTCGATGTAGACGGACTGGCCGTTGCTCTGCAGGTCGGTCGCGACGTCGGCGAGCGACGGCTCCTGCTGCAGCCGCGCGACGAGCTTCGGCACCCAGGTCGCGAATTCTTCCGAGTTCGGGCTCGTCAGCATGAACTGGTACTGCGTCGGGCTGACGGTCGAGTCGATCGTCAGATCCTGCACCGACTGCATGAACAGCGAGATGCCGGTGATGTTCGCGACGCGGTGCTGCAGGTCGCGGATGATCTGCGCGGCCGTTTCGGAACGGTCGTCGCGTGCCTTCAGGTTGATCAGCATCCGGCCGCTGTTCAGCGTGATGTTGCTGCCGTCGACGCCGATGAACGACGTCAGGCTCTCGACGTTCGGATCCTTCAGGATCTCGGCCGCGAGCGCCTGCTGGCGTTCGGCCATCGCACCGTACGAGATCGACTGCGGCGCCTGCGTGATCGCCTGGATCACGCCGGTGTCCTGCGCGGGGAAGAAGCCCTTCGGCACGTAGACGTACAGCAGGCCCGTCAGCCCGAGCGTCAGCAGCGCGACGACGAGCGTCGAGCGCTGGCGGTTCAGCACCCATTCGAGCGCGACCGCGTAGCGCGCGATCACCCAGTCGATCGCCTGGTGCACGCGCGCCTCGAAGCGATGGCTCTCGGGCGGCGGCGAATGGCGCAGCAGCTTCGCGCACATCATCGGCACGAGCGTGAGCGACACGATCGCCGAGATCACGATCGTTACCGCGAGCGTGATCGCGAATTCATGGAACAGGCGGCCGACCACGTCGCCCATGAACAGCAGCGGGATCAGCACCGCGATCAGCGATACCGTCAGCGAGATGATCGTGAACCCGATCTGCTTCGAGCCCTTCAGCGCGGCCTCGAGCCCCGTTTCGCCTTCCTCGACGTAGCGCGCGATGTTCTCGATCATCACGATCGCGTCGTCGACCACGAAGCCGGTCGCGATGGTGAGCGCCATCAATGACAGGTTGTTCAGCGAGAAACCGGCCATATACATCACCGCGAGCGTGCCGATCAGCGACAGCGGCACCGACAGGCTCGGGATGATCGTCGCGTAGATGTTCGCGAGGAACAGGTACATCACCAGCACGACCAGCCCGACCGCGAGCAGCAGTTCGAACTGCACGTCGCGCACGGCGGCACGGATCATCGTCGTGCGGTCGGTGACGATCTGCACGTCGAGCGCGGCCGGCAGCGTTTCCTGCAGCTTCGGCAGCTGCGCCTTGATCGCGTCGACCGTCTGGATCACGTTCGCGCCCGGCTGGCGCTGCACGTTCAGGATGATCGCGGGCTCCTTGTTCACCCACGCGCCGAGCTTGGTGTTTTCCGAGCCGGCGACGACCGTCGCGACATCGGTGAGCATCACCGGGCGGCCGTTCTTGTATGCGACGACCGCGCTGTTGTACTGGTCGGCGCTCGTGAGCTGGTCGTTCGCGTTGATCGTGTATGCGCGCGTCGGGCCGTCGAAGTTGCCCTTCGGCGTGTTGACGTTCAGGTTCGAGATCGTCGTGCGCAGGTCGTCGAGGTTCATCCCGTACTGCGCGAGCGCGGTCGGGTTCGCCTGGATGCGCACGGCCGGACGATTGCCGCCCGACAGGCTGACGAGGCCGACGCCCGCAACCTGTGAAATCTTCATCGCGAGGCGCGTGTCGGCGAGATCCTGCACCTGCGTGAGCGGCAGCGTCTTCGACGTGACCGCGAGCGTCAGCACCGGCGCGTCGGCCGGGTTGACCTTCGCGTAGATCGGCGGGGCAGGGAGGTCGGACGGCAGCAGGTTGCCGGCCGCGTTGATTGCGGCCTGCACTTCCTGCTCGGCGATGTCGAGCGGCAGGTCGAGCGAGAACTGCAGCGTGATCACCGACGAGCCGGCCGAGCTCTGCGACGACATCTGGTTCAGCGATGGCATCTGCCCGAACTGCCGTTCGAGCGGCGCGGTGACCGACGAGGTCATCACCTCCGGGCTCGCGCCCGGGTAGAAAGTCTGGACCTGGATCGTCGGATAGTCGACTTCCGGCAGTGCGGCGAGCGGCAGGAAGCGCAGCGCGACGAGACCGGCCAGCATGATCGCCGCCATAAGGAGGGCGGTGCCGACCGGCCGGAGAATGAAGAGGCGGGATGGATTCATCGAGCGGC
>NZ_CAJNKE010000313.1 GCF_905232215.1 Burkholderia sp. LMG 13014
GCGCAGCGCCGCGTCAGGTGCGACTTCACCGAATACGGTCACGCACAGGTTCAGCGGGCCGCTCGTCGTGTCGCCGCCGATCAGCTCGCAGCCGTACCGCTCGGCGAGCGCGAACAGCCCGTTGCTGAACGCTTCCAGCCACGCCGCGTCGGCACGCGGCAGCGCGCACGCGAGCGTGAAGGCACGCGGTTCGGCGCCCATGGCGGCGAGGTCGGACAGGTTGACCGCAAGCGTCTTGTGGCCGAGCGCGTCCGGTGCGACGTCGGGGAAGAAATGGCGGCCTTCCACCAGCATGTCCGTCGAAATGGCCAGCAATTTCCCGGATCGGGGTGTGATCAACGCGCAATCGTCGCCGATGCCGAGCGTCGACGCACGTGCGCCCTGCGCGGCGCGGCGCGTGAAGAAGCGTTCGATCAGCGAAAACTCGGAGAGGGCGGCTGGCACGGCGGGCGGATCCGAAACGATGGAAGGAACGGCATTGTACGAGGCGAACGGCGGCGTTCCTGCACCGTTTGCACCATTTTTGTCGCGGCTGTTGCACCCGAATCGCCGGTTTGGCGGCTGATGATTGGCGCTACAATGCCGTCGAAGAGTCATTCTAATCCGCCCGTCACGAGACACATGTCTACCCAAGCCTCCTCCAAAGCCAAGCTCCGCGAAGCCGCGCTCGACTATCACGAATTCCCGACCCCCGGGAAAATCGCGATCGCCCCGACCAAGCAGATGATCAACCAGCGCGACCTCGCGCTCGCGTACTCGCCGGGTGTGGCGTACGCGTGCGAGGAGATCGTCGAGAATCCGCTGAACGCGGCACGCTTCACCGCGCGCAGCAACCTGGTCGGCGTCGTCACGAACGGCACGGCGGTGCTCGGTCTCGGCAACATCGGGCCGCTCGCGTCGAAGCCGGTGATGGAAGGCAAGGCCGTGCTGTTCAAGAAGTTCGCGGGCATCGACGTGTTCGACATCGAACTGAACGAGTCGGACCCGCACAAGCTCGTCGACGTGATCGCCGCGCTGGAGCCGACCTTCGGCGGGATCAACCTGGAAGACATCAAGGCGCCTGACTGCTTCATCGTCGAGCGCGAAGCGCGCAAGCGGATGAAGATCCCGGTGTTCCACGACGACCAGCACGGCACCGCGATCGTCGTGGCCGCGGCCGTCACGAACGGGCTGAAGGTCGTCAACAAGGACATCAAGAAGGTCAAGCTCGTCGCGTCCGGCGCGGGTGCGGCCGCGCTCGCGTGTCTCGACCTGCTGGTCGACATCGGCCTGCCGATCGAGAACATCACGGTGACCGACCTGGCGGGCGTGGTCTACAAGGGCCGCACCGAGCTGATGGATCCGGACAAGGAGCGCTTCGCCCGCGAAACCGACGCGCGGACGCTGGCCGAAGTGATCGACGGCGCGGACATTTTCCTCGGCCTGTCGGCCGCCGGCGTGCTGAAGCAGGAGATGGTGAAGGGCATGGCGGAGCGCCCGCTGATCCTCGCGCTTGCGAACCCGACGCCGGAAATCCTGCCGGAACTCGCGCTCGAAGTGCGTCCGGACGCGGTGCTGGCCACGGGCCGCACCGACTACCCGAACCAGGTCAACAACGTCCTGTGCTTCCCGTTCATCTTCCGCGGCGCGCTCGACGTCGGCGCGACGACGATCACGCGTGAGATGGAAATCGCGGCCGTCAACGCGATCGCCGAGCTCGCGCAGCACGAGCAGAGCGACATCGTCGCGACCGCGTATGGCATCCAGGATCTGTCGTTCGGGCCCGAATACCTGATTCCGAAGCCGTTCGATCCGCGCCTGATCGTGAAGATCGCACCGGCCGTCGCGCAGGCCGCGATGGACGGCGGCGTCGCGACGCGCGCGATCGAGGACATGGAAGCGTATCGCGTCCATCTGCAGCAGTTCGTGTATCACAGCGGCACGACGATGAAGCCGATCTTCCAGATTGCGCGCGCCGCGCCGGAAGAGAAGAAGCGCGTCGTATTCGCGGAAGGCGAAGAAGAGCGCGTGTTGCGCGCCGTTCAGATCATCGTCGACGAGAAACTCGCGAAGCCGATCCTGATCGGCCGCCCGTCGGTGATCGAGCACCGTATCCAGCGCTACGGCCTGCGCTTGACGCCGGGTACCGACTTCACGGTCGTCAACACCGAGCACGACGAGCGCTACCGCGACTTCTGGCAGACGTACTACAAGATGATGGCGCGCAAGGGCATCAGCGAGCAGCTCGCGCGCGTCGAGATGCGCCGCCGCACGACGCTGATCGGCTCGATGCTGGTGAAGAAGGGCGAAGCGGACGGGATGATCTGCGGCACGATCAGCACCACGCACCGCCACCTGCACTTCATCGACCAGGTGATCGGCAAGCGCCCGGGCTGCAGCGTGTACGCGGCGATGAACGGCCTCGTGCTGCCGGGCCGCCAGATTTTCCTGGTCGACACCCACGTGAACGTCGATCCGACCCCGGAAGAGCTGGCCGAGATCACGATCATGGCCGCGGAAGAAGTGCGTCGCTTCGGTATCGAGCCGAAGGTCGCGCTGCTGTCGCACTCGAATTTCGGCACGAGCAACGCACCTTCGGCGAAGAAGATGCGCGATACGCTCGCGATCCTGCAGGAACGTGCACCGGAGCTGAAGGTCGACGGCGAGATGCACGGCGATGTCGCGCTCGACGCGGCGCTGCGCAAGGAAATCCTGCCGGAGTCGACGCTGGAAGGCGAAGCGAACCTGCTGATCCTGCCGAACATCGACGCCGCGAACATCGCGTACAACCTGCTGAAGACGGCCGCGGGCAACAACATCGCGATCGGGCCGATCCTGCTGGGCGCTGCGCAACCGGTGCACGTGCTGACCGAATCGGCGACCGTTCGCCGCATCGTCAACATGGCGGCGCTGCTGGTCGCCGACGTGAACGCCACGCGCTGAGCCAAAACGAACGCGCCAGGCCGGTCGAACCGGCGTGGCGCGTCGGGCGAAATTGTAAACAAAAGCAAAAAAAGAGGCGTGCCCGTAATGGGCACGCCGCGGGCAGGGCGCAAACGCGCTTCCCTCAAGCTACATCAGCACCTCTCTCCACTCAGCGTAGCTGGCGTGACAAGGAGGCAGAGTCTTGCCATGCCAGAGATGCCGCCTGCATTTTATCTTATGTAAGATAAATGTAGTGTGATTTCGGTAAAAAATGCGCAATTCCGGGTATCACTGGCCTTTCGATTCCCAAACGGACATTGATTCGCGCGGCCAATAACGCTACGCTAACGCCTTTGTTGGTCGTCAACTACTTGATTTAACAGCGGGAACCCTGGTTCATGGCACGCAAGTGGCTCCGCAACGGCGCGCTCGCGTCCGTCTTCGCGATGTTCGCGATGGGTATCGTCGGCACGCCGACGGGCAGTCTGGTTTCCGCCGCTTACGCACGGGAGGCCGTTCCGGCCGATGTGGCGGCGAGCGGGCTCGATACGATTCCGACCGCCAGTCTTCCGCGCGAGGCCGTGACCACGCTGGGCCTGATCGGCGCCGGCGGTCCCTATCCGTACGAGAAAGACGGCGTCGTGTTTGGCAACCGCGAGCGGATCCTGCCAAAAGCGAAGCGCGGCTACTACCATGAGTACACGGTACCGACGCCGCGGGCCCGCAATCGCGGCGCGCGCCGGATCGTCTGTGGCGGGCCATTGCGCCGGATCGACAACTGTTATTACACGGGCGACCACTACAACAGTTTTAAACGTATTGTTGAATGACTTCGGGACGAATGGCATGAGCGACTCCATCTACGCGCACGAAACGGCGGCGGCGGAACTGTTCGCGGCCGGCGACGGCAATCTGTTTCAGCGCGTGATCCAACTGCACGCGGCGGCGCAGGCCGGCGGCACGCCGGAGCAACAGGAAGCCGAGCCCGGGCTTTCATCGAACGAGGAGCCTATGAGCCTTTTCACGACCGTGCGACCCAATCTCGTGCAGTCGATCCGCGCGTTCCGCGTGCAGGATCTCGCCGACGAAGCCGGCCGGCTCGGCCAGCATTTCCTGTTTGCGTATTGCGGCGCCGCGCAGTCGAAGCAGGAAGTGATGGAAACGATCGCGACGTCGTTCCTGTTCCCGAAGCATTTCGGGAAGAACTACGACGCGTTGTACGACTCCCTGACCGACCTCGTCGCGAAGGCCGGCACGCAGCCCGGTTTCGTGATCGTCCTCGAGGGGCTGCCGATCGCACAGAAGTTCGACAAGGAAGGGCGCGAGACGCTGCTCGACGTGTTCCGCGAGGCGGCCGAATTCTGGGCCGAGCGCAAGGTCGCGTTCCGCGTGTTCTACTCGTTCGCGTAAGCGCGCGTCGGCCAGCGGCCGATCCGGCGCACCCTGTCAAAAGCCCGCCTCGAGCGGGCTTTTTTGCGTCCGCGCGTGTTGCGCGCGCGGCATCTGGCCCGACAAAAGCCTTTCATCGCGTACCTTTTTCCGCGACAATCGGTCAGCCCGGCTGCCGCGCCGGGTGCACAACACCAATCATTCGAGAGAGGGCCGTCTTCCCATGACCGCTACCCGATTCGCGGCGCGCGCCCGTGCGCGCCGCCCGCTCGTGCACGCGCTGGCCGCGTGCGCACTGTCGCTCGGCATCCCGCTGGCCGCGCAGGCCGCGTCGCTCACGCCCGAACAGACCCTCGACATTTATCTGGGCGCGATCGTCAACAACGACGCGGCCAAGGTCGAGCAATTCAACGCCACGGTACGCGCGAGCGCCGATCCGAAGGAGGCCGAGAACATGCTGCTGCCGGCCGACATGTACGGCGAGATGCGCGAACAGATGCTCGGGCAGGTGATGTCGGCGATGTCGGATGACGGGCGCGAGGCGCTGGCGCCGTCGCTCGACTCGATGCTGGTCGCGTACACGGGCGCGTTGCGGCGCTCGCAATGCAAGGCCACCGGTGCGAAGCGCACGCCGCGTGCAGGTGGGAAGGGGCAGGAACTCGCCACGGTCAGTTTCGAATGCAAGGTGCCCGACGTCACGCCGCCGAGCGACGCGGTCATGACGGCCGGCAAGGACGCGAAGACCGACCAGCAGCGCTTCACGGCGGCCAGGACGGCGTTCATTGGCGTGGCGCGCGCGTTCAACGACGCACGGGTCAGCCGGCGCATCACGGGGCAGGTGGAGATGGTCGGTTCGGACCGCAAGGGCTGGACGACCGACAGCCCCGAAAGCCTGCTGAAGCCCGTCGTCGACGCGCTGTCCGGCCCCGTTGTCGCGGCGGTCGCCGCCAGCCAGCAATGAGGCCGCCACGCCGGCCCGATCGATTCGAACCCTTCATGACCCGACCGATGAACGTTTCCCTTCATGCGCGCCGCGGCGCGCGTTTTCCGTTGCTCCGTGCCACCCGCGTGGCCGTGCTGTCCGTGCTCGTCGCGGCCGGTGCCGCGCACGCGGCGGTGCTGACGCCCGAGCAGACCACCGACCTGTATCTCGGTACCTTCGTCAATGGCGACGTCGCGAAGGCGGCGCAGTTCAACGATGCGATGCGCACGCGCTTCGACGGCAAGGACGCGCTCGACGTGGCGGCCGTCTCGAAGCTCGGCGAGTCGATGCACGAGCGCCTGGTTACCGGCTTGCTGGCGAGAATGCCGCCCAAGTCCCGTTCCGCATTGCGCGGGCCGGTCAGCGCGTCGATCACGTCGTATCAGCAGGGGCTGGCCCGTTCCGAATGCAAGGCCACCGGTTCGACGCAGAAGCCCAACGAATACGTGGAGGGTCAGTCGATCGCGACGGTCGATTTTTCGTGCCGCGTCGTGGACGTCGAGCCCGGCGTGAATGCGCTGAAAGAGAAGCTCGGCAATCCGCGCCTGAAGACCAACAAGGCCCTGGCGGCCTTCATCACGGCGTATTTCACGGGCATCGCGAAAGTCTATGACGACGCGCCGATGAGCCGCACGGTGACGGGGCAGCTCGACCTGTACGGCACGAACGAAACGGGCTGGCTCACGGGTTCCCCGGGTGACGTGCTGTCGCCGCTGGTCGACGCGTTGCTCGACCCGATCAGCAAATCGGGCGGCGAAGCCGATCAGTAAGCGAGGGCATCCCGGCGGTCGGCGCGCGTCGCCGGCGCACCGGGCCTGCGAACGGGGAGCGAACGATGAGGATCTTCATGCGAGGGCTGCGGGTTGCCGCAGCCGTTGTTTCGATCAGTGGCGTGCTCGTTGCGGGCGCCGGCGCGACCGAACCGGATCCGATGCCAGCTTCGCCGGCGGCGCATGTCGCCGTCGAACGGCTGCTTGCCGATCTGCGCACCCGCTCGACGCCCGGCCAGTATGCAGCGGTGGCCGGCGCGATTCACGCGTCGCCGGCACTGGCGACGCAACTGGACGAGCTGGTCGAGGCCGGGCTGTTGACGCGCATCGCGGTCGACAGCGGCGACGCCGCGCTCGGCAGGACGACCGGCGCGTTACGCAACGGGAGCGTGTGGATCCTGACGCCGGCGTTCGTCGCGAACCTGGCGCCGCGGCGCCTGTTCGACGTGGTGCAGGACGACGATATCCTGCCGGACAACATGGTGTTCGCGCTCGGCTACATGGCATGGCGGGCGAAGCACGATGCCGACGTGAGCCGTGCATCCGAGGCGCTGCGGGCATCGGACGACAGCGCGGACGCGAAGAAGCAGCGATGGATCGACCTGAACACGCGGATCGACGCGGGTGGCTTCATCCAGGGCTGGAACGACACGGTGGATGCCGCCACGTTTCGGCATGACGGCCGGCCGATCAGCATCGTGCAGGCGGTCCAGATGATGATGAACCTGTGCTATCGCGGCCCGCTGATCAAGGCGATCCGGGCGACGCCGCCGGCCCCGAAGCTGCGGATCTTCGCGCCGGCGCTCGCGCTCGATGCGGACAATCTCGACGCGCTGACGGCGGCGCTCCAGGCTTCTCCCGTCATCGACATCGAGCCGTTGAGCGCGGCGCGCTGATGCTTGGCACCGT
>NZ_CAJNKE010000314.1 GCF_905232215.1 Burkholderia sp. LMG 13014
GACGCCGTCGATCGTGACCTGCCACGCGCGCACCGTCTGCCCGGGGCCCGACTGCGGACGCAGCCGCAACCGTTGCAGGGCATGGGTGGCTTGATCGTCGAACTGATAACGCGAGATGTGTCGGATGGCGAGTCGCATGGCAAGTCTCAGTCGAAGTTGTAGGCCTGGGCGATTTCGAGCCCGAGGCTGTTGTTGCGGCCGATGAAGTCGGTCAGGAACTCGTGCAGGCCGCTCTTGAAGATCCGCTCGACCGAGGTGTCGGACAGCATCTGCAGGATCTTCGCGGCCGTGTCGTGACACGGATGTGTCACGCCGTAATCCTTCGCGAGCAGGTTCAGGCTCGACACGACGCGCCCGTAGCAGTAGCGCAGCGAGCGCGGCATGCGGCCGTTCAGGATCAGGTAGTCGGCGATGTTCATCGGCTTGTACTGCACGTCGTACACCCAGCGGTACGAACGGTGCGCGGCGACGCAGCGCAGGATCGTCTCCCACTGGTAGTTGTCGAGGATCGTGCCGACGTGCGACACCGACGGCAGCAGCAGGTGGTATTTGACGTCGATGATCCTCGCGGTGTTGTCCGCGCGCTCGACGAACGCGCCAATCTGCGCGAAATCGAAGATTTCGTTGCGCAGCATCGTGCTGTAGAAACTGCCGAGGATCAGCGCGGTTTCGCGCTTCACCTGGTCGAGCACGGCCGGCAGTTCGCTCTCCGGCACCGGCTGCGCGAGCGCGCGGCGCAACGCGAGCCACGCGCCGTTCACGCTCTCCCACGCCTCGCGCGTGAGCGCCGTGCGCACCATCCGCGCGTTCGAGCGCGCGGCCTCGATGCACGACAGCACGCTCGACGGGTTGTCGCGGTCGCGCAGCAGGTAGTCGGTCACGGTATCGGCCGCATACGCGTCGTATTTCTGCCGGTAACCGTCGTCCGTGCCCGAGCTGACGAGCACCGACGACCATTCGGCCGGCGCGTCGGACGTACGCGTAAGCGCCATCCGCAACCCGGCATCGACAATGCGCGCGATGTTCTCCGCGCGCTCGATATAGCGGTACATCCAGTAGAGACCGCTTGCAGTACGTCCCAGAAGCATCTCGTGTCCACTCCGTCTTCGTTCGGTTGGCGCGCCGGTTCCGGCGCGCGCGGTCGCGTCCGGCTCAGTCGGCCAGCACCCAGGTGTCCTTGGTGCCGCCGCCCTGGCTCGAGTTGACGACGAGCGATCCCTCCTTCAACGCGACGCGCGTGAGCCCGCCCGGCGTGATGCGGATCCGGTCCGACACCAGCACGAACGGCCGCAGGTCGACGTGGCGCGGCGCGAGGCCGGCTTCGGTCAGGATCGGCGTCGTGGACAGCGCGAGCGTCGGCTGCGCGATGTAGTTCGCGGGGCGCGCGCGCAGTTTCGCGGAAAACGCCTCGAGCTCGGCCTTCGACGCGCACGGCCCGACCAGCATCCCGTAGCCGCCCGAGCCGTGCACTTCCTTCACGACCAGCTCGTCGAGATGGTCGAGCACGTACTTCAGGCTGTCGGCCTCGCCGCAGCGCCAGGTCGGCACGTTCTCCAGCAGCGCCTTGCGGCCCGTGTAGAACTCGACGATCTCCGGCATGTACGAGTAGATCGCCTTGTCGTCGGCGATGCCGGTGCCGGGCGCGTTCGCGATCGTGATGTTGCCCGCGCGATACACGTCCATGATCCCCGCGACGCCGAGCACCGAATCGGGGCGGAACGTGAGCGGGTCGAGGAACGCGTCGTCGACGCGGCGGTACAGCACGTCGATCGGACGGAAGCCCTCGGTCGTGCGCATCGCGACGCGGCCGTCGACCACCTGCAGGTCGCTGCCCTCGACGAGATGCACGCCCATCTGGTCGGCGAGAAACGAATGTTCGTAGTACGCGGAATTGTGGATGCCGGGCGTCAGCACGGCGATAGTCGGGTTGTCGGCGTTGCCGCCCGGCGGGCACACGGCCGCAAGCGACTGGCGCAGCATCTGCGGATAGGTCTCGACCGGGCGCACCTTCACCTGCTGGAACAGCTCGGGGAAGAGCTGCATCATCGTCTCGCGGTTTTCCAGCATGTACGACACGCCGGACGGCGTGCGCGCGTTGTCTTCCAGCACGTAGAACTCGTTCTCGCCGGTGCGCACGATGTCGACGCCGATGATGTGCGTGTAAACGTTTCCGGGCGGCCGGAAGTCGATCATCTCCGGAACGAACGCTTCGTTGTGCGCGATCAGGTGCTTCGGCACGATGCCCGCGCGCACAATTTCCTGGCGATGGTAAATGTCGTCGAGGAACGCATTGAGCGCCATCACGCGCTGCTCGATGCCGAGCGACAGCCGGCTCCATTCCGCGCCCGAGATGATGCGCGGGACGATGTCGAACGGAATCAGCCGCTCGGCGGCCTCCGCGTCGCCGTAGACGGCGAACGTGATGCCCGTCTTGCGGAACACGCCTTCCGCGTCGTGGGCTTTCTGGGCGAGGCTCGCGGGATTCTGCGTGTCGAGCCACTGCTTCAGGCGCGCGTAGGGCGCCCTTACCATGTCGCCGGATTGCAGCATTTCATCGAATGGCTTCATCGATCTTTTCTCCATCGATCGTTTTCCCCGGCATTGCGCATGCCGGACCGGCGTAACGACTGCGTCGCAAGGAACGTGCCTTGCGCGATCCCCTCGATAATCCCCCCTTTTTGCGCCGCGCCAGGCACGCCTGCGCGGCATGACGCACCACGGCGGTGCAGCACCCGGTGCGACGGGCGACGACGGTGCGTCGCAGGCGCGCATGCCCCATGCTGCGCTGCGACTTTCAAACATAGTTCCCCCGCGTGTCACGAATGTGCAATCTGCACTGCACAAAAAACGGCCCGCCCGGGCACAGAAACGCACCGCAACGCAAGGATGGGAAGGCGGGCCGGTACGCGCACGGCGCAACCGGCCCTGGGGGGAAGTACCGTCTGCGGCCGCGCCGGCAGTTCGACGCGATGAACTGTCCGGTTAGCCGGGTCCGGCACCTCAACGCTATGCAGCCGTAATCCCGCCGACAATGCCCATGCATATTTCGACTGACACCCATCGAAAAAAAACATCGGGTCGCCGCATGCGAGGCGCGGTACGCTAGAACGTTCGTGCAGCGAAGCGGCGCCGCCCTTCAGGCGCCCGACTATAAAAAGCGAAGATCGAAATGGAAGCAAAGTGGCTGGAAGATTTCCTGAGCCTTGCGGATACCAAGAGCTTTTCCCGGGCCGCGCGTAACCGGCACCTCACGCAATCGGCATTCAGCAGACGAATTGCTGCACTCGAAACCTGGATGGATGCGAAGCTGGTCGACCGGAGCATCAACCCGATCACGCTGACGCCGGCCGGCCAGATGTTCCGCGGGCTCGCCGCGGACATCCTGCGCAGCATGTATGCGGCGCGCAATCTCGTGAACGGCTACGACCAGTTCGCGGCCAGCGACCAGGTCGTGCGTTTCGCGGTCGCCCACACGCTCGTCTTCACGCTGTTTCCCGAATGGCTCAAGCAGCTCAACGGCGAGGTCGGCCACGTGACCGCGCGCGTCAACGCGGTAAACGTGCCGGAAGGCGTTCAGCAGCTCGTCGAGGGCGAATGCGACCTGCTGCTCGGCTATCACCATCCGCAGTTGCCGATCGTGCTCGACCCGAACCACTTCCCGTTCGTCAGCCTCGGCGTCGAACGGATCCTGCCCGTGTCGACGCCCGATGCGCGCGGCAAGCCCGTGTTCCAGCTGCCGGGCACCCCCGACGCACCGCTGCCGCTGCTCGCGTATTCGTCGGGCGCGTTTCTCGGCAACATCGTCGAGATGCTGCTGCTGAATGCGACCGAGCCGTACGTGCTGCACCGGTGCTTCGAGACGCACATGTCCGAGGCGTTGAAGGGCATGGTCGTGGCCGGGCACGGAATTGGCTGGCTGCCGGAAAGCTGCGTCGCGAAGGAGCTCGCGGAAGGCACGCTCGTGTGCGCGGGGGCCGGCGACTGGATCACCGAGCTCGAAATCCGCTTGTACCGGTCGGCCCGCAAGCGCGGGCTCGCGGCCGAGCAACTGTGGACCTACATCATGAACCGACCGCGCGCGGCGGTCGACGGTGCCGTCGGCGCGACCGAAGCAGCGGCCGCGCCGGCGATGCGCATCGCGCGGCGCAGCGCGGGCGGCAGCCGCTGATCTTCGCGTTCCAGTCGTGCCTGCCGACGTAGCAGGCGTGGTTGCGGCGCGGTTGCCGTGTCGGACCATCGCGTACCCGCCCGCTTCCACGTCGCGCCGCTTCGCGGCGAACGCGGCCGCCCTTTCAACGGCCATCAATCGGCAATCCCTGTACAGCCCGAAAAATTACTGCACCAGACCCGCAATCAATACCAGACGAATCGCAAACGTTTGCATATTGACGTCCAATTTTCACGCCCGCCGTTTCACGATCCGGATATTCCGCCTGATTATTCGGCGAGAAATACTCTGTTACACAACAAATCAAAAGTTTCGATTTTCCCGCGACAATCCAAAATATCAAAAACGTCGCACCCTCATTTCGAATTGCGCAACCTGTATCCCGCCCGTCATCAATTCATCGCGAACACAGCCGCAAAAATTCCTTTTGTCAGTCGTTACTTTTCGGCATGAACGTCGATACCTCCGACGTGATTCAAAGCGTGCGCGATCATTGCTACCGAAAATCAATATTCATATCTGGCAAGATCGACTTTCTTCATCGGTAAGCGAGTCAGACAAATCCATCGCTATCCTATTTAAATAGGATATTTCGCCCCGTCCCATTCAGACCACACGCGGTTGTTGGTTCAAAAACCGTCGTGTATCAATAGCGTGTCGTAAAAAGAACGCAGGCAAATCTGACTCGGAATAAATGCGCGCCATTGATTCCGGACGGGAGGTTGCAATGTCTTCCTCGTTTCGACAGCATGCTCGCCCTTTCCTCAGCGCCATCATCTCCGCGCTCTGCATGAATGCGGTGGCCCAGACGCCCGCGTCCCAGCCACCCGCCCCCGCACCCGGTCCCGGCGCGGGCCGCTACGTCATCTCGTATATCTGCGGCGATGCGCGGATCGACGGTACCGCACCGCTTCCACCCGACGGCCGTCCGTACAACCTGGGCGTGTCGTTTGCTTCGGCCCAGACGGGGCAGCCAATCGCCAACGTCCAGGTACGCCTGCGGCGACATGGTCGCGTACTCGTCGAATTCAACGCATCCGGGTCCCGTTGCCTGTTCAGCGTGCCCGATGCGAGCTACCGGGTCGAAGGAACCTATCAGGGCGCGACCCAGTTCGCGATCGTCGAAACCGGCGCACTGACCACGCAGTTGAAATGGTGAACGCCACCCGACCCCACCCGATCGCGTCTTACATCGCAACGTATCGAATCGAGGAGCGTTGAATGACTCGTGCAGAACGACAGGACGACTCGCAGGCCTACCCGCCGCAACCCTCCTGGGGCCCGGGCAAGAACGCGGCGCTCAGCTTCGTCGCGTTCGCCGCGATCTTCGGCATCTTCGCGTACGCCGAACGGGACACGACGGTCGGCCATCCGAGCGTGACGCACGACATCTCCGGTGTGATCGGCACCGCCGTCGGGAAAACCCGCCAGGCAATCGTGACCATTGCGTCGCGCGCAACCGGCGCGTCCGGAGCCTCAGCCGCGCCCGGGCCGGCCCCGACACGTGTGCAGGACACGCCGCTCACGCCGCCGCTGCAGGTAGCGTCGGCTTCGGCGGCACCCGAGATATCCACCGTGCCGCCCGTCACGCTCGCGGTCGAACCGGAAGCCGCACCGCAACCCGCGCCCCGTGCGGTCGCGAAACACCGGCGGTCGTCGCATGCGCCGCCCGTGTGGCTCGCGGCCGGTACGCGTCCGGCACCGGCCTACGGTCGCGCCGCCACGCGGTACGGCGCCGCGCATCGCACGCCGCATGCCGACACACTGGCAGGCACGAGCAGGCGCCTGGACTTCGCGCCCAGGCCCCGGCCGTATCGCACCGACACCGTGCACATGCAGACGGCAAGCGTCACGCACGCCGAACTGGAAAGTGCACGTGCGCTGGCGAAGGCGCGCTCGTGCGCCGTGATCGACGAATGGAACTGTGTGGAGCAAAACGCGAGCCGGGTGCTCGCGATCGACCCGAAGAACAGCGAATCGCGTGCGTTGCTTGGGCAAGCGGTCCGCAACCGGCTGTAAGCCGGATTCGCATCGCCGGGCACTCGCCGCCCGGCCGCGCGATGCGCGACGACGTGCGTCGTCGGGCGTGCGACCGATGTGATCGTTTCGAAAGGAGGACACCTCGTGGCCAACAATCGTCAACCACCATGCTCGACCGTCGCTCCGTCCAACCGGCGGATCCTCCTGCATGCGCCGCTGGTGTTGCTGCTCGTCGCGTCCGGCCCCTGCTTCTCCGCCGACGGCGATGCGGAAGCGGGCGGCGTCAACGCAATCGCCGGGACCCGCGACGCGCCGGATGCATCGCCGCGCGCGATGCAGCCAACGGTCGTGTCGATCCAGATTGCCGACGCTGCGAGCGCTCCGCCCCCTCATGCACCGACGCAGATCGCACAGGCTTCGGATGCGTCGATGCAGATCGCGCAGGCGTCGAGCCCGCTGCAGCCAACCACGGTCGTGGTGGAACCGGACGCACCGAAATCGAGCGACCCGGTGCCGGACGCGCGATCGCGGGATACGCCCGCACCGGTCGCGCACGCAACGGAAGCGACGATGCTGCTTGCCCAGGCCGAGAACGCCCAACCGCCCGATGCGCCGACGCGCCCCGCGTCGACCACGTCCGACCCGTCTGCATCCCCTTCACCGGCACCGGTCGCACCGGCTTCGGACACCCCGCCGAAAGTCGCACAAGCCGCGCCCACCGCGCCGTCGAATGCGCCGACGCCAACCGCGCAGACCTCCGGCACCCCGATGCCGAACGA
>NZ_CAJNKE010000315.1 GCF_905232215.1 Burkholderia sp. LMG 13014
TGGCCCGACCGCGACGGGCTGTCGGTCGCGCCGAAGGCGGCGAACGAGGCACTGGTCAAGGGGCTGGCGCGCGAGGAAGGGCGTTACGACATTCGCGCGAATTCGATCCTGGTCGGCGTGATCGAGGCCGGGATGTTTCCGGTGTTGCTCGAACAGGGGCAGTTCGACCAGGCCTGGATCGACGAGACGCAGAAGATGCTCGCGCTCAAGCGCTGGGGGAAGGCGCACGACGTCGGGCGGGCGGCGGTGTTTCTGGCGTCGGACCGGGCCAATTACATTACGGGGCAGCAGTTGAATGTTTCGGGCGGGTATGGGCTGTGACGGGGGACAAAAAGCCTGCTCGAATGAGCAGGCTTCAGCGTCGCTTGAGTCGTGTCAGTTGTCTTGAACGTTGACATCGCCGGTTTGAGCGATCTTCGTCAGAACGCGCTTCTGGTACGCGTACCACGATGTCAGACAGTCCTTGTCGCGACAATTCTTCTCGCGAAAATTCCACTGTTTGCGCGTCCGTTCGACAAAGGCAGTCTTGTCGATGACGGCATCTTTCGCCTGTTGGTACGTCGCGGCAAGATCCCGATCTGAAGCTGCAAGATCGGGATCGTGACAGATCAGAAATTCCGGAATGGATTTGGCTTTGGCACAGTCGAAACTTGTTTGTTGCAGCGGGGAAGCTGCGGCATCGCTTGCGGATTGATTTGACACCGGCGGAGCAGCAGGCAAGCTCGATTGTGTGGCTGACTCTTGAGGTTGGTTCAACGTTGCCGTGCGCTGACCATAGGGTGTCAGTTGCCCTGACATCGCGTCTTCGATCATCGCTCCGATTAGGGAATTGGGTACAACCCGTACGGTTTCAGTTTTAATAATCGAATCGCCGGCCATGGTTTGCGACTTGGCGAAATTGCACGGGGGCGAACAAGTAATGCGATTCGAAATATTCGGATTGTCTTCATCGACCAGGAGCAGAATATAGCTGCCATCCCTGAGGCCAACGTAGCGCATCATGACAAGCGCCTTCGTGGCTTTTCCTGATCTCACGTCATCTTCACTAAGCGCAGGCTCGTAACCATACGTGCCGTCTTGGCTCATTGCATAGTTGTGTGAAGGGGGCGGAGGCGCAGGGGCTACCACTGGAGGTGGTTGCTGTGGTGTGGAAGTATCGCTTGATGTGCTGGGACTCGTCGCTGACGACTGAGTGCTGTTGTCGGATTGTTTCGAATTGCAACCAGCGACAGTGGCTGCAACCAACAAAAGAATTGCGATGTGTTTCACTGTTCCCCCGCTAGACGATTTGTCTTATAAATTACCGATGGTTGGCGCGGATATTCGAGGTGAGATGCCTCGTCTGCAATTTTCCGGTGGCCGGATTGATTTATAAATCGGCTTGGTCTTGGTCGATGGATTGTACCAAGCAGCTCCGTTCGGGTGGTGATCTAGAAAGCCAATGAATCGGCGCGTCTCAGTCGCATTCAAATAAGAGATACTCGCCACCATCGGTATTCACCCTGTATTGCCACTCGCGATCGCGCAGCGGCTTCACACACGACCGGCACGAGGTCACATTCTTGCAACGCATTCTTCAATGCATTGCGCCGCACGCGCTCGACGACAACGGCGACACGCATGCGCTGAAGGCCATCCCGCCTCGTTCGGCACGCATTGCGGCACCGATGCACGACATGTCGGATCGCGTGTCCCGGCGTCGTCCGCCGAATAAGGATGCGCGCCTGAAACATTTCCTCCAATTACAACCCGCGTGAACGTCCGTGTTTTGCGGTGACGCTTGTCCCGCGTCGGTTTGCGCCGCATGGCACGCGCTTTGCGGTTGACCCGGTGCCGCCGGTGCAAACGAAATGGGCAACAACGATGAACGCATCGTCGGCATGCAACGGCATCGAAACAAACGGGGAATCGGATCGGGCCGCGGGCGCCGCGTGGGGCGGCGTACATGCCGCGCATGTCGTATCGGTCATGCGCACGGGGCAACGCGTTCCCGATCCGTAGAACAGCAAGCGTGCTTGCAAGGTGTCGTGTCGGGGTTCGCATCACGCAGGACGGCGCAGGCCGCATGCGTTGGCGAGGCGCGCCCGGCACAAGTCGGGGGAGGCGCCCGTGAAAATGACGGTGAACCAATGGGCAGCGGTCGCGGTGATGTGGGCCGCGAGCGCGCACGCGCAGGAGATATACCTGCAAGGCGGCACACAGGGCGTCGGTATCGGCGCAGCCGTGAGCTTCAATTCGATACTGGGTGCACATGCGGACTTCAATGCGATCGATCTTTCGCATGACTTCACGGTGGCCGGCAATCGCTATCAGGACGACCTGAAGCTGCGTCAGGGCGGCCTGTACGCGGACATCTTTCCGTGGCACGGCAGCGGCTTCCGGGCGACGCTCGGGATGCGCTTCAACGACGACGATATCCGCGGCGTATCGGTGCCGACCGACGGCACCTATGTGTTCGGCGGCAAGCGCTATCCGGCGATGCCGGGGATGTACGCGGTGGCGGAAGCGCGCTATCCGACCGTGATGCCGTACGTCGGGATCGGCTACGGGCATCGGCCGGCGTCGAAAGGGCTGGGATTCGTCGCCGATCTCGGCGTTGCGTACGGGATACCGAAGTGTTCGTACACGCTGTCGCCGGAACTGGCGGCCGCGGCCGGGCCGGCGAAGAGCCAGCTCCTGGTCTCGAGCGGGCTGGATTCGCTGCGGCAGGTGATGTCGCGCTATCGGTGGTACCCCGTTTTGCAGATCGGGATTTCGTATCGGTTCTGAGCGGTTGCGTTCCCGTTGCGTGTGCCGGGCGGGGGATGGCCGGCATCGCCGAGACGGGCGGCACAACGGGTGCCGGCAACGGCGGCAACTGACGACCGTCGCGAGCGCGGCGCGCGGGGGCGGTGAAGGCAGCCGCCCCGCAGCGGTTTGCGCGTGCCTTCACCGGATGGGGTGACCAGCCGATCGGACGTCGTTCTACGGCCGTCACGGCGCTTCCGGTTCCGGCACCGGCCGGATCATTTCCCTGGAGGCGATTCCACTACTGGGCAGGCCGTAACCATCGTTGACGCCGATTGGCTCAACCAGGTTCAAGAGACGCTGATCAGTATCCTGACGGCTGTCGGGGTAGCGCACGGCCAGGCGACTTGCAACCAGGTGTTGAGGGCGTTGAACACCTTGTTTGCCAGTGCGCGCTGGAATCCTGACGGGCGTTTCCAGGTCGGGAGGGCAAGCCACGGGGATAGCAGCAACAATGCTGCATCGACGGCATATGTGCGGGGAGTGTAGGGAAACGATGTGGGCTTCTTTCCGTACAATTCAGCATTCGGGCAACTGATGGCGTCGCCGATCCGGAGATCTGATCTCGTTCTTCGGATCGCCCCTGGCGTGGTGACGCTTCCGCAACGCGCATCGATTCAGGCACCGAGCGCGCGCATCGTGATCTATAACGGCAGTCTCGCGAATCCGGCCGTTGATGTTTTCGCCGACGACGTCTGGCAGGACCGGGTATGAGCCAGCGAAGTGATCGGCCCAGGCGACTCGATCGAGATTGCCGGGTCAAACGGGCCACTCGCGGCATTGACTGATCCGGTGAACATGGCAACAACCATTCAAGCAGTGCAGCGCGTCGTTTGGGCGGCACCGAGCGGCTCGCAACAAGGAGCAAAACCAGCATGACAATTCTCCGCACGAGGCTTTGCAGCATCACGGGCCTCCTGGTTGCAGCGGCCGTGTTCGATCCAGCGTATGCACAGGGTGTGCCTGGGCAAGTTCCTTCCGCCACCCAGCTCAACAGTGCACACCAGAATGCAGCAATTCAGGGTGGCGCGATCAACGGCGCGACGATCGGCAATTCGCGTCCGAGTTCTGGCGCGTTCACGTCGCTTGCTGCGTCGACATCGAATCCGTCGCTGCTGTTCAACTTCGGTGGTGTGGGCGAAAGCGATCGCGCGTTGCAGGCGATTCTGCGGGAACAGAAAATTTCGGTGATCGCATTCGGTGCGGACCCGACCGGCACACGACCGAGCGCGACCGCGATTCAGAATGCGATCAACTACGCGTGTGCGTCGCGGTCACAAAAGACCGTGTATGAGCCCCCGGGCACGTTTCTCTGGGATCACAACGTGACGATCAACTGCCCGGCCGTGAAGCTGGTCGGCGCGGGAGGCGGCGGATACAACGACAATGCGCCGACTATCAACGCGACGACGATCAATCGCTGGGTCGGCCCGAAGGGGGGCACTGCGCTGACGATCACCCCGTCCCGTGATCAGAAGACCGAAGACAACAGCGTCATGGGGATATTCTGGGATGGCAATAATTCCCGTGGCGGTATCGCTGTCAATCTGATTTCAGCCCGGTACGGGACTTACGACATTCGTGCAGCCCACTGGGCGACTGCCTTTGTGCAGACGGATATTTCGCCGGCGGCAACGGAGAACTCGGACGTCACCGGAAACATTTTCTACAATATTTCCGGGTATCAAACGCTTCCGACCGATGGGTCGGTGCTGATCACGCACAGTGCCTACGATCACAATGCCTGCTGGAATCACTTCTTCCTGATTCAAGCCGTTTATTTCAACTCGCCGGGTGTCGTGCTGAATGGAGACGACAGCGAACGGTTTGACGTGATCAATCTATACAACGCGAAGAATGGAACAGCGAAAGGGCTCGTGCTGAATGGCTCGAATTCGTCGCCGTATGCCAATACGCGTCACAACACGTTCTATCTGGTGGGCACGGGGGGCAGCCAGCACGGCAACCAGGGTGGGGTTTATTCGCAGGGGGTTGACGCGTCCGGTAAGCCGCTCGCCTATCCTGCGGTGGGAAACAATATCGTCTGGTACGACGCCGAGAACTCGCAAGCGATGCCGACGGTCGATCCCGGATCCACACTCTGGTGGAGTGAGGACAATGCGCCGGCCGGGATGAGGCAGTTCTATTTCACGAAGAGCCCACCCGGATATGTCCAGGTCGACAATTCAGGGAAGATCACGCAGGCCGGGCAGATCACGATCCCGGCGGGCGCGAAGAGTGGTTCATTCACATTCCCTACCTATCAAGGCAATACGACGGCGGGGTTTCCGCATGCCGTCGTCAGCGTCCAGGCTACGCCGACGACGGCTGCGGTTCCATTTTGGGTGTCGGCGACGAACAAGGCCGTGACGATCACGTCGGGATCGCCGGATGCGGCGCTCACGTTCTCTTTCAAGGTGGAGGGGTATTGAGCCGTGCGGAAGAAGATCCCTGCGGGTTTTGCGCTCGGCTGCGCGTACCCGATCCGACGCACGATCTCGACCAGCTGATCGCGGCCACCGCGCTGATCAACGATCTCACCGTGGTCACGCGCAACGTCGACGATTTCTCGCGCACCGGCGTGCGGTTGCTGAATCCGTTCGACTAGCCGCGCGGCGGTCATCGGCTGTCGTCCGCCGCATGCAGGCGTTTCGCAAGACCGTCGAGCGGCCTGCCCGAACCGCTTCTTTTTGCCCCGTATAATCGCGCGAAAACCAGACCAACCAAAACGAACGGGGACGCGATGACGCTCTATGCACAACAACGATGCCGATACGGCACGATGCTGTTCAATTCGAATGACGAATTTGTGGGGCGCAGCCTGTCGTTGTACGGCGAGTGGTCCGAGCCCGAGTCGTTCCTCTTCGCGCAAGTGGTCCGTGAAGGCGACACGGTCGTCGAGGCCGGTGCGAATCTCGGCTCGCACACGGTGATGCTGTCGCGAGCGGTCGGGGAGCGCGGCACCGTGTATGCGCTCGAGCCGCAGCGTCATACGTTCCAGTTGCTCTGTGCGAATCTCGCGCTGAACCAGCGCTTGAACGTCCGCGCGCTGCAGTGCGCGGTCGGCGATGCGGAAGGCACGGTGGCCTTTCCGGTCTTCGATCCGCGTTCGCCGAACAACTTTGGCGCGTCGTCGCTGCTCGGCGCGAATCGCGACACCGAACCGGTCCCGCTGCGCACACTCGACTCGCTCGACTTGCCGCGGGTCGATTTCCTGAAGGCCGACGTCGAAGGTTTCGAGCCGAACCTGATCCGCGGCGCGAGCGACACACTCCGCCGGCATCGTCCGATCGTCTATCTGGAATACTTCAATCACTACACGGGTGACGGCTCGAAGGCGTTCCTCGAGTGCTTCGCGGCGCTTGATTACCGCGTCTGGTATTTCATCACGCCGGTGTTCAACCGCCTCAATTTCCTCGGCAATCCCGAGAACGTGTTCGACGGCATCTGGTCGTTCGACCTCGTGTGCATTCCACGCGAACGCGGCGAAATGCATGGGCTCGTCGAAGTGACGCCGGACAACGAAGGCGTGTGCGTCGATCCGGATACGCGGCGGCGCGTGCGGTTCGCGCCGGCGTGAACCGCAGCACGGGGATCCCGGCATTGCGCCGCCGGCTCCCCGTGTCGACCGCCGGATGCGTATCGAATGCCGCACCGCTGCTGTGCGTGCGATGACCTTCCTGCCGCTGCGAATGCCCGGGGCAGACAGTCGCTGAACTGATCCCGTTACCGGTTCGCAAGAATCCAGCCACAACCCGGCGGCAATCCGTCCGGGTTTTCCCGGCCCTCCCGCATGCCCGCGCCGTCCCGCCGGGCTTTCGCGAACGTCCCGTTCCCCGCTGCCTCTCGTCCCAACAGACGATGTGACGCCATCCCCGACCGGCCAGAATCCTTTCACGAACAACGGATTCTGAACGAGGAGGAGGCCGACATGATCGATGTCCGTGCACTCGGCTATGTGGTCGTCGAGGCGACCCGCGTCGACGCGTGGCGCCGCTATGCGGAAGACGTGCTGGGCATGCAGGCGATCGACGCGCCTGGCGGCGCGTTGTACCTGAAGATGGACGAACGCGATTTCCGCTACGTGATCGTCCCCGGCCAGGCCGACCG
>NZ_CAJNKE010000316.1 GCF_905232215.1 Burkholderia sp. LMG 13014
TCGACCTCCGCCATGTTCCCGAAAGTCAGCTCGATGACGATTTCATGGCCCATCTGGGCTTCGACACCGGCGGCGGCACGCTGTCGGTCGCGTCGGTGCAGCCCGGCAGCGCGGCGGAGCAGGCGGGCCTGAAGTCAGGCGACAAGCTGGTCGCGCTCGACGGCAAGCCGATCGGCGGTGCGTCGCGCTTCATCGATTTCGTGAAACACCATGCGGGCAAGCCGCTCGACCTGCAGATCGAGCGCGACGGCGCCGCGCAGACGGTGTCGATCGTGCCGCAGACGCAGCGCGACGACGAGTCGGGGCAGCAGGTCGGCCGGATCGGCGCGGCGCTGTCGATGCATACGCCGTCCGTCGACGTGCGGTACGGGCCGATCGAAAGCCTGCAGCTCGGCGCGCACCGTACGTGGGACATCTCCGTGTATTCGCTGCGGATGTTCGGGCGCATGATCACGGGCAATGCATCGCTGAAGAACCTGTCCGGCCCGGTGACGATTGCCGACTACGCGGGCAAGAGCGCACGGCTCGGTCCGACCGCGTTCCTGTCGTTCCTCGCCCTTGTCAGCATTAGCCTTGGCGTCCTGAACTTGTTGCCGATTCCCGTTTTGGACGGGGGGCATCTGTTATATTATGCGGTTGAAGCCGCGACCGGGAAAGCCGTCTCGGAGCGCTGGCAGCTGATTCTGCAAAGAGCCGGGTTGATCTGCATCGTCGCATTATCGGCGATCGCGCTGTTCAACGATCTGGCTCGGTTAATCCATTTCTGAAGCGTCAGGCGGCGGCCGCTAGGCAGCCGCCTGATTTGATGCAGCTAAATATTGGGGATGCATGTTGTTCAAACCTCATCGCTTTGTACCTAAGACAGTTGCAGCGGCCGCGCTCGCCGCGCACGGCCTCGCGGCGCATGCAGCGGCACCGTTCGTGGTGCAAGACATCAAGATCGAGGGGCTGCAGCGCGTCGAAGCGGGTTCGGTGTTCGCCTACCTGCCGATCAAGCAGGGCGATACCTTCACGGACGACAAGGCATCCGAAGCAATCCGCGCGCTGTACGCGACGGGCTTTTTCAACGACGTACGCATCGCCACGCAGGGCAACGTCGTGATCGTGCAGGTGCAGGAGCGTCCGGCCATCGCGTCGATCGACTTCACCGGCACGAAGGAATTCGACAAGGACAACCTGACGAAGGCACTGCGCGCAGTCGGTCTCGCCGACGGCCGCTATTACGACAAGGCGCTCGTCGACAAGGCGGAGCAGGAGCTCAAGCGCCAGTACCTCACGCGCGGCTTCTACGCGGCCGAGGTCAAGACGACGGTCACGCCGGTCGACGCGAACCGCGTGTCGATCCTGTTCGCGGTGGCCGAAGGCCCGAGCGCGAAGATCCGCCAGATCAACTTCATCGGCAACAAGGCGTACAGCACGAGCACGCTGCGCGACGAGATGCAGCTGTCGACGCCGAACTGGTTCTCCTGGTACACGAAGAACGACCTGTACTCGAAGGAAAAACTGACGGGCGACCTCGAAGCGGTGCGCTCGTACTACCTGAACCACGGCTATCTCGAGTTCAACATCGAGTCGACCCAGGTGTCGATCTCGCCCGACAAGAAGGACATGTACCTGACGGTTACGCTGCACGAAGGCGAGCCGTACACGGTGTCGGGCATCAAGCTGTCGGGCAACCTGCTCGATCGCGAAGCCGAGCTCACCAAGCTGATCAAGATCAAGGCGGGCGATCGCTTCTCGGCCGAAAAGCTGCAGCAGACCACCAAGTCGATCGTCGACAAGCTCGGTGAATACGGCTACGCATTCGCGACCGTCAACGCGCAGCCGGACATCGACCAGGCGAACCACAAGGTGAACCTGAACCTCGTCGTCGATCCGAGCCGCCGCGTGTACGTGCGCCGCATCAACGTCGTCGGCAACACGCGCACGCGCGACGAAGTGGTGCGCCGCGAAATGCGCCAGCTCGAAAGCTCGTGGTTCGATTCGAACCGCCTCGCGTTGTCGAAGGATCGCGTGAACCGCCTCGGCTACTTCACCAACGTCGACGTGACGACCGTGCCGGTCGACGGCACGAACGACCAGGTCGACGTGAACGTGAAGGTCGATGAAAAGCCGACCGGCGCGATCACGCTGGGCGCCGGCTTCTCGTCGACGGACAAGGTCGTGCTGTCGGCCGGCGTGTCGCAGGACAACGTGTTCGGTTCGGGTACCAGCCTGTCGGTGAACGTCAACACCGCGAAGAGCTACCGCACGCTGACCGTCACGCAGGTCGACCCGTACTTCACGGTCGACGGCATCAAGCGGATCACGGACGTCTTCTACCGTACGTACCAGCCGCTCTACTATTCGACGAGCTCGAGCTTCCGGATCATCAGTGCGGGCGGCAACCTGAAGTTCGGCATTCCGTTCTCGGAAGTCGACACCGTCTACTTCGGCGCCGGTTTCGAGCAGAACCGTCTCGACGTCGATTCGAACACGCCGCAGAGCTACCAGGATTACGTGAACCAGTTCGGCCGCGTGTCGAACACGGTGCCGCTGACGGTCGCGTGGTCGCGCGACGCGCGTGACAGCGCGCTGATTCCGAGTCGCGGCTACTTCACGCAGGCGAACATGGAGTACGGCGTGCCGGTCGGCAAGATCCAGTACTACAAGGCCGACCTGCAGGCCCAATACTACTATTCGTTCTCGCGCGGCTTCATTCTGGGCATGAACCTGCAAGGCGGCTACGGTAACGGTATCGGCAACCCGTACCCGATCTTCAAGAACTACTACGCGGGCGGTATCGGCTCCGTGCGTGGCTACGAGCCGAGCTCGCTGGGCCCGCGCGACACGAAGACGAACGACCCGATCGGCGGTTCGAAGATGCTCGTCGGCAACATCGAGCTGACGTTCCCGCTGCCGGGCACGGGCTACGACCGCACGCTGCGCGTGTTCACGTTCCTCGACGGCGGTAACGTGTGGGGCAACGCGCCGGGCGGCACGAGTACGGGCGCCAACGGCCTGCGTTACGGCTACGGTGTGGGTCTCGCGTGGATCTCGCCGATCGGCCCGCTTAAGCTGAGCCTCGGCTTCCCGCTGCAGAAGCATGAAGGCGACCAGTACCAGAAATTCCAGTTCCAGATCGGGACGGCGTTCTGATCGAACGCATGACAACAGCAACGAGAGGGTAATTTTGCTAACCGGTAAGTTTTCGAAACGAGTGATGTGCGCGCTGACCGTTGCGCTGGCCTTGGGCGCGGCGACGGTGCACGCACAGGACGTCGCCCGCATCGCGGCGGTCAATTCGGATCGGATCCTGCGCGAGTCGGCGCCCGCGAAAGCGGCGCAGACGAAGCTCGAAGCCGAGTTCGCGAAGCGTGACAAGGATCTGCAGGACCTGGCGGCGCGTCTGAAGTCGATGTCCGATTCGCTGGACAAGAACGGCGCGTCGCTGTCGGCGGCCGACCGTGCGCAGAAGCAGCGCGATCTCGCGCAGCTCGATACCGACTTCCAGCGCAAGCAGCGCGAGTTCCGCGAAGACCTGAACCAGCGCCGCAACGAGGAACTGGCGGCTGTGCTCGAGCGGGCGAACAAGGTCATCAAGCAGATCGCCGAGCAGCAGAATTACGACCTGATCGTGCAGGAAGCCGTGTACGTCAGCCCGCGCATCGACATCACCGACAAGGTGCTCAAGGCGCTCGCGTCCGGCTCGACGAACTGAACGGAGCAGACGACGAATGGCATTGACGCTTGAGGATCTCGTAAAGCGGTTCGGCGGCGAGATCGCCGGCGACGCACAGTGCAAGGTGGGCGGTCTCGCACCGCTCGACCAGGCAGGCCCGCAGCAACTCGCGTTCCTCGCGAATCCGAAGTACCTGTCGCAGGTCGAGTCGACCCGCGCCGGCGCGGTGCTGATCGCGCCGAAGGATCTGGAAAAGCTGGGTGCGGCCGCTAACGGTCGCAACTTCATCGTCACGCCGAATCCGTACGCGTACTTCGCGCGCGTCGCGCAGATGTTCATCGACCTGGCCACGCCGCAGCGTGCCGCCGGCGTGCATCCGAGCGCGACGATCGATCCGGCCGCGCAGGTCGCCGCGAGCGCGGTGATCGGCCCGCACGTGACGGTCGAAGCCGGCGCGGTGATCGAAGAGGGCGTGCAGCTCGACGCGAACGTCTTCATCGGCCGCGGCACGACGATCGGCGCGGGTTCGCACCTGTATCCGAACGCGTCGGTGTACCACGGCTGCAAGATCGGCCCGCGCGCGATCATCCATGCGGGCGCCGTGATCGGCTCCGACGGTTTCGGCTTCGCGCCGGATTTCGTCGGCGACGGCGACGCGCGCACCGGCAGCTGGGTCAAGATCCCGCAGGTCGGGGGCGTAACGATCGGCCCGGACGTCGAGATCGGCGCGAACACGACGATCGATCGCGGCGCGATGGCGGATACCGTCATCGAGGAATGCGTGAAGATCGACAACCAGGTCCAGATCGGCCACAACTGCCGGATCGGCGCCTATACGGTGATCGCCGGCAGCGCGGGCATCGCGGGCAGCACGACGATCGGCCGCCACTGCATGATCGGCGGCGCGGCCGGGATCGCCGGCCACGTGACGCTCGGCGACTATGTCATCATCACCGCGAAGTCGGGCGTATCGAAGTCGCTGCCGAAGGCCGGCATCTATACCAGCGCGTTCCCTGCCGTCGACCACGGCGAATGGAACAAGAGCGCCGCGCTCGTGCGCAACCTCGACAAGCTGCGCGAGCGCATCAAGGCGCTCGAAGCCACGCTCGCCGCCCAGGGCGGCACGGACGCCTGAGCGCATCATGCGACATCTCGAACCGGGTACGGCCAGCGCAACCGGCCCGGTTTGCCAGACTGGGCCGCACGGCGGCCCGCTTCAGCCTTTGCATCACCACCGCGCAGCCTCTGCGTGAGACGAACCATCATGAGCACTGAAAAAATCAATCTCGACATCCACAAGATCCTCACGCTGCTGCCGCATCGCTACCCGATTCTGCTCGTCGATCGCGTGCTCGAACTCGAGCCGCACAAGGGAATCAAAGCGCTGAAGAACGTGTCGATCAACGAGCCGTTCTTCCAGGGGCATTTCCCGAAGCGGCCGGTGATGCCGGGCGTGCTGATCCTCGAGGCGCTCGCACAGGCTGCAGCGCTGCTGACCTTCTCGGAAGAGCAGCCGAAGGATCCGGAGAACACGCTGTACTACTTCGTCGGGATCGACGGTGCGCGCTTCAAGCGTCCGGTCGAGCCGGGCGACCAACTGATTCTGAACGTGACGTTCGAACGCTACATCCGCGGCATCTGGAAGTTCAAGGCGGTGGCGGAAGTGGACGGCAAGGTGGCTGCGGAAGCCGAACTGATGTGCACGGTCAAGACGACCGACGTGGCGCCCTGAGCGACGCGTCACGCATAGGCAACGCAACGCGACACATCATATCGAGAGGCAACGGCGCATGACCAGGATTCATCCCACCGCGATTGTCGAACCGGGCGCGCAGATCGACGAATCGGTCGAGATCGGCCCGTACGCGATCGTCGGTCCGCACGTCACGATCGGCGCGCGCACGACGATCGGTTCGCATAGCGTGATCGAAGGCCATACGACGCTCGGCGAGGACAACCGCATCGGCCATTACGCGTCGGTCGGCGGTCGTCCGCAGGACATGAAGTACAAGGACGAGCCGACGAAGCTCGTGATCGGCAATCGCAACACGATCCGCGAATTCACGACGATCCACACGGGCACCGTGCAGGATGTCGGCGTGACGACGCTCGGCGACGACAACTGGATCATGGCCTACGTGCACATCGGCCATGACTGCCGCGTCGGCAATCACGTGATCCTGTCGAGCAACGCGCAGATGGCCGGCCACGTCGAGATCGGCGACTGGGCGATCGTCGGCGGTATGTCGGGCGTGCACCAGTTCGTGCGCATCGGCGCGCACTCGATGCTGGGCGGCGCGTCGGCGCTCGTGCAGGACATCCCGCCGTTCGTGATCGCGGCGGGCAACAAGGCCGAGCCGCACGGGATCAACGTCGAAGGGCTGCGCCGGCGCGGCTTCTCGGCCGATGCGATCTCGGCGCTGCGCAGTGCCTACCGCGTGCTGTACAAGAACGGCCTGTCGTTCGAGGAAGCGAAGGTGCAATTGCGCGAGCTGGCGGAGGCGGGTGGCGACGGCGATGTGCCGGTGAAGGCGCTCGTCGATTTCATCGACGCGTCGCAACGCGGCATCATCCGCTAAGCGATGCCGCTTCCGACCACTCAGCTCCGGCTCGCGATGGCGGCCGGCGAACCGTCGGGCGACCTGATCGGCGCGTCGCTGCTCGGCGGGCTGCGCGAGCGGCTGCCCGAATCGGCCCAGTACTACGGGATCGGCGGGCAGCGGATGATCGCGCAGGGCTTCGACTCGCACTGGCAGATGGACAAGCTGACCGTGCGCGGCTATGTCGAGGCGCTGGGCCAGATTCCCGAGATCCTGCGGATTCGCGGCGAGCTGAAGCGCCAGTTGCTCGCCGAGCGGCCGGACGCGTTCATCGGCGTCGACGCACCCGACTTCAACTTCAACGTCGAGCAGGCCGCGCGCGACGCGGGCATCCCGTCGATCCACTTCGTGTGCCCGTCGATCTGGGCATGGCGCGGCGGCCGGATCAAGAAGATCGCGAAGTCCGTCGATCACATGCTGTGCCTGTTCCCGTTCGAACCGGCGATTCTCGACAAGGCAGGCGTCGCGTCGACCTACGTCGGCCATCCGCTCGCCGACGAGATCCCGCTCGAACCCGATACGCACGGTGCGCGCATCGCGCTCGGTCTGCCGGCCGACGGCCCGGTGATCGCGGTGCTGCCGGGCAGCCGGCGCTCGGAAATCGCGCTGATCGGCCCGACGTTCT
>NZ_CAJNKE010000317.1 GCF_905232215.1 Burkholderia sp. LMG 13014
CCAATCCCTATGGACTCGATGCGTTGTGGCGCGGCGGCGACTTCGTCGCGCGTTTCGTGCTGATCCTGCTGGTCGTGATGTCGATGGGCAGCTGGTACATCATGGTGACCAAGTTCTTCGAGCAGTATCGTGCGAACCGACGCGCGAAACGGGCGGACGCGCAGCTGTGGGCCGCGCCGTCACTCGCGGAGGGCGTGCAGCAGCTCGACCCGTCGTCGCCGTTCCGCTTCATTGCCGAGACGGCGATCGAGGCCGGCGAGCATCACGACGAGGTGCTGCTCGAAGCGGTCGACCGCAATACGTGGATCGACACGTCGGTCGAGCGGGCGGTGACCAACGTGTCGAACCGCCTGCAGGATGGTCTCGCGTTTCTCGGCACGGTGGGGTCGACCGCGCCTTTCGTGGGCCTGTTCGGCACGGTGTGGGGCATCTACCATGCGCTGACCGCGATCGGCGTCGCGGGCCAGGCGTCGATCGACAAGGTCGCGGGGCCGGTGGGGGAGGCGCTCATCATGACGGCGATCGGTCTCGCGGTGGCCGTACCCGCGGTGCTCGGCTACAACTTCCTGGTGCGTCGTAACAAGGCGGTGATGGAGCGGGTACGCGCATTCGGCGCGCAGCTCCACGTCGTGGTGCTGGCTAGCGGAAAACGGCCCCAGCGCGACGGCGCGCGCGTGCCGTCGCTGGTCGACTGAGCGGGGTCGGCCATGGGCATCAGTGTCCGTCAGGACGATGACGACGAGGTCATCGCACAGATCAACACGACGCCGCTCGTCGACGTGATGTTGGTATTGCTCATCATTTTTCTGATCACGATTCCGGTGGTGACGCACACGATTCCGGTGGATCTGCCGAAGGAGACCGTGCAGCCGTTGCAGAGCAAGCCCGCGAGTATCGAAATCGCGGTCGATCGGCGCGGCGCGTTCTTCTGGAACGCGGTGCCGGTCGATGCGCCTACGTTGCTCGCGCGCCTGAAAGGCGTGGCGGGGCAATCGCCGCAGCCGGACGTGCACGTGCGCGGCGATGAAAGCACGCGTTATGAATTCGTCGGGCGCGTGATCGTGGCGTGCGAACGGGCGGGCATCGAGAAGGTGTCGTTCATCACGGAGCCGCCCGCGCGCGGCAGCTAGGAGACAGTCATGGGCATGAACGTTTCGTCGGGCACCGAGCCGGACGTGATGGTGGACATCAACACGACGCCGCTGATCGACGTGATGCTGGTCCTGCTGATCATGTTGATCATCACCATTCCGATCCAGATGCATGCGGTCAAGATGAATCTGCCGGTGGGCGACGCGCCACCGGCCACGCAGCCGGAGATCGTGCAGATCGACGTGGCCGCCGACGGTGCGGCGTCGTGGAACGGCGCACGGCTGCCCGATCGCGCGACGCTCGAAGCGAAGCTCGCGCAGGTCGCGGCCGAACCGGTGCAGGCCGAGATCAGGCTTCGGCCGGACCGGCAGGCGCCGTATCGCGACGTCGCCGCCGTGCTGGCGTCCGCGCAGCGCGTGGGCGCGACGAAGATCGGTTTGATGGGTAACGAGCAGTATATGCAGTAGGCGCGCAGCCCGATCGGGGTGGCGTGCGCGTGAAGACTGATGCGATCGCGTTGGGGGCGGGAGAGACGTTGGCGAAGGAAGGTGCTCGCGGTGCACGACTTTCTCGTCCGCCACGCGGTGTTTCGCGCAATCGAGGTGTTCGAGAGCGGGTACGGCCGGAGGCGAGGTCGCGACTGCGTCAATTTCCCGCTGGAGCAAGTCCTGCGGAATCTATCGAGAGTCCAGCGAACGGGAGTGTGCAACAGAATACTGCGGAAGGGATGGCGCGTTGCCGGCCCGTGCTTTACGGGCTGGAGCGCATCATTTGGTGCCGACGGCGAGACTCGAACTCGCACAGCTTTCGCCACTACCCCCTCAAGATAGCGTGTCTACCAATTTCACCACGTCGGCACTGCAAGGGGCGCAATTCTAGCGCGACGTTGCGCGTTTGTGAAGGGGGTATGACACGATCGACGGTTGCGCGCAGGTGATACCGGTAGAATTCGGGCGATCGACCCGACGATCGTCGCAACCGCCACCCGATTTCTCCGCGTGACAGACACCCTCGAACAACTGCAGGCCGGGCAACTCGCCGGCGCACGGCAACTCAAGCTCGCATGCGGGTTGACGGAATTCCCGCGCGCGATCTTCGATCTCGCCGATACGCTCGAAGTGCTCGATTTGACCGGCAATGCGCTGTCCGCGCTGCCGGACGACCTGCCGCGGCTGCGCCGCCTGCGCATCCTGTTCGCGTCCGGTAACCGCTTCACCGCGTTCCCCGGCGTGCTGGGCGCGTGCGAGCAGCTCGACATGATCGGCTTCAAGGCGAACCGGATTCAAACGGTGCCGCGCGGATCGCTGCCGCGCGCGCTGCGCTGGCTGATCCTTACCGACAACGCACTCGACGCATTGCCCGCCGACATCGGCGATTGCTCGCGGCTGCAGAAGCTGATGCTCGCGGGTAACCGATTGCGCGCGCTGCCGGCGGAAATGGCCGCGTGCCGCGCGCTCGAACTGGTGCGGCTGTCGGCGAACCGGCTGGACGAACTGCCCGACTGGCTGCTGCGCCTGCCGCGCCTCGCGTGGCTCGCCACCGCAGGCAACCCGTTCGGTGCCGCGCCGGAAGCCGCGGCGTCGGCCGGGCCCGAGGTCGTGGATATCGACTGGGCGTCGCTGGCCTGCGAGCAGAAGCTGGGCGAGGGCGCGTCGGGCGTCATTTACCGCGCGCAGTGGCGCGTGGACGGGCATCCGCCACGGGCGGTCGCGGTCAAGCTGTTCAAGGGCGCGGTGACGAGCGATGGCCTGCCCGATTGCGAAATGGCCGCGTGCCTGCACGCCGGCCGCCACCCGAACATGATCCCGGTGATCGGCAAGGTGAGCGGGCATCCCGACGGCACGCACGGCCTCGTGATGGAACTGGTCGATCCCGCGCTCACGAACCTCGCCGGGCCGCCGAGCTTCGCGTCGTGCACGCGCGACGTGTATGCGGCCGACGCGAGATTCGAGCCGGCGGCAGCGATGCGGATCGCGCACGGCATCGCGTCGGTGGCGGGCCATCTGCACGCACGCGGCATCATGCATGGCGACCTGTACGCGCACAACATCCTGCACGATGGCGAAGGTGGCGCGCTGCTCGGGGATTTCGGCGCAGCGTCGCTCTACGATGCGAACGATCGCACGCGCGGCGCAGGGTTCGAACGGCTCGAGGTGCGGGCGTTCGGTCATCTGCTCGGCGAGTTGCTCGAGCGATGCGAGCCGCGCACGTGGGCCGGCAGGAACGCGCTCGATGCGCTCGCGGTGGCCTGCCTGAACGAAGACATCGATGCGCGGCCGTCGTTCGGCGAGATCGCGGCCGAGCTGGCCGCGCACGCACGCTGACCGGCGCGCGGCTCCTTACGCCTGCCGCGCAGTCAGCAGCTTGATCCCGAGCGCGACGAACAGCAGCCCGCTGGCACGCTTGAGCGCACGCACCGCGCGGCTCATGCCGAAGCCGCGATGGAACCGGCGCACGCCGGCCGAATAGACGCTGTGAACGACCACGACGGTGCATGCGATCGTCGCGTACATCACGACGAACTGCAGCGCGAGCGGGCGGTCGTGCACGATGAACTGCGGCATGAACGCCGACAGGAAGATCATCGTCTTCGGATTGCTGCCCGAGACGAACAGCGCTTCGCGGAACAGTTTCCTGCGGTCGGGCACGGCGATCTCCGCCGCCCCGGTCGAAGCGGCGGCCTTGCGGTCGCCGCGCAGTTGCCGGACACCGAGGAATATCAGATACGCGGCGCCGACCACCTTCATTGCGACGAACAGCGGCGGCATCGCGGCCAGCACCGCGCCGACGCCAAGCGCGACGAGCAGCACGACCACGCCCTGCGCGACGAGGTTGCCCGCGATCGTCGCGGCCGTGCCGTGCGTGCCGTAGCGCACCGTGTTGCGGATGACGAGCAGCACGTTGGGCCCCGGCGACAGCGTCGTGGCGAGATAGGCTGCGGCAAACAGCATCCAGGTCTGAAGGGACATGCGGCGCTCCGAGAGGCGGTTCCGGCGGTCGGGATGAAGCGATGATGCCACGCCAATAATTGACGCAGGCTTGCGCCGGAACCGTGCCGTCGCGTGTGTCAGTTTGCGTCGCGCATGCAGTACGCCGGAATCGACGGTGGTGTATCGATCGCGGCGGGTCGCGTCATCCACGCGATCCACCCGGCCCACATCCCGCAGACGATCAGCACGGCGACGTTCAGCGGCGTCCGGTAGCGGACGATCAGGTCGGCCAGCGGCAGGCGGTGTTTCATGTGCGTCTCCTTCGATCGGGGGAGGATGGCGTTACTGGCCGGCGTAAGCCGGTGCCTTCGCGTCGCAGGTCACGGACACCGTCGAGCCGTCCGCGAAATGCAGCCGGAACGGCACTTTCGCGCCGGGCGCGACGGCCTGGCGCGGTTGCTCCAGCATCACGTGATAGCTCTTCGGCTTGAAGGTCACCGTGCCGTGCGCGGGGACTTCGACGGCGTCGACGTGAACCATCTTCGCGGTGCTGCCGTTCGTCTGCGTCTCATGCAGCATCGCCATCCCGTACGCGGGCGTGTCGAGGCCCGTCAGCGTCACGGGGGCGTCGCCGTCGTTCTTCAGCGTGAAGTAGCCGGACGACGGCACGGTCGCCGGCATCGCGCGGATCCAGCAGTTTTCAGCCTGCACGGCCGGCGCGGCGAACGTGGCGGGGGTTTGCAGCGCCAGCAGCGCGAACAGCAGGGCGGTCGGAATCGAGCGTTTCATGGTTGGTTCTCCTTATGGGTGGGTGCGGCGGATGCAGCGGGTAGGGACAGCGACGCGACCGGCGCGGCACGCCGATACGCATCGCGAACCTCATTTCAGCGTGAATGCGTAGTGACCTTGCGTGCGATGGCCGTCACTGGCCACCGCGATCCACGCGACCTTGTACGTGCCGGCGGTCAGGCTGGCCAGTGCGACGTGCATGCGCTTCCGGTTGCCGGCGTCGACGGACGATTTCCCGTCGACGACCGACTGCCCGTGGCTATCGGTGACGGCGATCGAGCTGAAAGCGGGCTCGAGCGCTTCGCTGAAGCCGATCGTGACCGCGTGCGGTGCGGTCGACAGCGTGGCGTCGGGGGCCGGCTCCTGCGTCTTCGGGAGCGCGTGGGCGTGGGCGGCCTGGGTGACGACGAAGCCGAGTGCGGCGAGCGCGCCGCGAACGAAAGTAGTGGTGTTCATGGTCGAATGTGCGAGTGGTGAATCGGATGGCGCAACACGGATTCGACGGACGGATGCACGCGCACCCTCGCGGCAGCACCGATGGCGGCCGATGCCGGCGCGAACATGCGCGGCCGGACGTTCGCCCGCGAGCGAATGTCGGCGCGACAGTCCGGGCCGGAAGCAGCCAGCCGCACGCACGGCACGATGCCGCGCGCAACACGGTGAGACATGATCGTCCTTCGAAACGTGACACGTCACGCGCGCGGGTGGCGCGCGCGAACCACGCGATGCGTTATGGCATCACGGGCGTTGACGACGAATCAGGACGGGAACGGAGGGGCGCGCGGTTGCGCGGCCGTGAGCGGCAGCGCGCGGCGCAGGCTTTCGAAGCGGGTCGCTTCGCGGTGCTGAATGACGTGCACGTTGGCCGCGAACGTCAGTTCGGGCGCGGGCAGTGCAGGTGTATGGGCAAGCAGGCTGCAATAGCCGCATGCCTGGAGGTGGGCCGTCAGGCTCTTCTGCGCCGAATCGGCGGCGTGCTCGCCGGTGGCCGGCGCGGCCGTGCAGTAGCCGGCCAGCAGCGTATCGACGCGCTGCTGCGTCGTCAGTGCCTGCGAGATCGTCGGCGCGAGCGCCGTCATCAGGATGGCGAGCATCCCGATCAGACTGCCGATCTTTCGGAGGCGACGACTCAGCATGCGATGCGCGGCGACGGTTGGACGACGATGGAGCGGATTATGCCACGCACGTCGATTCGCATGTCGACACGGACATGCGGCGTGGCGGCGCGCTACGCGTGCTTCGCCAGGTATTTCGTGATCAGCGTCATCTGCGCGGCCCAGCCGTGATCGTTCATCTCGCGCGCCTTCGCGCGGCGCGCTTCGATCAACTGGTCGAAGCCCGTTTCGGTGACCGTGAGCAGCGTGCCGCCGGCCTGTGCGGCGAGCGCGAACGTGACGAGCGTCATCGGCTCGGACGTGTAGTCAAAATTCGGGTCGATCGCGAACGGATGCCAGCGAAACGAGAACAGGTGCTTCGGCTCGACGCGATCGACGACGATTTCGAACACGGTGCCCGCATAGGGCTCTTGTGCCTTGGCGACGTCGTCGTCGACGCGGGTCGGCGTGATGCGGCCGAACAGCGGCTGGCCGGCCGCGAACGGTCCGTCGAACGTGACGCCGAACCACTGGCCGAATTCGCCGGAGTTGCTGACGGCTTCCCACACGCGGTCGGGCGATGCATTGAGCAGGGCCTGCTTTTCGATGCGATCGGTTTGCTGGGTCATGACGTTCTCCACACAGGATCAACCTTGGCTGGACGGCACGCGCGAGCGCGCGCCGCGTCTAGTCGAGCATGACCGCGTCGGGCACGTCGAGCACGAGGTCCGACGTCGCGACAGCCACGCACGGCAGCGTATAGCCGTCGGCTTTTTCCTCGCGGCTCAGCCCCGGCCATTCGATCGTGTAGCGTACGCTGCCGCTGACGATCCGGCAAAGGCAACTGCGGCACGTGCCGTTGCGGCACGAACGCGGCAGCGACACGTGCGCGAACGCGGCGGCTTCGAGCAGCGTCAGCGAATCGGGCGCGTCGAAGGTCGCGCCGAGCGGCTCGATGCGCACGAGGGGAGGGTGTTC
>NZ_CAJNKE010000318.1 GCF_905232215.1 Burkholderia sp. LMG 13014
GGCGAGCGCAGGTCGAGCGCTTCCTGCACGCCCTTCACGCCCGGCACGATTTCGGGTTCGACATGCTTCGACCCGCGCGCGTTTTTCGAGCGCTTCGGCTTCGTGGCCAGCATCGGGGCGGCCGCCATCACTTCATCGAGTGCCTTCTTCGCGGCGGCCTGCTCGGCCGCGCGCCGGCTCGCACCGGAGCCCGACACCTTCACGTCGAGCTTCGGCACCGTGCATTCGACTTCGAATTGCTGATTGTGCGCCGCACCATGCGTCGCGACCACCGTGTAAGTCGGCAGCGCGATCTTGTGCCCCTGCAGGTACTCCTGCAGCAGCGTCTTCGCGTCCTTGCCGAGCGTGCGCGGATCGATGTGGTCGAGAATCGGGATATAGAGGCGCTTGATGACCCCTTGGGCGGCTTCGAAGCCGCCATCGAGGAACACGGCCCCGATGATGGCTTCGAACGCGTCCGCGAGGATCGACGGGCGGCGGAACCCACCGCTACGCAGTTCGCCCTCGCCGAGCCGCAGCCCGTCCGAGATATTCAGGGCCTGAGCAATTTCATACAGCGACTGCTGTTTGACGAGGTTGGCGCGTACGCGCGACAGATCGCCTTCGTCCAGCTTGCTGAAACGCTGGAACAAAAGGGCGGCCACCGCGCAATTCAGAACGGAATCGCCGAGAAACTCGAGCCGTTCGTTGTGCGTGGCACTGTGACTACGATGGGTCAAAGCCTGGCGCAACAATTCCGCATTGCGAAATTCGTAGCGCAGCCGGCTTTCCAACTGGGATAGGGGCATGTGCAGGAGTATAACGCGGGCGCCGGTCGGGCCGAAACGGCACGGCTGGACACGAAAAGGCGTGACGAGGCGGTGTTACCGCCGGTTCTTAAAGTAGTTCGGCACTACGCGACGCGGCCCGTGCATCGCGTAGTGCGAATGAGTCGAATGCGATCAGTTGAAGGAACCGATGCGCTTCAGGTCGCTGAAGTTCATCCAGATGAAGAACGCGCGGCCGACGATGTTCTGGTCCGGCACGAAACCCCAGTAGCGGCTGTCCGCACTGTTGTCGCGGTTGTCGCCCATCATGAAGTAATGACCGGGCGGCACCTTGCAGATCACGCCGCGACTGTTGTACGTGCAGTTGTCGCGAAACGGATAGTCGTATGCGCCCATCACGAACGGCGGCACGGCCGGGTTGTTGAGGATCGCGTTCTTCTTGTTGCCGATCGTTTCCTCGAACTGCTTCGCGTAATTCTGGCGCTCGTCGTCGAAGAAATCGGGCAGCGGCGCTTCGGGCACCGGCTGGCCGTTGATCGTGAGCTGCTTGTCCTGGTAAGCAACGGTATCGCCCGGCAGGCCGATCACGCGCTTGATGTAGTCGACCGACTCGTCCTTCGGATAACGGAACACGACGACGTCGCCGCGCGACAGCGGGCTGCCCTGCGTGATCTTCGTGTTCGTGACCGGCAGGCGCAGCCCGTATTCGAACTTGTTGACGAGGATGAAATCGCCGACGAGCAGCGTCGGCACCATCGAGCCCGACGGGATCTTGAACGGCTCGACGACGAACGAACGCACGACGAACACCGCCAGGATCACCGGGAAGAAGCTCGCCGTGTACTCGAGCCACCACGGCTGGCGCAGCTTCTCGTCGCGCAGCTTCGAACGCGTCTGCACCGCGTTTTCATCCGCGAAACGCTTGTCGATGCGCGACTGCTGGCGATCGAACTCCTCGATCGCCGAGTCGGCCGCCTTGCGTCGCCGCGGCAGGAACACCAGCTTGTCCAGCACCCACGCTACGCCCGTCAAGACGACGAGCACAAAAAGAATCAGCGCAAAATTCATAAAAGGATCAGTCCTGTTATTTGTCTTCGACGCGCAAGATTGCAAGGAACGCTTCCTGCGGGATCTCGACCGAACCCACCTGCTTCATCCGTTTCTTACCCGCTTTCTGCTTTTCGAGCAGTTTCTTCTTTCGCGAGATGTCGCCGCCATAGCACTTCGCGAGCACGTTCTTGCGCAGCGCCTTGATGTTCTCGCGGGCAATGATGTGCGCGCCGATCGTAGCCTGGATCGCCACGTCGTACATCTGGCGTGGAATGATCTCGCGCATCTTCGCGGCCACTTCGCGGCCGCGGTACTGCGACTGCGAACGGTGGACGATAACCGACAACGCATCGACCTTGTCACCGTTGATCAGCATGTCGACCTTCACGACGTCGGCCGCACGGTATTCCTTGAACTCGTAGTCCATCGACGCGTAGCCGCGCGACACCGACTTCAGGCGATCGAAGAAATCGAGCACGATCTCGGCCATCGGGATCTCGTAGGTCAGTTGCACCTGACGGCCGTGATATTGCATGTTGATCTGCGATCCGCGCTTCTGCTCGCACAGCGTGATCACGGAGCCGACGTAGTCCTGCGGCATGTACAGGTTCACCGTGACGATCGGCTCGCGAATCTCCTCGATCCTCGGCGGCTCCGGCATCTTCGCCGGATTCTCGACCTTGACGATCGCGCCGTCGCTCATCATGACCTCGTAGACAACCGTCGGCGCGGTCGTGATGAGGTCCATGTCAAACTCGCGCTCGAGCCGCTCCTGCACGATTTCCATGTGCAGCAGGCCAAGGAAGCCGCAGCGGAAACCGAAGCCGAGCGCCTGCGACACTTCCGGCTCGTACTGCAGCGACGCATCGTTCAACTTCAGCTTCTCGAGCGATTCGCGCAGTGCGTCATACTGGTTAGCCTCGACCGGATACAGCCCCGCGAACACCTGCGGCTTCACTTCCTTGAAGCCCGGCAGCGGCTCGACGGCCGCCTTGGTCACGTGCGTGACGGTGTCGCCGACCTTCGCTGCCGTCAGTTCCTTGATGCCGGCGATGATGAAACCCACCTGCCCGGCCGACAGCGTTTCGAGATTGCGCGACTTCGGCGTGAACACGCCGATGTGCTCGACCGGATACTGCGCGCCGGTCGCCATCAGCTTGATCTTGTCCTTCGGGCGCAGCGTGCCGTTAACGATGCGTACGAGCATCACGACGCCGACGTAGTTGTCGAACCACGAATCGATGATCAGCGCCTGCAGCGGCGCGGCCGGATCGCCCTTCGGCGGCGGCACCTTCGCGATCAGCGATTCGAGCACGTCCTCGACGCCCAGACCCGTCTTCGCGCTGCAACGCGTCGCGTCGGTCGCGTCGATGCCGATCACGTCCTCGATCTCCTCGATCGCGTTTTCGGGGTTCGCGGCCGGCAGGTCGATCTTGTTCAGCACGGGAACGACCTCGACGCCGAGCTCGATCGCCGTGTAGCAGTTCGCGACCGTCTGCGCCTCGACGCCCTGGCTCGCATCGACGACCAGCAGCGCGCCTTCGCATGCGGACAGCGAACGGCTGACTTCGTACGAGAAGTCGACGTGCCCCGGCGTGTCGATCAGGTTCAGGTTGTAGACCTTGCCGTCGCGTGCGCGATAGGACAGCGCGGCCGTCTGCGCCTTGATCGTGATGCCGCGCTCGCGCTCGATATCCATCGAGTCGAGTACTTGCGCCTCCATTTCACGGTCGGCGAGGCCGCCGCATACCTGGATGATGCGATCCGCGAGCGTCGACTTGCCATGGTCGATGTGCGCGATGATCGAGAAATTGCGAATATGATCCATTCAGTGCCGATCAAGCGAAAAAGGCGCGCTCGACGACTGCAGAGCACGCCTTGTGTAAGTCGGTGAAAAAACAGCTTATTTTAGCCGAAAAGGCCTTTGCCGGGCGGGATTTCCTACGCCGGGCCGTGCAGTGGCCCGCCGGGGGCGCCTGCCGGGTCAAGCCCCGTGCGAAGCGACACCCGCCGGCGGCAGGCCAGGCTCAGCGCCGTGCCGTCAGCGCCTCGCGCACCCGTGCGTCGTCGAACCGGTGGCGGCATACCTCCGCCCCGTCCAGCAGCAGCACGGGCACATCCTCGTCGTAACGGGCGACAAGCGCCGCATCGGCGTCGATGTCGATGTAATCGACCGCGACGCCGAATTCGGCCGCCACCGGCGCCAGTGCGTCGCGCATGTCGTCGCACAGGTGGCACCAGCCGCGGCCGTAGAGCGTAAACATCGGCGCGTTACTTCTGGCGCGGCCGCACCGGCACGAACTGCGTGTTGTCGCCGCGCCGCACGAGCACCGCGACCGCCTTCTGCGGATCGAGCTGCGCGGTCACGTCGGCGAACTGCTTCGCGTTCGTGATGTCGGTGTCGCCGACACGCAGCACGACGTCGCCGCGCTGCAGGCCCGCACGGGCGGCCGGGCCGTCGACGCCGTCGATCTGCACGCCGCCCTTCAGCTTCAGCGTCTTCAGTTGCTCCGCCGTCAGGTCGCTGACCGTCAGACCGAGCGAATTGGTCTGGCGCGGCTTCTGCGGCACGTTCTTGCGCTGCTCGGCCTTCGCCGTCGATTCGGCCGGCGTCTCCGCGATCGTGATCGGCAGATCGCGTGCCTGACCCTTGCGCCATACGCTGACCGTCGCCTTGGTGCCGGGCTTCGTGTCGCCGACCATGCGCGGCAGATCCGACGCCGTATCGACCGAACGACCATTGAACTTCAGGATGATGTCACCCGGCTGGATGCCCGCCTTGTCGGCCGGGCCGCCCGGCTCGACGCTGCTGACGAGCGCACCTTCCGCCTTCGGCAGCCCGATCGAATCGGCCACGTCCTTCGTCACTTCGCCGATCGCGACCGCAATCCGGCCGCGCGTGACCTTGCCCGTCGCCTTCAGCTGGTCGGCCACGCGCATCGCCTCGTCGATCGGGATCGCGAACGAGATGCCCATGAAGCCGCCGGTACGGCTGTAGATCTGCGAGTTGATGCCGATCACCTCGCCCTGCATGTTGATCAGCGGGCCACCCGAGTTGCCGGGGTTCACGGCGACGTCGGTCTGGATGAACGGCAGGTAGTCGCCGGTATTGCGGCTCTTCGAGCTGACGATGCCGGCCGTCACGGTGTTGTCGAGGCCGAACGGCGAACCGATCGCGACGACCCACTCGCCGACGCGCACCTTGTTCGAATCGCCGATCGCGACCACCGGCAGGTTCGACGCCTGGATCTTGACGACCGCGACGTCCGTGCGATCGTCGACGCCGATCAGCTTCGCCTTGAATTCGCGCTTGTCGGTCAGCGTCACGTAGATGGTGTCCGCATCGTCGACGACGTGCGCATTGGTCATCACGTAACCGTCGGCCGACACGATGAAACCCGAGCCGACGCCGCGATTCTGTTCGGTGTCGGGCGGATTGTCCGGCGTCGGCGCGCTCTTCGGATTGCCGCCGCCATTGCCGCTACCGTTGCCGGGCGCCTGCGGCAGCGGAATGCCGAAGAAGCGCCGGAAGAATTCCGACATGTCGCCGTTGTCGAAGCCCGGCGGGAGCATCCCGCGCGGGCCGCTGCTCGTCGGCACGTTGGCGGTGGTCCGGATGTTCACGACGGCCGGCCCGACCTTTTCGACCAGGTCGGCGAAGTCGGGCAGGCTGGCAGCGGGAGCCGTCACCGCGAACGCGGTATGCGGCACGAGCGGCAAGCAGGCAGACAGCGCCGCGGCCGCGAGCCATTTGCGCAGCGTGAGTTTCATCATGTCGGAAGCCGTAGCGTTACTTGGAAGCCTTGTATTCTATGGCAGACGCGAACTGCTGCAACGTAGCCGGCGGCACTTCGCCGAGCACGGTGATCCAGTAGTCGCCGCGGCGCTTCACGAGCACGTTCGTTGCACCGGTGCTGCCCGCGCCTTCCTTGCGCGTATTCTTTTCGGCCGGCTCGATGAAGACCGAGATCGTCGCGAGGCCGTCGGTGAAGACGGCCTGGTCGACCGGGATCGGCGGCTCGCCCGCGTCGCGCGCGGCCATCGGCCGGCGCACTTCACGAATCTTCTGGAAACCGGCCACGCCCGGTGCGAGCTGCCAGCCCTGCGCTTCCATGTCGACTGTCGCGACCGGCGGACGCACGACCGTCCAGCCGTTCAGGTTGCGCATGCCGGCCGCGATCGCGGCCTTGTCGCCGCTTGCGCCGCCCGCCTGCAATTGCGAGAACGCGATCTGCTCGAGCACGTGATCGTTCGCATCGAGCGTCTGCGAACGCAGCAGCAGCCCGGTGCGCGCGTCGGCCCACAGCTTGTACGTGAAGCGGTACGCATCCTTCGGCACGAGTTCGACGACCTGCGCGTCGATCCCCGCCACGCGATCCTTGCCGAGCGACTTTGCGTCGTAGACGGACATCACGTGCTCGCCGCTCGCGCCGAGCAGCGCGGGGAACGAGTCGCGTGTCTGACGGCGTTCGACCACGCACAGCTTGCGCTCGGGCACGAACGTGTACAGCTCGTCGTTATGGCGCAGCAGCTTGCGCGGCTTGCCGTCAAGCGTCTCGATGCGCTCGAACTCGCCGTCGCGGGACGAGACGTGCGCGATGCGCGACGACTGCACATACCCGCCGCGCTGGTAGACGAACGTGCCTTCGTAGCTCTGCTGCTGCGCCGCCTGCTGGACACGGTCGAGCCAGTCCGCGGCACCCTTGCGGGTCGCGACGGGATCGTCCGGTTGCTGGGCGCTGGCAGGAAGGGATTGAACGGACAACAGGGCGGCTGCGCAAAGCAGGAGGGCCGGCAGCCGCTTCCATCCGGAGATGGCGTGATTCAACTGCAATGTCCGCATCGGGTTTATTGGCCTGGCGTGGTGGTCACGGCAGCGCGGATCAGCGGCATCGAACCCGTGACGACGGGCTGCTGCGCGAATTGCTGGTGCGCTTCAAGGTATTGGTCGAGGCTGGCGTCGCGAATGATGTTGACGTCCTGCAGCCCCGGCTGGGCCGATGCCTGCGCAACCGTCACGCGCTGCAGGTTGCCGCCTTGCGGCGCACCGGCC
>NZ_CAJNKE010000319.1 GCF_905232215.1 Burkholderia sp. LMG 13014
ACGCGATCGCACCGGCCTGCATCGCGCCCTTTTTGAGCGGCACGCGCGCGGTGGGCGCATCGGCCTTGTCGGGCGCGGACGGCACGAGCACCAGCGTATTGGTGCCGGCCGCGGCGACGCGCGTGGTGAATGCGACCGTGATCTGGCCGGTGTTGCTGTCGATCGCGACGGATTCGACGTTGCGGGTCGCGGCCGGCGGGCTGTAGCCGCCATCGAGGCTCGTGCCGCTTGCGGCGTTGTCGGCAACGGCAAGCCGCGCGGACGACGCGAGCGCGAGCCCCTCGCCGACGCGCGAGCGCGCCAGGTAATCCTGGTACGCGGGAATCGCATAGGCTGCGATCACGCCGACGATCGCCAGCACGATCATCAGTTCGATCAGCGTGAAGCCGGCCAGCCGCCAGCGCGGCGACGGCCGGTTCGCGCGCCGCAGATCGGCGGCAACGCGGCGGAACAGGGAAATGGAAAAGGCTTCGAACATGGCAGGCTCCGGAAACGAAAAACGCCTGCCGATAAAGGCAGGCGTCTCGATCGTAGCCAGCGGGCCGTGAATCCGGCAGTCGGCCGGACGGCCAATGTCAGTGCGCGTGCGGTACGTCGCGGCGCTTCCTGAGCGTGTAACCGATCGCCACGACGAACAGCGCGCCCGTGATGCTCGCGCCGTAGAGGGCCTCCGGCGTATCGAGCACCGGCCAGCGATCGCCGACCGGGTCGTTCACGATCAGCCCGCCCGCGATCCAGCCGAGCAGCCCGGCGCCGAACGCGACGACTACGGGGAAGCGGTCGAGCAGTTTCAGCACCAGCGTGCTGCCCCACACGATGATCGGCACGCTGACGACGAGCCCGAAGATCACGAGCGCGATCCGGTGCGACGGATCGGCCTGCTCGGCCGCGCCGGCGATCGCGATCACGTTGTCGAGGCTCATCACCGCATCGGCGATCACGATCGTCTTCACCGCGTCCCACAGCCGGCTGGCCGGCTTGATGTCGTCGTGCGCGTCGGCGGCCGGCGCCATCAGCTTGATGCCGATCCACAGCAGCAGCAGCCCGCCACCGAGCTTCAGGAACGGCACGTCGAGCAGCGCGACCGCAAACGTGATCAGCGCGATGCGTAGCAGGATCGCCCCCGCGGTGCCCCAGATGACACCGCGCAGCCGCTGGTTCGCGGGCAGGTTGCGGCAGGCGAGCGCGATTACGACCGCGTTGTCACCGCCGAGCAGGATATCGATGATGATGATCTGGAATACGGCGCCCCAGTGGAGCGACGTCAGGAATTCGAGCATGGCGTGACGGGCAGGACGGCGGCCGCCTCGCAGGCGGCCCGGTTCATCGCCGGCACATGCGCGATGCATGCCCGGTGCTTACGAATTCATTGCGCGAGCATAACAAAAAACGCCGGCAAAGCCGGCGTTTTCTGCAGGACGAACCCAGGGGAAATATTACAGCGCCTTCTTCAGCAGACGGCCCATTTCCGACGGGTTGCGCGTGACGGTGATGCCACACGCTTCCATGATTTCCAGCTTCGCTTCGGCCGTATCCGCACCGCCCGAGATCAGCGCGCCGGCGTGGCCCATGCGCTTGCCCGGAGGCGCCGTGACGCCAGCGATGAAGCCAACGACCGGCTTCTTCATGTTGTCCTTGATCCACTCTGCCGCATTGGCTTCGTCCGGACCACCGATTTCGCCGATCATCACGACCGCATCCGTATCCGGATCGTCGTTGAACATCTTCATCACGTCGATGTGCTTCAGACCGTTGATCGGGTCGCCGCCGATACCGACTGCCGACGACTGGCCGAGGCCGAGTGCCGTCAGCTGAGCAACCGCTTCATACGTCAGCGTGCCCGAACGCGACACGACGCCGATGCGGCCCTTGCGGTGGATGTGACCCGGCATGATGCCGATCTTCAGCTCGTCCGGCGTGATCGTGCCCGGGCAGTTCGGCCCGAGCAGCAGCGTCTTGCGGCCTTCGCGACGCATGCGGTCCTTCACTTCGATCATGTCGCGGACGGGGATGCCTTCCGTGATACAGATCGCGAGATCCAGATCGGCTTCGACCGCTTCCCAGATCGCAGCCGCTGCGCCTGCCGGCGGAACGTAGATGACCGACACGGTCGCGCCGGTTTCTGCCTTCGCTTCCTTGACGCTTGCGTAGATCGGAATGCCTTCGAAATCTTCGCCGGCCTTCTTCGGGTTCACGCCCGCGACGAATGCTTCGCGGCCGTTTGCGTATTCACGGCAGGCGCGCGTATGGAACTGACCGGTTTTGCCGGTAATGCCCTGCGTGATGACCTTCGTGTCCTTGTTGATCAGAATCGACATGTATTTTGACCTCTGTTCGATTGGCGTCGCGAGCGAACCGCGCCGCCATGCGTGTTCATTAGCGCGCGCTTACTTGCCTGCGGCAGCCGCGACAACCTTCTGCGCAGCTTCTTCCATGCTGTCCGCCGAGATGATCGGCAGGCCCGAATCGGCCAGCATCTTCTTGCCGAGGTCCTCGTTCGTGCCCTTCATGCGCACGACGAGCGGCACGTTCAGGTTCACGGCCTTCGAACCGGCGATCACGCCTTCCGCGATCACGTCGCAGCGCATGATGCCGCCGAAGATGTTCACGAGGATCGCCTTCAGATCCGGGTTCTTCAGCATCAGCTTGAACGCTTCCGTGACCTTCTCGGTCGTCGCGCCACCGCCGACGTCCAGGAAGTTCGCCGGCTCGCCGCCGAACAGCTTGATGGTGTCCATCGTCGCCATCGCCAGGCCTGCGCCGTTCACGAGACAGCCGATGTTGCCGTCGAGCGAGATGTACGCGAGGTCGAACTTCGACGCTTCGATTTCAGCCGGATCTTCTTCGTCCAGGTCGCGGTAAGCGACGATTTCCGGGTGGCGGAACAGCGCGTTCGAGTCGAAGTTGAACTTCGCGTCGAGTGCGATGACCTTGCCGTCGCCGGAGACGTTCAGCGGGTTGATTTCAGCCAGCGATGCGTCGGTTTCCCAGAATGCCTTGTACAGGCCTTGCAGGATCGCGCGTGCTTGCGGAATCGAAGCAGCCGGCACGCCGATCTTCGCGGCGAGGTCGTCGGCTTGCGCGTCGAGCAGGCCCGTCGACGGCTCGACGATGACCTTGTGGATCAGTTCCGGGTGCTTTTCGGCAACTTCTTCGATGTCCATGCCGCCTTCGCTCGAACCCATCAGAACGATCTTTTGCGTCACGCGATCGACGACGAGGCTGACATACAGTTCCTGCTTGATGTCGGCGCCTTCTTCGACCATCAGACGGTTGACCTTCTGGCCTTCCGGGCCCGTCTGGTGCGTGACGAGCTGCATGCCGAGGATCTGGTTCGCGTATTCGCGGACCTGCTCGATCGACTTCGCCACCTTCACGCCGCCGCCCTTGCCACGGCCACCCGCGTGAATCTGAGCCTTCACGACCCATACCGGGCCGCCGAGCTCTTCTGCCACCTTGACGGCCTCGTCAACCGAGAACGCCGGCTTGCCGCGCGGTACCGCGACTCCGAATTTCCGCAGGATTTCCTTACCCTGGTACTCGTGAATCTTCATGCGTGATTCCCTTCAGTCTGAGAGTTGAATGAAAAGTCGCTTTAGACGCTTCTTCGAATGATTTCCGTTCATTCCTTCGTGCTGCCTTCACCGGGCACGTCCGGCCGTCTCGCGCCATACCAGCGCGGGTAGTACTGCCGCACGACCTCGCCGTCGAACCGCAATGCCCGGCAGCGGCCGAGCTGGAAAGGCGCTTCGTCGTGCACGCCGCCGTGATCCGGCCCTTCGCCCCCCTCCTCGCGCACGTTCCACACATCACCGGCGAACGCCTGGATCGCTGCCGTCGGCAGCACGGCGCACAGTTCGGTGAGATGGGAGCAGCCTGCGACGCCGGCGAGCAGCCGGTTCGCATTGCGGCGGAAATTGCGGAAGAGATTGAGCCCGATCAGGGCCCGATAGGCGGGAGAGGCGGATTGACAGTGACCAGGATAGGGAACCCATTCCGAAGACGCTTCGGCGTCGACGACATTGAGGTCACGATCGATAGTCACGCGCAGCCAGAGTTCGTGGATCGGCAGGCCCTGGGGCCGGATGCCCGACGCAAGCGCGACATCGCGCGGCTTGTGGTCGGTCAGGCAGGCTTCGATGTCCCACAAGCCGTCGCCGCGCTCGTAAGCTTCCGCTCGGATTGCGCGTTGATGTCGCAACTGACGGGCACGGGCTCGGATAGCGGCATGCTGGAGGTTGAGGCCGAAGAGGAAAACCCGTGGATTTTAGCATATTGGGTATTTGAGACAGTTTGACGCGACGGCGGGTATTCCCGCCTGTCCGGAAGTGGTTGCGTTGCAGCAAAATCGCGCGCCACGCGCGCGATCGGAGCAGTCAGTCGTCGATCGGGAAATCGTCGCCGACCTTCAGCAACTTCACGATGGTCGCGCTCGAGAAGCCGCGTGCGGCGAGAAAGCGCGCCTGCTTCGCACGTTCTGCCGGCGTTTGCGGCAGTGCACCGAATTTCTTGCGCCAGACCGCCTGCGCACGCGCCCATTCGGTCTCGCGGAGCTGGGCATTCACCTCCTCGACGAGCGTGTCGCCCACCGCATGACGCTTCAGCTCGCTGACGATGCGCGCGACGCCCACACGCGACGCGCGACGATGCACGAGACTCTCGGTGAAGCGCGCATCGGACAGCCAGCCTTCCTGTTCCAGCGCATCGAGTACGGGGTCGACGGATTCGTCTTCGCCGACGTAGGGCGCGAGCTTGCGCGCGAGTTCCGTACGGCTGTATTCGCGGCGGGATAGATAGCCGAGCGCGCGGCCCTTCAACGATCGCTGAGGCTTCGACGACTTGCGCTCGGTAGCGCCCGGAGCGTCGCTTGACGAAGCACTGGAAGAAGCACCCGACGCGCGACGTGTGCGGCGCGGATGCTGGCTGCTGCGCGTATAGACATCTTCCCTGGCCGGCGCCGATGCATCGGCTGCGCGATCGCCCGGGAAGCTGACACCGGAAACACGGCGGCGGGAGCGGTCGTGCGCGTCGAACGATTCATCGTCGTCGAACGGATCGTCCGGTGCGGCAATCTCAAACGAAACGAGGGCATCGTCGGATGCCCTCGTCGCGGTGCGGTTCGCGGCATTGCTGCCCGCGCCCCGCCGATCGGCGCCCGAGGATCCGGCTCGCCGGCCGGAGCGACCTGCCGTTTCGGGCACATCGCTCTCCTCCGGCTCGCCAGCCTGACCTCGGCGCCCGACCATCACTCTTCTTCGTCCATCGCCTCGGCTTCGTCCTGGCCTGCACCATCGGGCATGGCGACCACGCCGAGCGATTCGCGAATGCGGTTCTCGATCTCGCGCGCGATTTCCGGATTCTCGCGCAAGAATTCACGCGCGTTGTCCTTGCCCTGGCCAATCTTCTCGCCGTTGTAGCTGTACCAGGCGCCCGCCTTGTCGACGATCTTCGCCTGCACGCCGAGATCGATGATCTCGCCCTGACGCGAAATGCCTTCGCCATACAGGATGTCGAAGATCGCTTCACGGAACGGCGGCGACACCTTGTTCTTGACGACCTTCACGCGGGTTTCGTTGCCGATCACCTCGTCGTTCTTCTTGATCGAGCCGATCCGGCGGATGTCGAGACGCACCGACGAGTAGAACTTCAGCGCATTACCGCCCGTCGTGGTTTCCGGGTTGCCGAACATCACGCCGATCTTCATCCGGATCTGGTTGATGAAGATCACGAGGCAGTTCGTGCGCTTGATCGTGCCGGTCAGCTTGCGCAGCGCCTGCGACATCAGGCGGGCCTGCAGACCCGGCAGCGAATCGCCCATCTCGCCTTCGATTTCGGCCTTCGGCACGAGCGCCGCGACCGAGTCGATGACGATCATGTCGATCGAGCCCGAGCGCACCAGCGCGTCGGTGATTTCAAGCGCCTGCTCGCCGGTGTCCGGCTGCGAGATCAGCAGCTCCGGCACGTTCACGCCGAGCTTCGCAGCATATTGAACATCGAGCGCGTGCTCGGCGTCGATGAACGCTGCGGTGCCGCCGATCTTCTGCAGTTCGGCGATGACCTGCAGCGTGAGCGTGGTTTTACCGGACGATTCCGGACCGTAGATCTCGACCACCCGGCCGCGCGGCAGGCCGCCAACGCCGAGCGCGATATCGAGACCGAGCGAGCCCGTGGACACGACCTGGATGTTCTCCGTCGCCTCGCCGTCGCCCATACGCATGATCGAGCCCTTGCCGAACTGCTTCTCGATCTGGGCAAGCGCGGCGGCCAGCGCCTTGCTCTTCTCGGCGGTCATCCCGGAGCCCTTCTTGCTATCTTCCATGAATCGTCCTTTGCTATGATGAGCAGCGTCTGTTAGAGGCGCGCCCGCTTTCAAGCGCCGCCCACGAATGCAGACACTGTATAAAAAAACAGTGTTTTGTGCAAGCCCGCAATGCAGGCTGCGTTGTACACGAATAACTTCGGAGACAGCCGGCCGGCGCGAACGCCCTGCCGGCCATCGGTCAGCACCATGCGAATTCTCATCGCGGAAGACGACAGCATACTCGCGGACGGCCTCACCCGGTCACTCCGCCAATCGGGCTATGCGGTCGACCACGTGAAGACCGGCGTCGACGCCGATACGGCGCTGTCGATGCAGACATTCGACCTGCTGATCCTCGATCTCGGGCTCCCGAAAATGCCCGGGCTCGACGTGCTCAAGCGCCTGCGCGCCCGCAATTCCAACCTCCCCGTACTGATCCTGACGGCCGCCGACAGCGTCGACGAGCGCGTGAAGGGGCTCGACCTCGGCGCCGACGACTACATGGCCAAGCCGTTCGCGCTCAACGAGCTCGAGGCGCGCGGGGGGGGGGCGGGCGCGCGGTG
>NZ_CAJNKE010000320.1 GCF_905232215.1 Burkholderia sp. LMG 13014
GCGCCTCCTCGATCATCGCGCCGGAAGGCGTGGTCGTCGCGTGCGGCAGCGGTGCGCTGCGCGTCACGCAGTTGCAGAAGCCGGGCGGCAAGCGGCTGCCCGCGCGCGAATTCCTGGCCGGCTCGCCGCTCGCCGCGGGCCAGCGTTTCGCGCTGACTGACGTTGCCTGAAGCGGCCTGACTGTCATTCGACACGGCCTGCCGGGCGTGCGCAATCGGCCGGACGGCCGAGTCGCGCGGTGCGGCAGGCGCGCGTAGAATTTCCCTGCGCTTCCCGGTTTCGAGGTTTTCATGTTCGGCATCACCCATTTCGGCTTCTTCGTGCTGGCAGTCTTCCTGCTGAACGTCACGCCCGGCCCCGATACGGCTTATATCGTCGGCCGCAGCGTCGCGCAGGGCCGTGGCGCGGGGCTGATGTCGGCACTCGGCATTTCGGCCGGCTGCTGCGTTCACGCGCTCGCCTGCGCATTCGGCCTGACCGCGCTGCTCGCGGCGTCGGCTGCCGCGTTCACGGTGATCAAGCTGGTCGGCGCCGCCTACCTGATCTACCTCGGCGTGCGGATGATCATCGCGAAGCAGGCGGCCGAGCCGTCGGGCACGGCCGCCGCGCAAGCCGCGAAGCCGCTGCGCCAGTTGTTCATGCAGGGCTTCTGGACCAACGTGCTGAACCCGAAGGTCGTGCTGTTCTTCGTGTCGTTTTTCCCGCAGTTCGTGGCGGCCGACAGCCCGCACAAGGCATGGGCGTTCCTGACCCTCGGCGGCGTGTTCGTCGCCATGAGCACGGTGTGGACCAGCCTGGTCGCCTGGGTCGCGGGCAGTGTCACCGCGCGCTTTTCCGGCAAGCCGGGCGTCAAGAAATGGCTCGACCGCACGGTCGGCAGCGCTTTCGTCGGCCTCGGCCTTCGTCTTGCAGCATCGCAACGCTGAGATTGAATTTTTCCGGCAAGACCTTATCTAACAAATAGCTTACAATTTTCCGCCGTGCCCTTTGATGCGCGGCGGGCCCCTGACGGATAAGGAGTGGGTATGTTCAATTGGGTCAAAACGGCGATGCTGATGGCCGCGATCACGGCCCTGTTCATCGTGATCGGCGGGATGATAGGCGGCTCGCGCGGCATGACGATTGCGCTGCTGTTCGCGCTCGGCATGAATTTCTTCTCTTACTGGTTTTCGGACAAGATGGTGCTGCGCATGTACAACGCGCAGGAAGTCGACGAGAACACGGCGCCGCAGTTCTACCGGATGGTGCGCGAGCTGGCCACGCGCGCGAACCTGCCGATGCCGCGCGTCTACCTGATCAACGAGGATGCGCCGAACGCGTTCGCGACGGGCCGCAACCCCGAGCATGCGGCGGTTGCCGCGACCACGGGCATCCTGCGCGTGCTGTCGGAGCGCGAGATGCGCGGCGTGATGGCGCACGAGCTCGCGCACGTGAAGCACCGCGATATCCTGATCTCGACGATCACCGCGACGATGGCGGGCGCGATCTCGGCAATCGCGAACTTCGCGATGTTCTTCGGCGGGCGTGACGAGAACGGCCGGCCGGCCAACCCGATCGCGGGTATCGCGGTCGCGCTGCTCGCGCCGATCGCCGGTGCGCTGATCCAGATGGCGATTTCGCGGGCACGCGAGTTCGAGGCCGATCGCGGCGGCGCGCAGATTTCCGGCGATCCGCAGTCGCTCGCGACCGCGCTCGACAAGATCCATCGCTATGCGGCGGGCATCCCGTTCCAGGCGGCCGAGCAGCATCCGGCCACCGCGCAGATGATGATCATGAACCCGCTGCACGGTGGCGGCCTGCAGAATCTGTTCTCGACGCACCCGGCCACCGAGGAGCGCATCGCGCGCCTGATGGAGATGGCGCGCACCGGTCGCTTCGATTAAGCCACGGCACACCGTGCGGCAGTTGCCGCGCGGGGCCGCCACGCCACCCCGCACGCTTCGCGCTGCGGGGTGTTTCATTTGTGTGCGCCGTAAAGGGGCCAAAGGGGCTGCTGCGTCGCACGCTACAATGGCCGGTTTGGGATCGCAGGGCCACGCGAGCGCCGCGATTCCGCTGTTTGCCGTATTTGTTTGCCGCGCTTGTTTGCCGAATTTGCTCCGATGACACGAACCCGTTCTACCGCTCCGTCTTCTTCCGGCCGCCCGGCGCGCCTGTCCGCGCTGCATCTCGCGCCCGATTCGCTCGGCTTCGCACTCGACGCGGCCGCGCAGGCGGTCGATGCGGTGCGGCGCGGCACCGCGCTGCCGGCAGCACTGTCCGCGGTATTCGCGCAGATGCCGTCCGGTGCGCAGGCACTCGGGCGCGGGGCGACGCAGGACGTTGCGTACCGGACGATGCGTCGCCTCGGCAGCGCGGACTGGCTGATCGGCCGGCTCATCAGCAAGGCGCCGCCCGCGCACGTGCACGCAGTACTTGCCGGCGCGTTCGCGCTGCTGCTCGACCCGGCGGACGAGGCCGCGTATCCGGCGTTCACGGTGGTCGACCAGGCCGTGACCGTGATCGGCTCACGTCGCGAATGCGCGTTCGCGAAGGGGATGGTCAACGCGGTGTTGCGCCGTTTCCTGCGTGAGCGCGACGCACTCGTCGCGGCGCTGCAGGACGATGTCGTCGCGCGCTGGAACTACCGTGCGTGGTGGGTCGATTCGGTGAAGCGCGCATGGCCCGACGCATGGCAGGCGATCCTCGCGGCCGGCGAGCGCCAGGGGCCGTTGACGTTGCGCGTGAATGCGCGCCGTGCGAGCGTCGACGCGTATCTCGATACGCTGCGCGCGAACGGGATCGAAGCGACCGCGATCGGCCGGCATGCGGTGCGGCTCGCGTCGGCGCTGCCGGTCGATCGCATTCCGGGGTTTGCCGACGGCGTCGTGTCGGTGCAGGACGCCGGCGCGCAGCTCGCAGCGCAATGGCTCGGCGCGCGCGACGGCATGCGCGTGCTCGACGCATGCGCGGCGCCTGGCGGCAAGACCGGCCATATTCTCGAACTCGCCGATGCGGAAGTCGTCGCGCTGGAAAGCGACGCGGCGCGTGCGGCGCGGATCGGCGAGAACCTCGTGCGGCTGTCGCTCGAAGCGGACGTGCGCGTCGGCGACGCGGGTGCACCTGACGCGTGGTACGACGGCCGCCCGTTCGACCGCATCCTGGCCGATGTGCCGTGCTCGGCATCCGGCATCGTGCGTCGGCACCCCGACATTCGCTGGCTGCGCCGCGAGGCCGACATCCCGGCGCTCGTCGCGGAACAGCGCCGCATCCTGTCGGCGTTGTGGCCGCTCGTGAAGCCGGGCGGCGAACTGCTTTACGTGACCTGTTCGGTCTTCCCGGAAGAAGGCGAGTTGCAGGCCCGCTGGTTTGAAGCGGCCTGTGAAGATGCGGTACGATTGGACGCCCCCGGCCAGCTGCTGCCGGGCAGCGTACAGGGAGGGGCGGCCGCCGGCGCACTCGACCACAACACCGATCACGACGGATTTTTCTACGCGCGGTTTCAGAAACGGTGACGATCAAACACCTTTTTCCACTTCGGCTCGCGGCCGTCCTGATGGTCGCGTTGACGCTGTGCCTGGCCGTCGTCCGGCCGGCGCATGCCGAGTCGATCGCTGTGCAGCGCGCGTCGCTCCAGTCCGACGGAAGCGGCTGGAGCCTCGACGCCCGCTTCGATTTCGAGCTGAACCCGAACCTCGAGGATGCCGTCAACAAAGGCATTCCGCTTTATTTCACGACCGACTTCGAGTTGAGCCGTGCGCGCTGGTACTGGTTCGACGAGCAGCCGGTGGCGGTGACGCAGACGATCCGCCTGTCGTTCCAGCCGCTCACGCGCGAGTATCGCGTGTCGACGGGCGGCCTGCAGCTCGGCTTCCCGTCGCTGAAGGATGCGCTCGCGGTCATCAGGCACATCACGTCGTGGCACGTGATCGACCGCAACCAGGTGCGCTCGGGTGAAACCTACACGGCATCGGTGCGGATGCAGCTCGATACGGCGCTGATGCCGAAGCCGTTCCAGGTCGATGCCGTGAACAACCGCGACTGGACGCTCGGGTCGGACTGGAAGCGCTTCAACTTCACGGTGACCGAACGTGCTAAATAAAGTGCGCCGCGCGGCCAGCGGGAAGAGCCTCCTCGTTCGCGTAATCGTCTCGACCGTCGCGCTCACCGCGCTGCTGCTGCTCGTGCTGCTCGCGGCTGCGAGCGCGAACACCGAATTCTTCGACCGCTACTACTCGTGGCTGTACGCGACGAACATCGTCGTCGCGCTCGTGTTCCTGCTCGTGGTGCTCGGGCTGATCGGGATGATCGTCGTGCGCCTAAGGAAGGGCAAGTTCGGCACGCGGCTGCTCGCGAAGCTCGCGGTGTTCTTCGCGCTCGTCGGCGTGGTGCCGGGCGGGATCATCTACATCGTGTCGTACCAGTTCGTGTCACGCAGCATCGAGTCGTGGTTCGACGTGAACGTCGAGACGGCGCTGACGGCCGGCCTGAACCTCGGCCGCGGGATGCTCGATGCGTCGCTGTCCGACCTGCAGACGAAGGCACGGCTGATGTCCGACCAGCTCGCGAGCGTCGATGCGAACACCAACGGCACGACGCTCACGCTGCTGCGGTTGCGCGACCAGTTCGGCGTGCAGGACGCGACGATCATCGAGCCGAGCCGTGCCGGCTCGGGTGCGGCGCCCGAACTGCACATCGTTGCGCAGGCATCGGGCAATTTCGCGGCGCTGATTCCGGACGACCTGCCGACACCGCTGATGCTGAACCAGGCGCGCGAACACGGCGCGTACGCGGCGATCGAGGGCGAAGTCGACGGCGACCCGCGCGCACACGGTGCGAAGGGGGCGCTGCGGTTGCGCGTCGTGCGGCCGATTCCCGACGCAACGACGTCGCTGCTGCAGCCGGCGGAACGCTTCCTGCAGCTCACGCAGCCGGTGCCGCCCACCCTTGCCCACAACGCGGACGCGGTGCAGCGCGCGTATCGCGAGTACCAGGAAAAGTCGCTCGGCCGCACGGGGCTGCGCAAGATGTACATCGGCACGCTGACGCTCGCGCTGTTCCTCGCGACCTTCATCGCGATGATGCTCGCGCTCGCGCTCGGCCAGCAGCTCGCGCGGCCGCTGTTCCTGCTCGCGCAGGGCACGAAGGAAATCACGGAAGGCGACTACACGCCGAAGCGCGAGATCAAGACGCGTGACGAGCTCGGCTTCCTCACACAGTCGTTCAACGCGATGACGCGCCAGTTGTCCGAGGCGCGGCTCGCGGTGGAGAAGAACCGCGTCGCGCTCGAGCATTCGAAGACGTATCTCGAGAGCATCCTCGCGAACCTGACGGCCGGCGTGTTCGTGCTCGACCGCCAGTTCCGGCTGACGACGGCCAATCGCGGCGCCGAGCGGATCTTCCGGCAGCCGTTCAACGCGCTGATCGGCACGACGCTCGACCGGATCGGCGTGGCCGCCGGGTTCGGCGCGATGGTGCGCAAGGCGTTCGCCGATCGCGAGGCAGCGTCCGACGGCGGCAGCGGCGATCACGGCCACTGGCAGCAGCAGTTCGCGATCGAAGTGCCGGGCGAAGCCGATCCGCTGACGTTGCTCGTGCGCGGTACGCGCCTCGTGTCGACCGTCGAGGGGCAGGCCGACGATCCGCAGACGTCCGGTTACGTCGTCGTGTTCGACGACATCTCCGACGTGATTTCCGCGCAGCGTTCGGTCGCGTGGGGCGAGGTCGCGCGGCGGCTCGCGCACGAGATCAAGAATCCGCTGACGCCGATTCAGCTGTCGGCGGAACGGCTGCAGATGAAGCTGTCCGACAAGCTCGCCCCGCCCGACGCCGATGTGCTCAAGCGCGGCGCGACGATGATCGTCAACCAGGTGGCCGCGATGAAGCGGATGGTCGACGATTTCCGCGAATACGCGCGCACGCCGCCGGCGGTGCTCTCGAATCTGCAGTTGAACGAACTGGCGAGCGAGGTGCTCGGGCTGTACGGCGTGGGTGAAGGCAAGAGCGCGATCGTCGCCGAACTCGCGCCGTCGCTGCCGGTGATACGCGGTGACGCAACGCAACTGCGCCAGGTGATTCACAACCTGCTGCAGAATGCGCAGGATTCGGTCGCGGAGTCGGCGCATCCGCGTGTGTTGATCGAAACCAAGACAGTAGAATATGGCGATCCCGACGCCGAGGGCAAAACGCGCGTCGCGGTACGTCTTACCGTGTCCGACAACGGGCCCGGTTTTCCGGCGCGCATCCTGACCCGCGCGTTCGAGCCTTATGTAACGACGAAGGCGAAGGGCACGGGTCTGGGGTTGGCCACGGTCAAGAAAATCGTCGATGAGCACGGTGCGCGGATCGATCTGCGCAATCGCATGCACGGCGAGACCGTCGAGGGTGCGCAGGTGTCGATCCTGTTCCTGCAGATGGCGAGCGATGCGCCAGGCGCCGAATCGGGCGTGCAGGACGGGGCGGCCCCCGCCAAGACAAAAGCAAGTGAGCAGACAAAGGCAGCGTAAATGGCAACCATCCTGGTGGTAGATGATGAAATGGGCATCCGGGAATTGCTCTCGGAGATCCTCAGCGATGAAGGGCATGTCGTCGAGGCGGCGGAGAACGCGCAAGCCGCGCGGGAATACCGGTTGAATCAGGCGCCCGATCTCGTGCTGCTCGATATCTGGATGCCCGATACCGACGGCGTGACGTTGCTCAAGGAGTGGGCAGCGCAGGGGCTGCTGACGATGCCCGTGATCATGATGTCCGGGCACGCGACGATCGATACCGCCGTCGAGGCGACGAAGATCGGCGCGCTCGATTTCCTCGAGAAGCCCATCGCGCTGCAGAAGCTGCTGAAGTCCGTCGAGCACGGTCTTGCACGCGGTGCGGCGCCGGT
>NZ_CAJNKE010000321.1 GCF_905232215.1 Burkholderia sp. LMG 13014
GCCGCGAACCAGCCCTTGCTCATTTCGAGCGCATAGGCGCCGTTGTTGCGCGGGCAGTGGTTGTCGGTCGTCTCGGCCTTCATCTCGTCGATGTCGGTGATCGTGCCGTCTGCGCGGATGAACGCGATCGACAGCGGGATCAGCGTGTTCTTCATCCAGAAGCAGTGCACCGCGTTCTCGTTGAACACGAACAGCATGCCTTCGTTCGGCGCGAGCTGCGAACGGTACATCAGCCCCTGTTCGCGGTCGGGGTCGTTCGCGGCGACGGCCGCGTCGATCACGTACATGCCGGCGCGCAGCTTCACGCGCGGGAATTCGCTCGGCTGCTTGGCGCCGGGGGGCACTTGCGCGCTGGCGGCCTGCATGCCGAGCGCGAGGACGGCGAGCGCGGCGGGAAACACGGCGGCGCGCGCAAGGCGGCCGAGCGACGAGCGCAGGGAGAATTGCACAGCAAGGCTCCTATCTGGAAAACGAGACCCGCATGGTACGCGATGCGCGTCGGCGGGCACACAAAAGAAAAAGGCAGATCGCCTTGCGGTGATCTGCCTTTCAACGCCGTAAGAACGGCAAGACTGCGTGTTCTTGACTGCGTTATTACAGCAAGCTTACTTAGTTCGAAGCAGCTGCCGGTGCTGCTGCGTCGCTTGCTGCAGCCTTCTTCGATGCCTTGTGGTGCTTCTTAGCTGCGTGGTGCTTCTTAGCAGCGTGCTTAGCCGGTGCCGAAGCAGCTTCAGCAGCTGCCGGAGCAGCTTCCGGAGCCGATGCTTGTGCGAAAGCAGCCGTTGCGAAGAGGCCAGCGACCAGAGCGGCGATCAGTTTGTTCATGTTGTGTTCCTCAGCTTTAGTTAATTAACCAAATGACCCGGCAATAGGAGTCATGTCGTCTAACGGTGCCATCCACCTTTCGGTTGACAGACGCTTCGAGAAATTTCTCATTGCGCTGCGGGCGCCGAATCGTATTCGATAAAAACGTCGCTTTCGTGACGCAAACACGGCTTCGGCTGCCAATGCCGGATAGCTAAGGTTGGCATCTGCGTGGTTTAACGCGCGATCTTCGCAGGCGGTTGACGAAAAAGATGACGAAAAATTTGCCCGTCCCGAATTCGTCATCCGACGGGCGCGAAACCATCCCACGGCGCGCGCGGCGGCAGCGCGATTGTTTCTCCCGGTGCAATGCCGAGCGCGAATATATCCAGTGCGCCGACGCCGACGCGCACCAGGCGCAACGTCGGGAAGCCGACGGCCGCCGTCATCCGGCGCACCTGCCGGTTCTTGCCTTCGGTGATCGCCAGCTCGATCCACGTCGTCGGGATCGCGGCGCGGTAGCGGATCGGCGGGTTGCGCGGCCACAGCGTGTCGGGCGGTTCGATGAATTCGGCACGGCACGGGCGCGTCACATAGTCGCCGAGGTCGACGCCGCGTGCGAGCGCCTTCAGGTCGGCAGGGCCGGGCGCGCCCTCGACCTGTGCCCAGTAGCGCTTGACGAGCTTGTGGCGCGGCTCGGCGATGCGCGCCTGCAGCGCGCCGTCGTCGGTGAGCAGCAGCAAGCCCTCGCTGTCCGCGTCCAGCCGGCCGGCCGCGTAGACGCCGGGCGTTTTTACCCAGTCGCCGAGCGACGGGCGCGTCTCGTGCGCGGAAAACTGGCAAATCGTGCCGAACGGCTTGTTGAGGGCGATCAGGTTCATGGCGGGGCGTCCGCCCGGCGGGCCGCGGGAAGCGGGGGCGGGCGGTCTATGGCAAATGGCGGAATCTTAATGCATAATACGGAACGGCAAGTCCTCTGTCTTATATAAGACATAAGTGGGGTCTTGATACGCAGTGCCGCGCTTCATGCCGAAGTGCCCGGTTGGGGCGCTAGAATAGCGGCTCGCTGTTGCCGTCACGGGGTGGCCATGCCGCGCCCCCGCCGCGCGCGCAGCTTCGACCAGCATCACCTGCTCAGCCACGTCACTGGAGTCGATCATGCCGTATCAGCACATCAAGGTTCCGGAAGGCGGTGACAAGATCACCGTCAACAAGGACTTCTCGCTCAACGTTTCCGATCAGCCGATCATTCCCTATATCGAAGGCGACGGTACGGGCTTCGATATCACGCCGGTCATGATCAAGGTCGTCGACGCGGCGGTCGCGCATGCCTACAAGGGCAAGCGCAAGATCCACTGGATGGAGATTTTCGCGGGCGAGAAGGCGACGAAGGTGTACGGTCCGGACGTGTGGCTCCCGGACGAAACGCTGCAGGTGCTCAAGGAATACGTGGTGTCGATCAAGGGGCCGCTCACGACCCCGGTCGGCGGCGGCATCCGTTCGCTGAACGTCGCGCTGCGCCAGGAACTCGACCTGTACGTGTGCCTGCGCCCGGTGCAGTACTTCAAGGGCGTGCCGTCGCCGGTGCGCGAGCCGCAAAAGATCGACATGGTGATCTTCCGCGAGAACTCGGAAGACATCTACGCAGGCATCGAATGGGCCGCGGGCTCCGAGCAGGCGAAGAAGGTGATCAAGTTCCTGCAGGACGAGATGGGCGTGAAGAAGATCCGCTTCCCGGAAACCTCGGGGATCGGCGTCAAGCCCGTGTCGACCGAAGGCACCGAGCGTCTCGTGCGCAAGGCGATCCAGTACGCGATCGACAACGATCGCAAGTCGGTCACGCTGGTGCACAAGGGCAACATCATGAAGTTCACGGAAGGCCTGTTCCGTGACGCCGGCTACGCGCTTGCACAGAAGGAATTCGGCGGCGAGCTGATCGACGGCGGCCCGTGGATGCGCGTGAAGAACCCGAAGACGGGCAACGAGATCGTGATCAAGGATTCGATCGCCGATGCGTTCCTGCAGCAGATCCTGCTGCGCCCGGCCGAATACGACGTGATCGCCACGCTGAACCTGAACGGCGACTACATCTCCGACGCGCTGGCCGCGCAGGTCGGCGGCATCGGGATCGCGCCGGGTGCGAACCTGTCGGATTCGGTCGCGATGTTCGAAGCGACGCACGGCACCGCGCCGAAGTACGCGGGCAAGGATTACGTGAACCCCGGTTCCGAGATCCTGTCGGCGGAAATGATGCTGCGCCATCTCGGCTGGACGGAAGCAGCCGACACGATCATCGCCGCGATGGAGAAGTCGATCCTGCAGAAGCGCGTCACGTACGATTTCGCGCGCCTGATGGAAGGTGCGACGCAGGTGTCGTGCTCGGGCTTCGGTGAAGTGCTGATCGAGAACATGTAAGTCCCCTTCCGGGGTGGGCCGGCGTGTCCGGCCGCCCCGGCGCCCACTGCCGGCGCCGGAGCGTTTCGTGGATGGCAGGTTTGTTGGCAGGGCGGTCCGGCATGCGGGCCGCGGCGCCGCGATGCGGCCCGGAGCCCCTGCAAGGTAGAACATGACGGCCCTCGCAACACCACCGCCCGGCTGAGCCGGCGCGCCCCTTTCGCGACCGACCCGGTCGCTCCCCGCCGGTTACCCGCCGGCGCTCTCAGTCAAAATTTTCACGTAGCAACGCATCGACCATGTCCACTTCGCCCAAGATCATCTACACCCTCACCGACGAAGCGCCCGCGCTCGCGACCTATTCGCTGCTGCCGATCGTCAAGGCCTTCACGCGCTCGTCCGGCGTCGCCGTCGAAACGCGCGACATCTCGCTCGCCGGCCGCATCATCGCGGCATTCGCAGACGTCCTGCCGCCCGAGCAGAAGGGTGCAGACGATCTGGCCGAACTGGGCCAGCTCACGCTGAAGCCGGAAGCGAACATCATCAAGCTGCCGAACATCAGCGCCTCGGTGCCGCAGCTCAAGGCCGCGATCGCCGAACTGCAGGCGCAGGGCTACAAGCTGCCGGCCTATCCGGAAGATCCGTCGACGGACGAAGAGAAGGCGGTCAAGGCCCGCTACGACAAGATCAAGGGCAGCGCGGTGAACCCGGTGCTGCGCGAAGGCAATTCCGACCGCCGCGCGCCGCTGTCGGTCAAGAACTACGCACGCAAGCATCCGCACAAGATGGGCGCGTGGAAGGCCACGTCGAAGGCGCACGTCGCGCACATGAGCGAAGGCGACTTCTACGGCAGCGAGAAGTCGGCGCTGATCGCCGATGCCGGCAGCGTGAAGATCGAACTCACGACGGCTGATGGCGCGAAGAAGGTGATGAAGGAAAAGACGGCCGTGAAGGCCGGTGAAGTGATCGACGCATCGGTGATGAGCCGCAACGCGCTGCGCAGCTTCATCGAAGCGCAGATCGCCGATGCGAAGGCGCAGGACGTGCTGTTCTCGGTGCACCTGAAGGCGACCATGATGAAGGTCTCCGATCCGGTCCTGTTCGGCCATTTCGTGTCGGTGTTCTACCGCGACGCGCTCGCGAAGCACGCTGACGTGCTGGCGCAGGCCGGTTTCAACCCGAACAACGGCATCGGCGACCTGTACGCGCGCCTGAAGGACCTGCCGGCCGACACGCGCGAAGCGATCGAAGCCGACATCAAGGCCGAATACGCAGTGCGCCCGCGCCTCGCGATGGTCAACTCCGACAAGGGCATCACGAACCTGCACGTGCCGAGCGACGTGATCGTCGACGCGTCGATGCCGGCGATGATCCGCGATTCGGGCGGCATGTGGGGCCCGGACGGCCAGCTGTACGATGCGAAGGCCGTGATTCCGGATCGTTGCTACGCCGGTGTTTACCAGGCCGTGATCGAGGACTGCAAGCAGCACGGCGCGTTCGATCCGGTCACGATGGGCAGCGTGCCGAACGTCGGCCTGATGGCGCAGGCGGCTGAAGAATACGGTTCGCACGACAAGACGTTCCAGATCCCGGCGGACGGCGTCGTGCGCGTCACCGACGAAGCGGGCAACGTGCTGCTCGAGCATGCGGTGGAAGCCGGCGACATCTGGCGCATGTGCCAGACGAAGGACGCGCCGGTGCAGGACTGGGTCAAGCTCGCGGTGAACCGCGCGCGCGCGACCGGCGCACCGGCCGTGTTCTGGCTCGATCCGGCTCGCGCACACGACGCGCAGATCATCGCGAAGGTCGAGCGTTACCTGAAGGATCACGACACGAACGGCCTCGACATCCGCGTGATGACGCCGGTCGACGCGACGCGTTTCTCGCTCGAGCGCATCCGCGCGGGCAAGGACACGATCTCGGTCACCGGCAACGTGCTGCGCGACTACCTGACCGACCTGTTCCCGATCATGGAACTCGGCACCAGCGCGAAGATGCTGTCGATCGTGCCGCTGATGGCCGGCGGCGGGATGTTCGAAACGGGTGCGGGCGGCTCCGCGCCGAAGCACGTGCAGCAGTTCGTCGAGGAAGGCTTCCTGCGCTGGGATTCGCTCGGCGAATTCCTCGCGCTGGCCGCGTCGCTCGAGCACCTCGGCAACGCCTACCAGAACCCGAAGGCGCTCGTGCTCGCGAAGACGCTCGACCAGGCGACCGGCAAGTTCCTGGACGAGAACAAGTCGCCGGCGCGCAAGGTCGGCGGCCTCGACAACCGCGGCAGCCACTTCTACCTGTGCCTGTACTGGGCGCAGGCGCTGGCCGAGCAGACCGACGACGCGGCGCTGAAGGCGCAGTTCGAAGGCGTGGCGAAGGCGCTGTCCGACAACGAAGCGCGCATCCTGGAAGAACTGGCGGCTGCACAGGGCAACGCGCAGGCCATCGGCGGCTACTACCGTCCGAACGTCGACCTGACGAGCCAGGCCATGCGCCCGAGCGCGACGCTGAACGGCATCGTCGACGCGGTCGCCTGACGCGGGTCGCGCGATCGCGCGAGTCGATGCGTGTACCGGCGCGGCGGGCATTACCGCCTGCTGCCTGTTACAAAAGGAAAACGCCCCGGACGCCCGGGGCGTTTTTCGTTGCAGGCTTGCCATTCAGACGTGAACGATTTCCCATTCGGCGATTTCGTGCGGCACTTCGAGCGTGGCCGTGTCCAGTTCGGACAGTTGCTCGCAGTCGCCACGGGAGATGTGGTCGGCTGCCACTTCGGGGCACGTGAACGCACCGAGCAGGGCGTTGCCGAACGTCGCTTCCCAGCCGCCGTTACCCGGCAGGATGTAGAACGACCCGAGCGCTGAACCAAAGCGAAATCCCTTCATTTCCGTTCTCCCTTTCTGATCACAAGCGATTCTGTTGTGCCACCTGGTGGCCCGGCTGGCTGCTTGCGCCGGGTTCCGTGTCGAACGTCGTGGCGAAGCGTCAGTGCATGGGACAAAGTCTACGTCCGGGACCCGGTCGGATGGTGCATGTAGAACGGCTTCACTAAACAAAAATTCTCTTTTAAAAACAAATAATTATTTGCATCGTTTTGTATTGTGGAACGTTTTTTGGCATCGCGAAACGGGAAATTTGTGCCCTGCACCACGAATTTTTACAACGCAGAGACTTGTTCCGCATCGTGAAATATTGGTGGGTTGGCGGGCCGGTGGTGCGACAAGCGCCAGGGCGGGGCCGAACGGCAGGCGCCTGGCGACCGCCTGGAAGCTGAATGGGGCAGGGTTGAGTGGCGTGCTGCGGTCGCGAGTGACGGGCCGTACAGCGCGGGTCGCCGATGTCGGTCGACGTGTACCGCATCGGGTGCGGCGTCGTTGAACCCTGCGGCGTATCGCCGCCCGGCCGGCGGCGGTGCTTTTCGATATGGGCCTGCGGTTATGATGACGCGGGCATCAGGATTCGCGTCGCGCATCGGCGCGACAGCCGGCTGGCGCGGGTGTTGCGGCGGCCGCGCGACGCAGCATGGATAACGAGGAACGATTGATGATACGGAGAACCTTCCTGTCGCGCGCCATCGGTGTCGCGGCCGCGTCGCTGTTCGCGCGCGCCGCGTGGGCGCAGCATGCCGGTCACGCAGGCATGGCCGGCATGGATTCGATGGACGACATGC
>NZ_CAJNKE010000322.1 GCF_905232215.1 Burkholderia sp. LMG 13014
ACGCCGGTGGTGCGGCACTCGGTCGGATAGAACGCGGCCGACAGCGCATTCGCGCCAACCTGCGAACCCGACACGCAGAAGCCCGCCGCGAACACGGCGAGCGCGGCGCCCCACGGCGACGCGGCAAACATGCCGATCGCGGCGACGAATATGCCGGCCGCCGCGTAGCTGCAGGCCAGTACGCGATGCGGGTCGAAACTGTCCATCAACCCACCGAGGACGATCGCACCGAGCGTGCCGCCGACCTGGAACATCGCGGTGACGCGCGCGGCCGTCTGCAGCGTCGCGCCGGTCGTGCGCAGCAACGTCGGCAGCCAGCTCGACAGCAGGTAGATCACGAGCAGGCTCATGAAGAACGTGAGCCACAACAGCAGCGTGCCGCGCAGCAGGTCGGCGCCGAACAGGCGGCCGAGCGGCGATCCGGCCGGCTTGCCGGCGGGCGCGATGAACGATGCGTTCAGAAGATGCGGATCCGGCGCAATGCGCCCCAGCATCGCCGCGATCCGTTCGCGCGACGCGCCTGTGTTGACGAGATAGCGCACCGATTCCGGCAGCCGCCACGCAAGCACCGGCAGCAGCAGCAACGGCGCCGCGCCACCGACGACGAGCACCGCATGCCAGCCGTGGTGTTCGATCAACGACGCAGCTGCGAGCCCGCCCAACGCGGAGCCGATCGTGAAGCCGCAGAACATCGTCGTCACCAGCAGCGAACGGCGCCGTGCCGGGCAGTATTCGGACGTCAGCGTGATCGCATTGGGCATCGCGCCACCGAGCCCGAGCCCGGTCACGAAGCGCCACGCGATCAGCTCGGTCAGGCCGCCCGCGCTCGCCGACGCGGCGCTCGCGATGCCGAAGCACGCCACGCAGGCGAGCAGCAGGCGCTTGCGGCCGAACCGGTCGCCGAACGGCCCGAACACGAGCGCGCCGGCCATCAGCCCGGCGAGTCCCGCGCCGAACACCGGTGCGAGTTGCGCGGGCGACAGGCCCCATTCCGCGCGGATGACGGGCGCGATGAAACCGATCGATGCAGTATCGAATCCGTCGATCGCGACGATCAGAAAGCACAGGACGACGATCGCGGCCTGAAACGGCGCAACGCGATGCCGGTCGATCCATTCGCTGACGTCGATGGACAGCGTATCGGCCATGATGGTGTCTCCTCCAGGAAGGCGGTCGCGCGTCGTGTCGTTGAAATGCGCGCCGCCGGAATCGGGCCAACCGCGCCGCGTTACGCGACGGACGTCAGGCAATCCTCCGCGCGCCAGCCGTGCAGCCAGTCGAGCGCGTCGTAGAACTGTGCCTGCGTGCGGCCGACCCAGAGCCCGTTGCGCACTTGCCGCTCGACGCCCTTCGCGTGATAGATCCGCCCCATCTCGCGCGCCGAATACAGCACGCGCGCGGTGCGTGGAATCCGCGCGCGCTCGTACAGCGCGAACGCGGCCTCGAAGTCGCCATCGGTCCGGGCCACGGCCGCGCCGAGCGTCACCGCATCCTCGAGCGCCTGGCACGCGCCCTGCGCGATGTATTGCGTCATCGGATGCGCGGCGTCGCCGAGCACCGTCGCGCGGCCCGCGCTCCAGCGTTCGACCGGATCGCGATCGGCGGTCGCCCAGCGCTTCCACGACGTCGGCCGGTCGAGCATCTGCTTCGGCAGCGGATGGACGCCGTCGAAGTACGACAGCACTTCTTCCTTGCTGCCCTCGCGCACGCCCCAGGTTTCCTGCTCGCGGCTGTGGAACGTGACGACGAGGTTGTATTGCCGCCCGCCGCGCAATGGATAGTGGACGAGATGGCAATGCGGGCCGGCCCACACGACCGGCGCATTGATCTGCAGATCCTGCGGCATGTTGTCGACGTCGACCACCGCGCGATACACGACGTGGCCCGTCACGCGATGCGCGTCGCCGATCAGCGCATGACGAATCGCGGATTTCACGCCGTCGCAGCCGATCACCGCATCGGCGCGATACCGTTCGCCGTGCTGGTCGGTCACGGTCACGCCGTTGCCGTCCTGCTCGAAGCCGCATACCTGCGTGCTCGTCCGGAATTCGATCAGCGGATGATCCTTGACCGCCTCATAGATCGACAGGTGAATGTCCGCGCGATGAATCACCGCATACGGATTGCCGAAGCGCTCGCGGTACGCGGCGCCCGTATCGATGCGCGCGACCTCGCGTGCATCGATCGCGTCCATCAGCTGTAGCCAGTCGGTGAACACGGCCCGGCTGCGCGCGGCCTCGCCGACACCCAGCGCGTCGAGTGCGTTGAACGCGTTCGCCGCGAGCTGGATCCCCGCGCCGATCTCGCCGATCTGATCCGCCTGTTCGAGCAGCTTCACGCGAATGCCCTGGCGCGCGAGCGCGAGCGCCGTCGCGAGCCCGCCGATGCCGCCGCCGATCACCAGCACGCGCCGGCCGTTGTGTTGTGTCTCACCCATGTCTGTCTCCTGCTTCGTGTTACGCGACGTAATCCAGTTGCCGCTGTGGCTGTGCTGCCTCGAAAGCCGGCTCGCGCCGCGCGTGCTCGAAAACTGCGAGGCTGCGCGGATACGCGCTCAGGTCGCAATCCATCCGCAACGCGTTCGCGACCTGCGGTACGAGGCACACGTCAGCCAGCGTCGGCGTGTCGCCGAAGCACCACGGGCCTGTATCCGCACGCGCGAGCAGCCGCTCGACGCCGGCCATCCCTTCCGCGATCCAGTGCCGGTACCACGCGGTCTTCTGCTGCGGCGTGACCTTCAGTTCGCTGTCGAGATAGCGCAGCACGCGCAGGTTGTTGACCGGATGGATGTCGCAAGCGATCAGCGTCGCGAGTTCCAGCACGCGGGCGCGGTGCTGCGCTTCGAGCGGAATCAGCCGGGGCTCCGGATGCAGCTGGTCGAGGTAATCGAGGATCGCAAGCGACTGCCCGAGCCGGAAATCCCCGTCGACCAGCGCCGGCACCACCGCCGACGGGTTCACGTTCGCGACGTAGGTCGCTTCGCGATGCTCGCCGGTGCGGATGTTCACCGGCAGCGTGTCGTACGACAGCCCTTTCAGCGCGAGCGCGATGCGCACCCGGTAGGACGTCGAACTGTTGAAGAAGCTATGCAGTTGCACGATGTCGCCTTTCCTGGAAGATGCGTCAGACCACGCGCACGGTCAGTTCGCCGAGCCGTTCGACGCCGACCTTCATCACGTCACCCGCAACCACCGCGCCGACGCCTTCAGGTGTGCCCGTGAAGATCACGTCGCCCGGCTCGAGACGGAAGAACTTCGACAGGTCGGCCACCGTTTCCGCGACCGACCAGATCAGGTGCGACACGTCGCTCTTCTGCTTGGTCGCATCGTTGACGGTCAGCCACAGGCCCCCCTGCTCGAAATGACCGACGTCGCTTGCCGGATGCACGGGCCCGATCGGTGCGGAACGGTCGAATGCCTTGCCGATTTCCCACGGCCGCCCCATTTCGCGCATCTTCATCTGCAGGTCGCGACGCGTCATGTCGAGGCCGACCGCGTAGCCCCACACGTGTTCGAGCGCGCGCTCGAGCGGAATGTCCGCACCGCCCTTGCCGATCACCGCGACGAGTTCGGCTTCGTAGTGATAGTTCTGCGTCTGCGACGGATACGCGAGATCGAGCGTTTCGCCGTACGCGACCGGCACGACCGAATCGGCCGGCTTGCAGAAGAAGAACGGCGGCTCGCGATCGGGATCGAAGCCCATTTCGCGCGCATGGGCCGCGTAATTACGGCCGACGCAATAGACGCGGCGAACCGCAAATTGGGCATCACTGCCGGCAACGGGCAGCGCCACGGGCGCTTCGGGCGGGAAAACGAAAGTCATGAATGGCTCCAGCATCAATACGAATGAAGGGGCGCGCCGCGGTGACGGCGCACGGGAAACGGGAAACGGGAAACGGGAAACGGCAAACGAATCGTCGAAACCGGCCGGCGTCAGTCGCGCGCTTCGCGCAGCAGGTTCAGCGCGGACAGCACGGGCCGGTCGGAATAGCTGAACAGCACGCTGTCGGACGACGCCGACAGCCGCACGGGCACCCACGACGGCGCGACGAAAATATCGTGCGGCTCGAATTCGAATGCGTTGCCGCCGATGTGCGCGGTGCCGCTGCCTTCGACGACGCAGTAGATGGTCGCGTCGGTGCTGCGGTACGTGCGGCCGTCGAAACCGGCGGGCAGGAACTGCATGAAGGTGGCGATCGTCGGCATCGGCCAGCCACCCGTCGCGGGGTTCACATAGCGCAGCTTCACGCCGTCCCACGCGTCGAGCTCGCCGTTCCGGTACAGCGCGTCGAGCGCCTCGCGGGTGCGCGCATACGGATAGCTGAAGATCGGCGACGTCGGATCGCTCGCGCGATGCCGCACCGGCACCATGTTGTGACCGAAGCGCGCGAAGCTGTCGCCTTCCGGGCGGCTGATCGGCTGCACGGCTTCCGGGTAGTTCTCCGCGAAGCCCGCGTCGAGGTTTGCAAGCAGCGGAATGTCGAGCCCGTCGAGCCACACGACCGGCTCGCCGCCCGCTTCCTCCGACGGGTTGCCGTGGTCGTGCCACGCCCACGACGGCGTGATGATGAAGTCGCCCGGATGCATCGTCGTGCGCTCGCCGTTCACGGCCGTCCACGCGCCGCACCCTTCGACGATGAAGCGCAGCGCCGACTGCGTATGCCGGTGGCTCGGCGCGATCTCGCCCGGCAGGATCAGTTGCAGCCCCGCGTACAGGGTCGGCGTCATGCTCGACTTGCCCAGCAACCCCGGGTTCTCCAGCACCAGCACGCGACGCACGGCCTCCTCCGCGCTGATCACGCTGCCGGCCTGCATCACGAGGTCGCGCACCTGTGCGTACTTCCAGATCGCGGCCTGCGCGGCCGGCTGCGGGGATTTCGGCACGAGGTTGTGCAGCGATTCCCACAGCGGCGCCAGGCGTTGCTCGGCGATCCGTGCGTAGTAGGCGGCGCGCGACGCGTCCGGCTGGGTCGTCATGATGTCTCCTTGGAGTCGGCCGATCGGCGTCGGCGCTATGTCGGGGCGAGGACCATGAAGCAGTCCGTTAGCTGATTTATATTCGACCAAGACATACCCGGTAAAATGGTCAAATCATCTGATCCATATGATTCTGGATATACCTACTCGCGACGAGGCATGCGATGGACTGGACCCACCGGCTGCGACTGCGGCATCTGCAGGTACTGTTGAGCCTTGCCGTCACCGGCAATCTGAGCCAGTCGGCGGTGGCGCTCGCGACCACGCAGCCCGCGCTGTCGAAATGGCTGAAGGAACTGGAAGAGGATGTCGGGCTGCCGCTGTTCGAGCGGCATGCGCGCGGCCTGCGACCGACGCCCTACGGTGAAGCGCTGATCGAGCACGCGCGCCGCGTCGAAGCGCAGCTCGACGTCGCGCGCGACGACATGGCCGCGCTGCGGGAAGGCGGCAGCGGCCTCGTGACGATCGGCACGTCGGGCGTCGCGGCGGCTGACACGGTGCCGCTCGCGGTGTCGCAACTGCTGAAACGCATGCCGCGCGCGCAGGTTCGGATGACCGAAAGCACGATGAACCAGCTGATGCCGCAGCTCGCGCGCAGCGAACTGGATATCGTCGTGGGCCGTTCGGGGTCGACATCCGTCGATCCGCTGCTCCACGCCGAAGCGCTGTATGTCGATCCGGTCGTGTTCGTCGCACGGCCCGACCATGCGCTCGCCGGCGCGGCGTCGGTCGGCTGGGACGACGTGCTCGCCTATTCGTGGATCGTGTGGCCGTCGGGCACGCCCGTGCACAACGCGCTGGAGGCCGCGCTGACAGCCGCCGGCCGCGTGCGGCCGCCGCACTGCGTCGAATCGAATTCGTCGATCCTCAACCTCACGCTGCTGAACAACACCGACCTGCTCGGCGTCGCGTCGCACCGCGCTGCGCAGCGCTTCGCGCAACTGAACGCGATCCGGATCCTGCCGATGCAGCTCGAAGGCCAGGGCGCGGTGTCGATGTACTGGCACCCCGACAGCGCGAATCGCGCGGCCGTGGCCGCGACGATCGAGTGCCTGCGTGCCTGTGCGGCGCCGCAGGTCGGCGGATGGGAGAAAGTGAAGGCGGATTGAAAGTGGCTCGGCCCGGCGTCAACCGGGCCGAGCCACCACGACGTCGCGATGCATCACATCACGCGCCGTCGCAGGATGCCGTGCCGTCCAGCATCAACGTGCCGACCCGCGCGGGCACGAGCGGCGTGCGCGGTATGGGCGGCGTCCAGCCGAAAAGTGTCTGAGCAGCCGCGCCGCACACGCGGCCCTGACACGCGCCCATCCCGCAACGGGACTGCAGTTTCGCGGCCGTCCAGCCCGGCGCTTGCGCGACTGCATCGAAACGCACGTCTTCACAGCGACACAGCAGCGTATCGGGCCGCGCAAGCCGGCGGATTGGCTCACGGATCGCGAAGCGCTCGCGCACGGCATCGGCAAACGCCTGCCAGTGTGCTCGCTGCGTAACCAGCGCAGCCAACGGCGCCGTCTGCCCGGTCGCCGCCAAACCGGCGATCTCGCCTTCGACCATCGCAAGTTCGCTGCCGCCGACACCCGTGCACTCGCCTGCCGAGAAAACCCCGGCACGGCTCGTGCGCTGGTGCGCGTCGACCGCCACCGCGCCATTGTCGGTCCGGCAGCCCAGATGGCTCGGCAGCACGGTATTCGGCACGAGGCCGAAGCCGCACGCGAGCCGATCGCAATCGACATCGAACTCGCGATCGCCCTGACGAATCCGCACGCGTTCGAGCCGCTTGTCACCGAACGCTTCGACGACATGCGCATCGGGCCGATAGGCGGCCGTGACGAGTTTCGCGGCCTGCGCGAGCTTCG
>NZ_CAJNKE010000323.1 GCF_905232215.1 Burkholderia sp. LMG 13014
GACGGGTGAACCCGGCTATCTGCAGGCGCTCGCGCAGGTGTTCGAGCGACACCCGGTCTGGCTGGTCGCCGGCGAACGCTCGCGCGCAGGCTGGCACGTGCCCGACTGGGCGCTCGCGCGCTGCGCCGGCTTCGACACGATCGAGCGCTGCGGGCACCTGATCCCGGCCGAGCAGCCCGACGCGTTTCGCGCGGCGCTCGAGCGCATCGTGTCCGCGCCGCCTGCCTGACAACCCGTAGGATTCGCCGAAATATGGTTGAAAGGCGCGGTTGCTAGAGTCGTCCGAACACGGTTTTCCCGGCGCCCGGCGCCGGACGGGGTCGACACATGCGAGGATCGAAGTACCTGGCACGCGCCTTCTGGCTGCTTCTGCTGCTCGCCATTTCAGGCCCTGCTCTCGCATTTCATGCGCGGGTCGTCGCGATTCCCAGCGCCGCGATGAACGAAACGCTCAAGGCCACCGTCGTGCTGCCCGACGCTTATTCGCGCGGCACCCGCGACGGCGACCGCTATCCGGTCGTCTATCTGCTGCACGGTTCCGGCGGCGACCACACCGACTGGACGTCGAACACGCACATCGCCGCACTGGCCGACCGTTACCACGTGATCCTCGTGATGCCCGACGGCGGGCACGAGAGCTGGTACATCGACAGTCCGTTCGACTCGGGCAGCCGCTACGAGACCTTCATCGGCAACGAAGTCGTGTCCTATGTCGATTCGCACTTCCGCACGATCGCGACACAACGCGCCCGCGCGATCACCGGGCTCAGCATGGGCGGCTTCGGTGCGCTGCGCATCGCGCTCGACCGGCCCGACACGTTCGGCGCGGTCGGCAGCATCAGCGGTGCGGTCGATCCGCGCTGCTGCGAGGACGAGCCGGGCATCGACCACGTGTTCGGCGACCCCGGCCGCCATCCGTCGTTCTGGAACCGCAACGTGATCGTCGCCAGCGCCAGCGCGTTCGTGCGCGCGCATCTCGACCTGACGATCGATTGCGGCCGCGACGACGCGTTCGTCGGCTCGAACCGCACGCTGCACGAACGGCTCGTCGCGCTCGGCGTACCGCACGACTATGCGGAGCGTCCAGGCGGCCATACCTGGGATTACTGGGCGAACGCGATCCGCTACCAGATGCGGTTCTTCGCGACGTCGTTCCAGCATGGCGGCTATGCGTACCATCCCGCGCCCCATGCGCCGGGCATGACGCGCGCGGGCTGACGCGCGCAACGCGACGCGGTGAACCCGGTGGTACGATGCGCTGGCATCGACCACCCGACCCCTTCCATGCCGCGCGACAACTTTGCGGACCTCCTCGCCTTCATCGCCGTCGCGCGCGAGCGCAGCTTCACGCGTGCGGCCGCCCAGCTCGGCGTCTCGCAATCCGCGCTCAGCCATACGATCCGCTCGCTCGAAACGCGCCTCGGCGTGCGGCTGCTCACGCGCACGACCCGCAGCGTCGCGCCGACGGAAGCCGGCGAGCGCCTGCTGCGCAACCTCGCACCCCGCTTCGACGAAATCGAGGCCGAACTGACGGCGCTCGCGGAACTGCGCGACCAGCCCGCGGGCACCGTGCGCATCAACGCGACCGACTTCGTGATCCGCACGCTGCTGTGGCCGAAGCTCGCGCCGGTCCTGCGCGACTATCGCGACCTGAAGGTCGAGTTCGTGAACGACTACGGGCTGTCCGACATCGTCGCCGAACGCTTCGACGTCGGCGTGAGGCTCGGCGACCAGGTGGCGAAGGACATGATCGCCGTGCGCATCTCGGCCGACATGAAAATGGCGATCGTCGGCGCGCCCGCGTATTTCGCGGAACGCGCGCGCCCGGTGTCGCCGCAGGATCTGGTTGCGCACGACTGCATCAACCTGCGCCTGCCGACGCACGGCGCGCTGTACGCGTGGGAACTCGCGCGCGGCGACGACACGCTGCAGGTGCGCGTCGACGGGCAAGTTACCTTCAACGGCACCTACGAAACGCTCGACGCGGCGCTCGCGGGCTACGGGCTCGCCTACGTGCCCGCCGAACTCGCGGCGCCGCATGTCGCCGCCGGCCGCCTCGACAGCGTGCTCGACGACTGGTGCCCGACGTTCCCCGGTCATCACCTGTACTACGCGAGCCGGCGGCAATCGTCGCGCGCGCTCGCGGTGATCGTCGAGGCGCTGCGCTATCGCGCATGAACCGGCAGTGCGTCGCGCATGCGCCTCGATTCATGAATCGGGTCGATAAGTGCATGCGCATTGCCGGGGATTATCGATAAGCGCATCGGTGGCTACCATCGACGGTGTTCCTCACCCTCCCCGGAGCCCTCGATGTCCGAACCGACTTCCGCCGCACGCAAAGCGTTCGGCGCCATCGCCCCCGCCCTCGCCGACTACACCGACAACGTGCTGTTCGGCGACGTCTGGCAGCGCCCCGGCCTGTCGCCGCGCGATCGCAGTCTCGTCACGGTCGCGAGCCTCGTGTCGCTGTATCGCGTCAACGAACTGCCGTTCCACCTGAAGAAAGCGCTCGACAACGGCCTCACGCGCGACGAGCTGATCGAAGCGATCACGCACCTCGCGTTCTACTCGGGCTGGCCGACCGCAAGCTCGGCACTCACGATCGCGCAGCGCGTGTTCGACGAAGCCGGCGTGTAAGCGCGGCGTCCCTTCATTCAACCGGCGGGCATGCGCCCGCATGGAGCCTCCATGGATTACCGCTATCTCGGGCGCAGTGCGCTCAAGGTATCGCCTCTGTGTCTCGGCGCAATGATGTTCGGCGGCGAGACCGACGAAGCGACATCGACGCGCATCATCGACAAGGCATTCGACCAGGGCGTCAACTTCATCGACACGGCCGACGTCTATCACGCCGGCCGCTCGGAAGCAGTCGTCGGCCGCGCGATCGCGCCGCGTCGCGACAGCTGGGTTGTCGCGACGAAGTTCGGCTTTCCGGCCGGGCCGGACGCCGGGGCGAACCGGCAGGGCCAGTCGCGCAAATGGATCGTCGAATCGGTCGACGCGAGCCTGAAGCGGCTCGGCACCGACTACATCGACATCCTGTATTTCCATCGGGCATTGACCGATGCGCCGCTCGACGAAGGCATGCGCGCGATCGCCGACCTGATCCGGCAAGGCAAGGTGCGCTACTTCGGGCTGTCGAACTTCAAGGGCTGGCGCATCGCCGAGATCGTGCGACTCGCGGACCAGCTCGGCATCGATCGTCCGGTCGCGAGCGAACCGCTGTACAACCTCGTCGATCGCACGGCCGAAGTCGAACAGCTTCCGGCCGCCGCGCACTACGGGATCGGCGTCGTGCCATACAGCCCGCTCGCGCGCGGCGTGCTGACCGGCAAATACGCGGTGGATGCGCAGCCGCCCGCCGATTCGCGCGCGGGCCGCGGCGACCGGCGTATCCAGCAAACGGAATGGCGGCCCGAATCGTTGCACATCGCGCAGCAGGTGGCCGCGCATGCGGCCGCGCGCGGCACGACATCGGTTGCGTTCGCGCTCGCGTGGGTCATGAAGAACCGCCTCGTCAGCTCGACGATCGCGGGGCCGCGCACCGAAGCGCACTGGGACAGCTACATCGATGCACTGACGCTCGAACTCGGCCCGGACGACGAACGGTTCGTCGATTCGCTCGTGCCGCCCGGGCATGCGTCGACGCACGGCTATACCGATCCCGGTTATCCGGTCGAAGGCCGCAAGGTCTGAAGTCGGAACGAAATGATTGAATGACATGCCGGGCGCGATGCCCGGCAAGATGACAAACGCGCGTCGCCCGACGCACGTTCACGTTGACGCAGCTCGATCAGTTGTCGTGCGTTGTGTCGGCACTGACTACGCGATCGAAGAACTCCTGTGCACGCGCCAATTCGTCGAGCGCGCGATCGAGGCGCGACATCGCGCGTGCGTATTCGGCCGATGAAACGTCGTCGTCGCTTTCGCCGCGCACGGCGCGAAAGGCTTGATCGACGTTGCGCGTGGCTTCGACGAAGCGTTGCGCGGCCCGGGCTTCCCGCGAACAGATGTGGGTCGACATCGACACTTCTCCCTCAGGGTGGCAGTGTGAAGCACGCCGACGCTCAGTGTGCGTGGTGCGCATGTCGGCGGCGTGAACCACGACCCATCGAGTATCGACGCATCGGCCGCCGCGCAGCGCGCTTCGTGCCGATTGTCCCTCTGCGCTCGCCGCTCCGCTATGGCGAGATTGCAACAAATTCTTGCGCGATCTGCTGCGCGCGATGCGTCACGCGCGCCCGATACGCGAATGCGACAGGCCCGCGAACGCGGCCGCCTCGCCTGGCGACAGGTCGAACAGGTCGCCGGTGAGATCGCGCGGATGCTCGGCTGCCGGCCGATTGCGCAATCGCGCGACGTGCGTGGGCGCAACATACGCAGCCGCCGTTTCGATCGGCGGCACGTCGAACAGATCGCGCGTGACGCCACGCACCGCGTCCGTCGGCGAACGGCCGCGCAAGCGCGCGACGAGCTCGACGAAGCGATCGAAATCGCCCGCGCGCGTGGCCTTGTTCACTTCCGCGAGATCGCGCGCTTTCAGCACGCACGGCTGCGCGAGCCGCACGAAATACGGTGCTTCGAGCTCGACCGACAGCGCGAGCGGATAGCTCTTGCCCGTCTGCTCTTTCGCGCGCCCGACGCAATCGACCACGGCCGCGCCCTGTGCGGCGCCGAGCGGCTGGCCGGTGCTCACGCTGCGCAGGTGATCGGGAAACACGCGCAATTGCGTGCCGACCGTCAGCGCGGTGGATGACGCGCACACGAGCGCGTAGTGCTGCTCGCGGCGCCGGCCCGACGGCAAGGTCGCGCGGCTGGCGATGAATGTGTGCGGCGGCAACGGCCGCACCTGCCCGCTTGCATCGACCCAGGCATTCCACAACAGCATGTCTTTCCGCTCGCCTGCGCGCGGGCGCGACGCGACCGGCGAAAACAGCGCGAGCAGCGAGCCCGTGCGATGCGCGGCGACTTGCGCGCTGCTGCCGAGCGGCTGGTTGATGCCCCACAGAAAACGCCCGCCTCCGAGCCGGCGCTCCCATTCCTTGCGGAGCACGACGGTCGGCAGTTCCTCGCCGGACTCGGTACCGATCTTGGTCCAGCAGAACGTGGGTGGGAGGTGTTTCAGTGTCATCAACTTTCTCGGGATACAGCCTCGCTGGTGACAGCAAGCCCATTCAACAGCCGTAACTGTATAGGTATAATGCATCGCATGGAAGCCCCGGACCAAGATTTTCCCGTTCAAGACCTGTTGCGCCGCCTGATGGCAGATACACGCTCGTCTAGCGAAATAGCGCGACTCTCCGGGGTCAGCCAGCCGACCGTATCGCGCCTGAGGCTGTCGAACGGGGCTCGGCTACGCCGCAGCGCGCCATTCAATAAGCTATGCAGTTTCTATGGTGTCGATACCGGGCCGTCGCACCGCCGGTACAACGACCTGCTGCGCGACGCGATCGTCGACGCGTGGGATGGGTCGGACGAGCACGGGCGCGCGCTGCTGGTCGTGATCCAGGGGTTGAAGGGGCTGCAGGCGAAAGCGGATGATGGGTAACGTCGCGGCCAGGCGGTGCGACCGGGTCGCATCACTGGCTCGGCAGCGGAGCGCCGCGCGTTAGCGGCCTGCGGCGGGATCGGTGACGAAACCGATCTTCGCAAGGCCGGCTGCCTGTGCCGCCGCCAGCAACTTCGCGACGTTGTCGTAGCGGGCCGCGCGATCGGCCGACAGGCGCACTTCCGGTTGGGGCGCGGCGCGAGCCGCCTCGGCAAGACGCGCCCGCAGTTCGGCACTCGACACCGGATGCGCATCCCAGCTCACGCCGCCGCTGGCGTCGATCGCGACATCCACGTGCGGCCCGGGCCGCGCCTCGCGCGAGCTCGCCGCCTGCGGCAACGTAACGTGCGCAGCGTGATGCAGCACCGGCAACGTCACCATGAACACCACCAGCAGCACGAGCATCACATCGATCAGCGGCGTCATGTTGATGTCCGTCGCCAGGACCATCCCGTCGTTGCCACCGTTCGCATCGTCATTCATGCTCATGCTCCATCGGCAGCCGGCTGCAGGTCGGCCGGCATTGCGGCCGCGCGCCCGGCGCATGCGGCCGTCGCGGGCCCGCTGCCCGTGAGCAGCAACAGGTGCAGCCCGTGCGCGAAACGATTCAGGCGCGCGACGATATCGCGCGACAATCGCACCAGCGTGTTGTAGCCAAGCACGGCGGGGATCGCGACGCACAGCCCGAATGCCGTCATCACGAGCGCCTCGCCGACCGGCCCGGCCACCCGGTCGAGGCTCGCATCGCCGGCCGCACCGAGTAACAGCAGCGCGTGATAGATCCCCCAGACGGTGCCCAGCAGGCCCACGAACGGCGCGGTGCTGCCGATCGACGCGAGCACGCCGAGCCCGCGCTGCATGCGCGCCGCCGATTCGTCGACCGACGTCTTCAGGCTACGCGACAGCCAGTCGCTCGCGTCGATCCGGTCGCGCAGCCGGTGCCGGCTCGCTTCGTGATGCGCGACCGCCGCCTCACCCGCGCGCACGAGATCGATGAACGGCCTGCCTTGCAGGTCAGGCGCACGCATCCCGTCGGCGTCCCGCAGTCGCGCTTCCACGTGCGCCGCGCGGCGCCGGATGCCGATGAGTTCGATCGCCTTGATCACGATCACCGTCCACGACGCGATCGACATCGCGGCGAGCGACAGCGCGACCGCACACGTCATCGGGTCGCCCTGCGCCCAGATGTGACCGATTCCATAGACTGTCATGATGAAGTGTCCTGTCATTCGTCGAGATTGAACGTGATCGGCGCGCGCGCCCGC
>NZ_CAJNKE010000324.1 GCF_905232215.1 Burkholderia sp. LMG 13014
GCAGCGTCGAGAGATTTCATGCGCAGTCCTTCACCGCCGTTTGCCGACTCGTCTATTGCCTCCCACCGGACAGCCTCAATTCGCGGGAGAACGTTGGGATCGTTCGATTGTTCGCGCAGCCACCGATACCGCTCGGCGTCGAGCTTGTCGTCGTCCGTCACCTCGGCGCGCGACTCCGGCTGGCAGATCGCACAACCGTCGCCGAGAACCTTCGTGCGCATATCGCAGGTGCATTGCGGCTTCGGCTGCTGAGCGGCGAGGAGGGCTGTCAGGCGTTCGAGCAGGCGCAACTCGGCGTCGTAGAATGCCTTCGCGTCCAGATCGTCGCCCCAATCTCCGTCGACGGTGTGGCAGTTCTTCAGGGCATCAGCGCTGCGCGAAATGCTCTGGCAGGCATCCATGATCGTGGCGCGCTCGGCCGCCGTCAGCGTCTTATTCATGCTTGGCTCCCCACTATAAGCATGACGGCCCACAGGCAAACCGCCAAATCGATCACCAAAGCCACCTTCGCCTTACCGCCGCTCAGGCTGCCTTTGTATGTGCCGTACACATTGATGGCGGATAGGCCGAACATCGTGATAACGAAGGCTTTCATTGCTTGGCTCCTTCGAGAAGGGCACGGAGATTCTTGGCGTCTTCCACGAATCTGTTTCTATCGAAGTTCCAAATCGCATGTTCCAACGATTTGCGCTGCTCGTCCGTCAGCGCCTGCCGATTGGCGACCTGCGCGGGCGGGGCGGTGTAGACGATGCGCCCCAAGTTTCGGCGCAGACAAATCGTTCGCTCATACTCGGCGCGATCGACATCTCGCCACATATTTCTGAGGTGGCGCGTCTGGTATATCGCGACCGGTTCTAGAGCGTGCACAACAAGCGCCTCACGAAGTGCGGCGTTCTCGCCCATCAGTTCATCGAATTGCTTTTGCGCTCCGGTACCCATGAAATGCTCGCCGACCGTTTCGGCCCGTTGCCCCGCTGCCGCTGCCGCTGCCGCTGCTGGCTGCGATGCTGGCTGCGATGCTGGCTGCGATGCTGGCTGCGATGCTGGCTGCGATGCTGGCTGCGATGCTGGCTGCGATGCTGCCTGCGATGCTGCCTGCGATGCTGCCTGCGATGCTGCCTGCGATGCTGCCTGCGATGCTGCCTGCGATGCTGCCTGCGCGGATTGATACTCGAGCAATGCGGATTGCATCCATTTCGCCGCACGATTGAACCCGAACACACAACCCTTGACCCATTCCGTGGGATAGCCCCATGAGGCAATTTGGATATTCACGAGAAAAGCTGTCGTGCTTTCTCCATTGCCGCCGACTCTGGCTCTCATGCCGCCGAGCATCGCCTTCGCAATCGAGACCGGCTCTGTCAGTGGCTCGATTACATCCCGCTCGTCTGCCGGCGCTGCCGGTTCGGGCTTTGCGCCACTATCCTTGACCGTCTGCGGCTCGGATCGGTTCGGGAACCGGCCTTCTCGAATATCGCGAGCAATGTGCTCACTCGTGGTTTCGAGGCGCTCTCCCGCGACCGGCTCGGCCGGCGCTGCCGCTGCATCTGCGGAGGGAGACTCGGTGTCCGATGTGATGACGGGGGCGTCAGGAAGATCCTGCCAGTGCGTGACGAAATTCTCTCGGCTCCCGTGTACGCGCCAGTAGTTTTTATCGTGGTCGAAGTAGGCGAGGCGTATGCCCCAGCCTCCGCCCTTGCGGCCGTCCCAATCACACAAGGCGCAGTCCCCATTGAGAAATACGAGGACTTCTCGCTCGTCGCCCGGGACATCAATGTTGGCGTTCACCCATGCGGCCGCATCTTCCACCGCTCCCGCCACCTCAGTGCGAGGGGCGCGGGCCGACACCGCACGACTGATTGCGAGATCAAGATGATTGCGTGCTACCAGCTTTTCTGCCAGCGTTTTTGCGTCACCAAGCGCTTCGATACACGCATCAATGCCGAATTCATCCGCCCCATTGCCCATGCCTTCGAGCGGGGCGGAGGGTGCGGGCTGCTCGTCCGGATGCATCAGCTTCCATGCCTCATCTGTTGTGAGCCACCGCACGGCACCCATTTCGACGATGCAGCGTCGACCGTCCGCCATCCCACCGCCGAGCACATATCCGGTCGCATAGAAACCGTCGCGGGCAATGATGTGCGCAGCCTTCTTGCGCGTCAGGCGATCGCCGACCGACAGAGGCGGTTCCGGTTCGGCCGGCGCTGCTTCGTGCTGCTCGACAGGGGCGGCTATCCTTGTGATGCGCAGATTGTCTCCTTGCTTGTAGAAATTCAGCCGTTCCTCATATTCGGCCAGGTCAATGACGGTCCACTTGCCAGAGACGTCCCGCCATTCGTAGCGCATGCTTTCGCAATGTTCAACGTCCGAGCAATGGATTGCCCCGGTTTCTGTACAGGCACTGCAAACTGCTCGAATCAGCGCATCAGCGCGGCTATTGTCGGTGGTGGGCGTTTCGCGCTTGCACGGCCCGGTGACGCAGTCGCGCGAGCATTGGATGTCAGCGATTGCGCATACCCGGGTGGCTGCGCTGATATTGCGAGTGGTCATGGTGATCCTTCGTCAGAATTGGTCGTCATGGCGCTCGCGCGCCGCTTCGTACACTTCGCGCCGCTCGTCGTCCGTCAGCGGCTCATCCGCATCGAACCACTCGTCCAGCCCGCGCGTGCGCCACGCGTCGGACGGCTCCACTGGTCTAATCGCACGGGTTGGTGTGGTGTGGTGCGGTTTCACGTCGTTTTCCTCGGTCAGCGGTGTGCGGTGCTGGTTGCCGCGAAGGGGTTGAACAGGTCGTCCTTGTCCGGATCGAAACGAAGCGTCGAGCCGGCGGCCAGAAACATGGGTGCATCGAGGCAGTAGCCGGCGTCACGGTCGAACTCGCTGTTCCAGCCGCACGAACTCTGTACCGGCGTCCGGTTGCCGCGAAGCGTCAGGGAGTGGTCGAAGTACAGCATCACGCCTCCTTCGGCTCGTCGAGCATCCAGTCGATCCACGCGAGGCGGTCGCGGCGAAGCTGCGCGAGCGATCGGTCGGGGAAACCGTTTCGCCCCTGCCACGCCTCCAGCCCAATGAAAGGGTTGCCGAGCTGTTCGCCGATGTACTTCTTCAGCTCGACGGCCGCCACGGTAAGACCGGGGCAGTTAATGCAGACGTAGGACAGCGCGTGGCAGATGTAGTCATCGCATTTGGTCGCAATGCGCCTGCGCGCGATCTTCAGGGCTTCGCGCTTCTCGGGGGTGAGTGCCATGTCAGACCTCTACCGGGTTGCCAGCGAGCAGGCGGCGCTCGATCACGGCGAATGCAGGGTCGTCGTGGTCCTTTCCGGCCATCCGCCGGACGACGCGGATCATGGCGAAATGCGGGAGCTCGCCACTGATGCGGCGGACGTCGTAGTCCTGCCAGCTCGCACCGCTCTCCATCGCGTGGAACGGCGACGGCGTGATGCGCAGGCCTTCCAGCGCGGGCGGCGCCGTGAGCTTGTCGAGCGCGAGCCCGGCGTTCTCGGTTTCCAGCTTCTCGACCTTCGCCTCCAGCTCACGGATGCGCACCGCCGCCGCGGCCAGCCGATTGCCGGCCGCGTGGAGAAGCTCGCTGTTGACGGTGAACGTGTGCGATCCGAATACGCCGTATCGGCCGAGCGTCAGGAAAGCGCGAATCGCAGCAATAACGCGCTCGTCGTTCTCATGCGCCAGTTGGTCTTTCAGGTCCATCCTCTCTCTCCTTCCTCGGTGGTTGAGCTTCGCGCTTATTGAGCCGGTCTAGCTCACACCCGCTTAGGCGGTCTACGGGGTGTGTTCCCGTCCGCTTCCTCGCAGAACCAGACCGGCTCGATAAGCGCCCGCCGTAGCGGGATCGGTTGGTCAGCGCGCCAGCGCAGCGAGGCCGCTGCGCCGCTGGCCGCACGGTCGCGGTAGTGCGCAGTGATGTGGCGGTCAGCGAAGCGGGACAGAACGTCGCGGCTGGCGGTGTGGCGCGGCGTGCAATACGCGCCCTCGCGCTGGCAGTGGGCGATGATGTCGGCGCGCTCGGCGAGTTGATCGGTGCTGTCCTGGATGTTGAACATCAGGTGATCCAACGCGTCGCGCTGCTCGGCCGGCAGCCAGCGAAGGGCGTAGCGGCCGTTGTCGCGGATCAGTCGGCGGGCGTTGCGATACTCGATGCGATTCATGATCTTTCTCCTGTAGCGGGAGCGGTTGTTAGAGCTGGTTGCGTGCCTTGCGCCGAACGTCGGCGGCCTGCTCGCGCTGCGTGCGCTTGTCGGCGTGATCGAGTCGGTCGAACGCATCGAGCACAACGTCATGGCGCTTTCGCTGCTCGGCCGCCTTGCGAGCGGCCTTCATGTCGATCACCTTCATGCGTACATCTCGCGGTGAAGCTGCATCCATTCCGAAGAAAGCTTTGCGACCTGCTTTTCAGCCCATTCGCGAACCGACTTCTCGGCCCAGCGAGGACGGCGCGGATTGTGCTTGTACGGACCCAGGCCGCAGCTCAGCTTGTTGTTCACGTAGCTGGCTCGGTACACGACGCCTTGAACTTCAACAACTGCGGCCCATTGGCTGCCGTCTTGCTCAAGCGTTTCGGTGATGACGTTCATGTCGTCGTTCCCCTTCGTGTTGCGTTGGTCAGTGCGCGGCTCAGCCGCGGTGATGGTCGTCGTCGTTCCAGCGCTTCACGACAGCGCGAAGCTCAAGCAGCACGCCGAGCGCGATAGCCATCACTGCGGCCGTAACGATCAAGAAGGAGGTCATGTCATGCACCGCGCGTCGCAACGACGGCGACGACGGGCTGATCGTCGTTGCTCAACGCGCCGTAGGCGAGCGCAACGATCAACGTGATCAGCCAGATTTTCCAAAGCGGCATGGGTTTCATTCGATGCCTCACGGTTCTATTTCGTTTTGATGGTTTGATTATAGAACCATGTCGAATGAAATTGCAATGTAATTATTCGTCGTCGTCATCGCCCGGCGTTGCGGTCGGCTTGAGCGCCGATCCTTGCATCTGCATCAGCAGCAGCTTGAGCGGATTCTCGGCGTCGCCCTGGAGCTTCAGCTTGTCGTTGAGCATGCCCGCGTGCCGCATCAGCAACTGCATGAAGCCCTGCTTGTCGTGCGTCTTGACCTCGATGCCTTCCTTGGTGCGCTTCACGCCCGCGTACAGGCTGCGCAGCTCGGGCGGCAGGTTGCGCGTGTCCTTCACGAACACGTCGCCGAAGCCCTCGCCGAAGCACTCCGGGCATTCCTCCAGCGGCGGCTTGCGCGGGTCGTAGCCGATGCCGCCCTGCTCGTCGAACGTCTGCTCGGCGACGGTGAGCTTGATACCTTCCTGCTTCGACTTGATCACGAATGCGCGGTGCTCGACCTTTGCGCGCTCCATCTCGCCCGCCGTGCGCTGGAACCGATAGTTCTTGCCGTAGCAGTACCGGCAGCAGGTGCGCCGGAATTCGACCAGGCCATTCGAATCCGCGAACACGACGTTCATCAGCTCGAGCACAACTCGGTCTTGGTTTATCTCGACGCGCGCGGCGCGGCGCGCCTTCGCCTCCTGCACCGCGTTGGCGACGTCTGGCCGCGCGAGCAACCGCGACGCCTGCTCCTGCGCGCTGCGCTCCGCATAGCCAGCACGGATCGCAGCCTGGGTCGCATTCAGGTCGACAAGGTACTCATCGACGAATCGCTGCATTTTTGCTTGGAGCGGTCGCGGCACGCCCATTTCGTCTGATTTTTGCGCCTTCTTCTTGATCGCATTCATTCGAAAAACCTCACAAATCCCCTCCATTTGCCCGCATCTCTTCCATAAAAAATACTTACAATAATTTACAAAAAAGAAACAGCGGTGGGTCACACCTTGCTACTGGCCGACATATTCAGTGGTGGGGTATTCTATCCATCGGTACTGAATTATAACCACTCATAACCTAGAGGGACAAACCGCTATGTCTACTTTGGCACCCCCGTCGTTCCATTCTCGAAGCCAAGAAATTGCACGGGGCAAGATGTTGCACGTTGTTGTGAAGGAGCTCGGCAACAAAGTCGATCGGATTGAGAGGTCCGAATGCATCGAGCAAGCAGCCAGCTTTCCCGCTGGTGCCGACCAGCTCGACATGGACGATCCGCGGATTCGCGACATCGTTGCTGTCGGTCTGTCGCAGCAGGGCATTGATCCGGGCGATGATGCGCACCTGACCGGATTCGTGTATCGCGATGGCGAACACTTGCATGTCATGGCGTGGATCGGCGGGGCCGACTAGCGCCGCTCCATCAAGCCGGTAGCCGGCCTGAAATAAAAATGGCCGGGACACTTTGCCCGGCCACTTTTCCCTCCGAAATTGGACGATCAGCTACCCGTCCCCTCCCGATTTATGCGGAGCGCCTCCTCGATACCGTCCCACTTGTCGACGCCGGCCGCCTCCAGGCAATCAAGCCAATGCACGCGCGTCAGCAGACTGTCGTACTCGTCGCGCGTGATCGTCACCATCTCGACCGTGGTGTCAGGGCCGGCAGCCGCGTCGAAGAACGTGCTCACTGCTTCCGGCGCGTCGGGTGCGATGCGGATTTCGACCTGCGAGCCGTCCTCGGCGGTGCCGCTTTCCGGGGCGACGATGACGCGGCGCTCACTCTCCGACAGCGGCGACGGCGGCGTGTTGTCCAGCATGTAGGCGACGGCCGCGTTCTCCGCACGCTGGCGCGGCTGGTCAAGTGCTGTGAGGCTGGCTTTGCGCTCGGCCTCGAATTCAAGCAACGTGTCATCGATCGGCGGCGGATTGCAGTCGCGCCAGTTACCCGGATC
>NZ_CAJNKE010000325.1 GCF_905232215.1 Burkholderia sp. LMG 13014
CGGTGCGCGACTTCGTGCTCGGCTGCCGCGTGATTACCGGCCACGCCAAGCACCTGCGTTTCGGCGGCGAGGTGATGAAGAACGTCGCGGGCTACGACGTGTCGCGGCTGCTCGCGGGCAGCTTCGGCTGTCTCGGCGTCGTGACCGAGGTGTCGTTGAAGGTGCTGCCGAAGCCGCGTGCGACGGGCGATCTCGCGTTGCCACTTGCCGTGGACGAAGCCGTGCAGCGCATCGCCGCGTGGCGTCGCGCTGGGCTGCCGCTCGCGGGCGCATGCCACGCGGACGGCGTGCTGCGGGTGCGGATCGAAGGCGGCGAGGGCTCGGTGAAGGCCGCGCGCGACACGATCGGCGGCGAGCGCATGGACGACCGCGACGATGCGTTCTGGGCACGGCTGCGCGACCTGGCGCTGCCGTTCTTCGACGATCCGCGCCCGCTGTGGCGCGTGTCGGTGCCGGCCTCTGCGCCGCTCGATGCGCTGCCCGGCGCGCAGCTCGCCGACTGGGGCGGCGCACAGCGCTGGCTGAAGAGCGACGCCACACCGGCCGACGTGCAGCGGCTCGCCGCGCAATGGGGCGGGCACGCGACCTGCTTCACACCGGGCACGACGCGCGAGCCGTTCCAGCCGCTGCCGCCCGCGCTGCTGCGCGTACACCGGCAGCTCAAGGCGCAGCTCGACCCGCATGCGATTTTCAATCCCGGCCGCCTGTACGCCGACTTCTGACGCGAACCCGATCCCGACCGCCGATGCAAACCAATCTCAGCGAAGCAAGCAAGGCCCTTGCCCGGGCCGACGAAGCGGAAGCGATCCTGCGCGCATGCGTGCATTGCGGCTTCTGCAACGCGACCTGCCCGACCTACCAGGTGCTCGGCAACGAGCTCGACGGGCCGCGCGGGCGCATCTACCTGATCAAGCAACTGCTCGAAGGCGAACCGTGCGGCGAGCGCACGCAGCAGCACCTCGACCGCTGCCTGACGTGCCGAAACTGCGAGACGACCTGCCCGTCCGGCGTGCGCTATCACACGCTGCTCGACATCGGCCGCGCGGAGGCCGAGAAGCGTGTGCAGCGGCCAGCACGCGAGCGCCTGCTGCGTGCAGGGCTGCGTCACGTCGTACCGCGCCCGGCGACGTTCGCCGCGCTGCTGAAGGCCGGCCGCGCGCTGCGCCCGCTGCTGCCCGGCGCGCTGCAGGACAAGATCCCGGCCGCGGTTCCCGCCGCCGCACCGCGCCCGCCCGTGCGCCATACGCGACGCGTGCTGATGCTCGAGGGCTGCGTGCAGCCGTCGCTGTCGCCGAACACCAATGCGGCCGCCGCGCGCGTGCTCGACCGGCTCGGCATCAGCGTGAGCCCCGCGCGCGAAGCCGGCTGCTGCGGCGCGACCGAATATCACCTGAACGCGCAGGACGCCGGCCTCGCCCGCGCACGCCGCAACATCGACGCATGGTGGCCCGCGATCGAAGCGGGCGCGGAAGCGATCGTGCTGACGGCGAGCGGCTGCGGCGCCTTCGTCAAGGAATACGGCGACCTGCTGCGCTCCGACCCCGTCTATGCGGAGAAAGCACGACGCGTCAGCGCGCTCGCACGCGATCTCGCCGAGGCGATCGGCGCCGAGCCGCTCGACGCGCTGGCCGGTTCGACGCCACGCCGCATCGCGGTGCACTGCCCGTGCACGCTGCAGCACGCGCAGCGCCTCGGCGGCGCGGTCGAACGCATCCTGACGCAGCTCGGCTTCGATCTGACGAATGTCGCCGACGGCCATCTGTGCTGCGGCTCGGCCGGCACGTATTCGCTGACGCAGCCCGAACTCGCGACGCAACTGCGCGACAACCGGCTCGACGCGCTCGAAGCCGCGCGGCCGGACCTGATTGTCACGGCCAACGTCGGCTGCCAGACTCACCTGAACGGCGCGGGCCGCACGCCTGTGCGCCACTGGATCGAGCTCGTCGACAACCACCTCGTCAACTGACCTGATTCCGGAGGAATGCCATGCAGACGAAACCCGAACTCGAACTCGCCGATGCCGACCGCATGCTCGCCGCCGCCCGTGCGGAAGCGGACCGCCACGGCTGGGCCGTGTCGATCGCCATCGTCGACGACGGCGGCCACCTGCTCGCGTTTGCACGCCTGAACGGCGCATCGCCGGCCACCGCCTGTATCGCGCAGGACAAGGCGCGCGCAGCAGCACTCGGCCGACGCGAGACGAAGGCGTATGAGGATATGATCAACGGTGGCCGCACCGCGTTTCTCAGCGTGCCGCTGACGGGGCTGCTCGAAGGCGGCGTGCCGGTCACGGTCGGCGGCCGGATCGCGGGCGCGATCGGCGTGTCTGGCGTAAAGTCCGAACAGGACGCGCAGATCGCCCGCGCCGGCACACAAAGCGTCGCGGTATAACCAGCCAAAGCCGCGCGCGAATCTTTATTCCCCGGGAGGATTGACGATGATCGACCAAGCAGGACTGCAAGTCGCGCCAGCGCTGAGCCAGTTCATTGAAAACGAAGCGTTGCCGGGCACCGGCATCGACAAGGCCGCGTTCTGGAGCGGTTTCTCGGCCCTGGTGCACGACCTGGCGCCGCGCAACCGCGAACTGCTCGCGGAACGCGACCGCCTGCAGCAGGAACTCGACACCTGGCACCGCGCGCACCCCGGCCCGGTGCACGACCACGCCGCGTATCGCGCGTTCCTCGAACAGATCGGCTACCTCGTGCCGGTCCCGTCGAACGTCGCGGCAGCCACCGCGAACGTCGACAGCGAGATCGCCACGCAGGCCGGCCCGCAGCTCGTCGTGCCGCTGTCGAACGCGCGCTATGCGCTGAACGCCGCGAACGCGCGCTGGGGCAGCCTGTACGACGCGCTGTACGGCACCGATGCGCTGCCTGAAGACGGCGGCGCCGAACGCACCGCGACCTACAACCCGACGCGCGGCCAGCGCGTGATCGACTACGCGCGCAACGTGCTCGACAACGCGGCGCCGCTCGCGAGCGGCTCGCACCGCGACGCGCTGCGCTACCGCGTGCAGGACGGCCAGCTCGCCGTCGAAACCGCGAAGGGCGTCGTGCATCTCGCGCAGCCGGCGCAGTTCGTCGGCTACCAGGGCGCGGCCGACGCGCCGTCCGCGATCCTGCTGAAGCACAACGGCCTGCACCTCGAGATCCAGATCGACGCGTCGACGCCGATCGGCCGCGCCGATCTCGCGAACGTGAAGGACGTCGTGCTCGAAGCCGCGGTCAGCACGATCATCGACTGCGAGGATTCGGTCGCGGCGGTGGACGCCGAAGACAAGGTCCAGCTCTACCGCAACTGGCTCGGCCTGATGCAGGGCACGCTGGTCGAGGAAGTCGCGAAGGGCGGCAAGTCCTTTACGCGCCGCCTGAACGCCGACCGCGAGTACACCACGCCCGCCGGCGGCACGCTGTCGCTGCACGGCCGCTCGCTGCTGTTCGTGCGCAACGTCGGCCACCTGATGACCAACGGCGCGGTGCTCGACCGCGACGGCAACGAGATTCCGGAAGGCATCCTCGACGGCGTCGTCACGGTGCTGTGCTCGCTGCACGACCTGAAGGCGAAGCGCAACTCGCGCACCGGCTCGATCTACATCGTGAAGCCGAAGATGCACGGCCCGGTCGAAGTCGCGTTCGCCGATACGCTGTTCGCGCGCATCGAGGATCTGTACAACCTGCCGCGCAACACGCTGAAGATGGGCATCATGGACGAGGAGCGCCGCACCAGCGTGAACCTCGCCGCGTGTATCGCCGCGGCCGCCGCGCGCGTGGCGTTCATCAACACCGGCTTCCTCGATCGCACCGGCGACGAGATGCACACCGCGATGGAAGCGGGCCCGATGATCCGCAAGGGCGACATGAAATCGTCGGCGTGGATCCAGTCGTACGAGCGCAACAACGTGCTCGCCGGGCTGTCGGCCGGCCTGCGCGGCCGCGCGCAGATCGGCAAGGGCATGTGGGCAATGCCGGACCTGATGCACGCGATGCTCGAGCAGAAGATCGCGCATCCGCGCGCCGGCGCGAACACCGCGTGGGTGCCGTCGCCGACCGCCGCGACGCTGCACGCGCTGCACTACCACCTCGTCGACGTGCAGGCCGTCCAGCAGGAACTCGAGAAGACGCCGTACGCAAGCGAACGCGACGTGCTGCTCGAAGGCCTGCTGACCGTGCCGGTCGTCGAGCGCGCCGCGTGGAGCGAGGCCGAGATCCTGAGCGAAGTCGAGAACAACGCGCAGGGCATCCTCGGCTACGTCGTGCGCTGGGTCGAACAGGGCGTCGGCTGCTCGAAGGTGCCCGACATCCACGACGTCGGCCTGATGGAAGACCGCGCGACGCTGCGCATTTCGAGCCAGCACATCGCGAACTGGCTGCGCCACGGCGTGATCACCGAGGCATTCGTGCTCGACGTGTTCAAGCGGATGGCGCGCGTCGTCGACCAGCAGAACGCCGGCGACCCGAACTATCGCCCGATGGCGCCCGGCTACGACCAGTCGACCGCGTTCAAGGCCGCGTGCGCACTCGCGCTGCAGGGCACGTCGCAGCCGAGCGGCTATACCGAGCCGCTGCTGCACCGGTTCCGGCTCGCGTTCAAGGCGCAACAGCACGGCGGATAAGCATCCGCGTGCTACGGGCTTCCGGCATGCCGGAAGCCCGTACCTGCTTCACGAAACGGGCGGCCGTAACGGCCGCCCGTTTTCATTTTCGCGCTCGCCGGGCCGTTGAAACGAATAATCGGCGTATATCGCACGCCTTCATTTTTCCCGTTCGAGTGCCGTTAACCGGATGGAATCGACGTCCGCATGCCGCGCGCCGCGGTCGTTCATCCCGCAAAGCCTTGTGCTGGAACGCTCTACCCGATATTCGCAAGCGCGAGATTTCACTGTAATTTGATCCGGATCAACGGCCCGCGACATTTTTTGCGCGCGCAAACGCGCGCGCTATACTCCGTTGCATTCGCGCTGCCCGATTCGTCCGATCGTAGAATCGGCGCAGATGTCACCAGTGAATACTTGATTTACCGGTATATCTGGCCGCGATTACCGATAATCGGCGCCGATTTTCTCCGCCGGCCGGCAGGAAGGCGTCGGAATGGCCGCGTAACGGATCGCCGCCGGCACGTCTTACGAACAATCGCATCGGCCCGCCCCCGGCGGCAATGCCCATCGATCCACCGACCATGGCAGAAACCGACTACGCAATGCCCAGCGAATCCGGCCTGACGAGCCGTGTCGCCGCTCATCTGCGCCGGTTCCTGCTGCCGCACCTGATCTTCTATACCGGGCTGCTGATCGCGCTGGTCCTGCTGCTCCTGTGCGGGATCGTGCTGTACCAGGGCCGCATCGACGCGCGCGACCGCTCTGCCGCGATGCAGCAGAATCTTGCGCTGATGGCGTCGTGGGACATCGAGCGCAACATCGAGATCTATTCGCTGTCGCTGCAGGCCGTCGTCGAAGGCGAGAACGACCCGGATGTCGTCAAGCTGCCGATGCCGCTGCGCCGCCAGGTGCTGTTCGACCGTGCGACGACGGCCAAGTACCTCGGCGGTATTTATGTGCTCGATGCGAAGGGCGACATCGAGGTCGACGGCAAAAGCGACGTGCCGCGCAAGGCCAACTTCGGCAACGAACCGTACTTCACGGTGCACCGCGACCACCCCGACGCCGGCCTGTACGTCAGCCCCCCGTATCATTCGCGGCTGCGCGACGGCTCGCCGAGCATCGCGCTCAGCCGGCGCATCACGAAGCCCGACGGCTCGTTCGGCGGCGTCGCGGTGATGTCGATCCGGCTCGAATATTTCCAGAACCTGTTCTCGCGCCTGTCGCTGGGCGATCGCGGCTCGATCGCGCTGATCAACACCGATGGCCGGATGCTCGCGCGCGAGCCGTACGATCCCAAGATCGTCGGCCGCGACATCAGCCGCGCCAGCACGTTCCGGCACTTCATGACCGCCAGCGAAGGCAGCTTCGCCGATACGGCGTCGATCGACGGCGTGCGGCGCCTGTACGTGTTCCGGCACCTCGAGAACCTGCCGCTCATCATCATGATCGCGCGCTCGGAAGCCGATACCTACGCCGCGTGGTACGACCGTGCGATTCCGATCGGCTCCGTGATGGCCGCGCTCGCGATCGGCTTCGTCGGCCTGTCGCTGCTGCTCGACGTGCAGCTGCGCAAACGCCACCGCGCGGAAACCGAGCTGCAGGCACTCGCGCGCACCGACGGCCTCACGGGCCTCGACAACCGCCGGATGCTCGACGTCACGCTCGCGCGCGAATGGCGCCGTGCCGCGCGCTCGCAGCACGTGCTGTCGCTGCTGTTCATCGACGTCGATTACTTCAAGCGCTACAACGACACGCAGGGGCACCAGGCCGGCGACGACGCGCTCGCCGCGGTCGGCCACTGCATCGCCGGCTGCCTGCGCCGCCCGGCCGACTATGCGGCGCGCTACGGCGGCGAGGAGTTCGTCGTGGTGCTGCCCGACATCGACACGGACGGCGCGGTGACGATCGCCGAGGCGATCCGCACGGGTATCCTCGATCTCGGCATCCGGCACGACGCCGGCACGTCGGGCCGCCTGACGGTGAGCATCGGCGTGACGACCAGCTATCCCGAACACGACGACGACATGCAGGGCGCGCTGAAGCTGGCCGACGACGCGCTGTATCGCGCGAAGGAAGGCGGGCGCAACCGCATCGTCGTGCACACGGCGGCTTCCGGCGGCCTCGCGGCGCGGCAGGCCTGAACGGGCAGCCGCCGAGCGGCGGCA
>NZ_CAJNKE010000326.1 GCF_905232215.1 Burkholderia sp. LMG 13014
AGTGCGGCACGTTCGGCCATTTGGCGAGGGCCTGCCTGACGATGTCATCCATGGTCGACGAATTTGGAGCAATAGCCGAACACCCGCGCCGACAGCCAGTCGAGGCGGCCGGGGAACGGCCCGGTCATGAATCCCGCGTGCCCGCCGGCTGCGGGCTGGTCGAGCTCGACGGCCGGCGATACGTCGGCCGGGCCCGGTAGCGCCGATTCAGGCAGGAACGGGTCGTTGCGGGCGTTGAGGATCAGCGTCGGGACGTCGATCGCGGGCAGCAGCGGCCGTGTCGTCGCCTTGGTCCAGTAGTCGTCCGCATCCGCGAAACCGTGCAGCGGCGCGGTCACGATCTCGTCGAAGTCGCGCATCGTCACGGCCTGCAGCATCGCTTCGCGGTCGAACAGCCCCGGGTACTGGTCGAGCTTCGCGAGCGCCTTGCGCTTGAGCGTCTTCAGGAAGCTGCGCGTGTAGACCATCGCAAAGCCTTGCGACAGCGCGCGCCCGCCGGCGTGCACGTCGATCGGCGTCGAAATCGCGGCGGCCGCCCGCAGGATCGACGTGTCGCTGCGATGCTCGCCGAGCCAGCGCAGCAGCACGTTGCCGCCGAGCGACACGCCGGCCGCGACCAACGGCCCGCGATGCTGCGCGGCGAGCCGGCGCAGGATCCAGTCGACTTCGGCGCTGTCGGCGAGATGGTAGAAGCGCGGCTGGCGGTTGATCTCGCCGCTGCAACTGCGGAAGTGCGGCACGACGGCGTGCCAGCCCTTCGCGCGCGCGGCGGCCATCATCGCGAGCGCGTAGTGCGAGCCGGAGCTGCCTTCGAGGCCGTGGAACAGCACGAACAGCGGCGCATCGGGCGCCGGCGCCGCGCTGTCGAGATGCGCGACCCAGTCGAGATCGATGAAGTCGTGGTCGGGGGTTTCCCATCGCTCTCGTCGGTAAGCGACGACGGGGCGTCGCGCGAACAGCGCGGGCACGATGGTTTGCGCATGGCTGTTGGGCAGCCAGCGTGGTGCGCGATAGCGCAGAATGTCGTCGTCGGGGGCCGGAGCCCCGGTCAGCGGCGAGGTGGGCGGAGAAGCCGTACTCATGATCGCCCCGCGTATGCGTTGCTTCGTCTTTTCGTCAGTGCAGCGGACCCTGCCCGTGACGGATCTTCGCGGCGAATTGTCCGGCCGCTTGTTCAGGAATCGGGCTCGCGTGAATATGCGCGATGCGCCACTCGCCGCGTTCGTGAATCATCACGTACGTGGCGAAAACCATGTCGGGTTCGGCCGTCAGGTCGGCCTGCTGATGCGCTTCGGCGATCGTATAGACGACCGTGCCGAGGCTGTCGTACACGCGGATGTCGAGCGGCTCGATCGTCACGGGGCGCGTGGCGAGCCGGTTGGCGAGCCCGCTGCGGATCTGGTCGAGGCCGTGCAGATGCTCGCCGTCCGCCCATACGCAGCTGGCGAAATCCTCGTCGATCCACAATCCCAGCAGCGCGTCGAGATTGGCATCGGCGACGGCCTGGTAGTAGGCGTTCAGCGTATCGGCGGCGGCTTCGAAAAGGCGGGCAAAACGTGGCATCGGGGTTATCTCTCGCGCGCGTCGCGCGCCGTATTCAGCACGGCGGCCCGGATGGAGCCGCCGTACACCGGTGAATCGGATTGCCCGGCGCGCCGTGCGACGCTGCCGGCCAGGGTCAGCGTTGCCCGACGAGCATGCCGCGCAAATCGCCGAATACCTGCTCGGGACCGAGTTCGCGCAGGCACTTCAGGTGGCCGAGCGGGCACTCGCGTTCGAAGCAGGGACTGCATTCGAGATGAAGCCATTGTACCTTCGCCAGATCCGACAGCGGAGGGGTGTGGCGCGGATCGGTCGATCCGTACAGCGCGACGAGCGGCCGGCGTAGCGCGGCGGCAACGTGCATCAGCCCCGAATCGTTGGTGACGACCGCGTTCGCGCGCGCGATCAGCGCGCACGCTTCCGACAGCGACGTCTGCCCGCACAGGTTGCGCACGTTCGGCGCGTGGTCGGCGATGGCCTGCGCGGCCGCCGCATCCTTCTGCGAGCCGAGCGCGACGATCTGCGTGTACGGGAACGACTGGTGGACGATGTTGGCGAGCGACGCGAAATGCTCGGGCGGCCAGCGCTTGGCCGGGCCGTATTCCGCGCCGGGGCAGAACACGACGAGCGGCTTGCGCGTGTCGAGATTGAAACGCGCGGACACGCGCGCCGTCTCGTTCAGGTCGGCGTCGAGGCGCGGCGGCGGCAGCGTCTTCATCGACTCGGGCAGCTTCGCGCCCGGCGCGTACGCGAGCGCCGCGTAGTGGGCCGTCATCGGCGGCCGCTCGCCCGACTTGTCGGGGTTCGCGTGCCGCACGTTCAGCAGCCCGTAGCGGTGCTCGCCCGTGTAGCCGACCCGCAGCGGGATGTTCGCGAGCCACGGGATCACCGCGGACTTCAGCGAATTCGGCAGCACGTACGCCGCGTCGTAGCCGACGTCGCGCAGGTCGCTCGCGAGCTGCCAGCGGCGCAGCAACTGCAGCTTGCCGTGCGCGAGATCGGTCGCGTAGACATCGTGGATCTCCGGCATCCGCTCGAGCACGGGCGCGACCCACGAGGGCGCGACGGCATCGATCGCGATGCGGGGATGGTTCTTCTTCAGCAGCGCAAAAAGCGGCTGCGCCATCAATGCGTCACCGATCCAGTTCGGTGCGATAACCAGCGCTCGACGCATCAGGTCGACTTCCGATGTCGTAATGAAGCACGGCGCTCAGGCGCCGCGTTCGGGTTGCCAGAATGGAGAAGGGCGGCGCGCCGGGGATCCGGCTGCGCAGCCTTGCGGGTCGGCGGGCCTGCAAGCCCGGCCGCCGGGGCTCAGTGGCCCTTGACGACCTCGCCGTCGCGCAGCTTGTAGCGCGTGCCGCAGTACGGGCAGCGCGCCTCGCCGTGCGAGACGTCGATGAAGACGCGCGGGTGCGCGCTCCAGCGCGCCATGGCCGGGTTCGGGCAGTACGCGGGAAGATCCTTGGCCGTCAGCTCGACCAGCGGCATTTCCTTGATTTCACTCATGAGACTTTCTCTTATCACTCTTTTGTGGGGCGGTCGGTGGCGCGGCGCGCTCAGACCTTCGTCAGCCAGTGCGCGTACTTCGCGTTCTTGCCCGACACGATATCGAAAAACGCCGACTGGAGCTTTTCGGTGATCGGGCCGCGCGCGCCGCTGCCGATCGTGCGGTTGTCGAGCTCGCGGATCGGTGTGACTTCGGCGGCCGTGCCGGTGAAGAACGCTTCGTCGGCCGTGTAGACCTCGTCGCGCGTGATGCGCTTCTCGATCACCTCGATGCCGGCGTCGCGCGCGAGCGTGATGATCGTGTCGCGGGTGATGCCGTCCAGGCACGACGCGAGATCGGGCGTGTACAGCTTGCCGTTGTTCACGAGGAAGAAGTTCTCGCCGGAGCCTTCCGACACATAGCCGTCGACGTCGAGCAGCAGTGCCTCGTCGTAGCCGTCGGCGGTCGCTTCCTGGTTCGCGAGGATCGAGTTCACGTACCAGCCCGACGCCTTCGCGCGCACCATCGACACGTTCACGTGGTGACGCGTGAACGACGACGTCTTCACGCGGATGCCCTTCGCGAGGCCGTCCTCGCCGAGGTACGCGCCCCACGGCCACGCGGCGATCGCGACGTGGATCGTGTTGCCCTTGGCCGACACGCCGAGCTTTTCCGACCCGACCCAGATGATCGGGCGCAGGTAGCACGACTCGAGCTTGTTCTCGCGCACGACTTCGAGTTGTGCGGCTTCGAGCGTTTCCTGGTCGAACGGCACGTCCATCTGGAAGATCTTCGCCGAATTCAGCAGACGTTTCGTGTGCTCGCGCAGGCGGAAGATCGCGGTGCTGCCGTCGGCCGTCTTGTACGCGCGCACGCCTTCGAAGACGCCCATGCCGTAGTGCAGCGTGTGGGTCAGGACGTGGATCGTGGCATCGCGCCAGTCGATCAGCTTGCCGTCCTTCCAGATCTTGCCGTCGCGGTCGGCCATTGACATAGGATTCTCCTGGAAGCAGTGAGGTGCAGCGGGTTATGTGCAGCGTTGAGCCGGAAAGACGCTTATTTTAGCGTCATTTGGCGTCAACCCGGTCGGTCTGCGCGGGGCCGGCGCTATAATCGCCCGGTACCGATTCCAATAATGACGGGCCGTGCCGGCAGGAGGCGCCGCCGCCCCGACGAACCGCCCGCTGCGGCCCGTTTCCCATGCTCGCTCGATTGTCCGCCACCGACCGCTTCGCGCTGATCCAGGGCGCACGCGACTATTCCCCGACGTTGATGGCGATTTTCTCGTGGGGGCTCGTCACGGGCATCGCGATGAGCAAGTCGGTGATGACGCTCGGGCAGGCAAGCGCGATGTCGCTGCTGGTCTACGCGGGCTCGTCGCAGCTCGCGGTGCTGCCGCTCCTCGCCGCGAAGCTGCCGATCTGGACCATCCTGCTCACGGCCGCGATGGTCAACACGCGCTTCGTGATCTTCAGCGCCGGGCTCGCACCCCATTTCTCCTACCTGCCGCTGTGGCGGCGCCTTGCAATCGGCTATTTCAACGGCGACGTGATCTACCTGCTGTTCCAGAAGCAGGGCTTCGCGAACGGCTACGTGCCGGGCAAGGAAGCGTACTTCTGGGGGATGGCGCTCGCGAGCTGGGCGTCGTGGCAGGTTTCGTCGCTCGCCGGCATCCTGCTCGCGAGCTTCTTTCCCGCGAGCTGGGGGCTGGAGCTGGCCGGCACGCTCGCGCTGATCCCGATCATGGTGTCGGCGGTCGCGAACCGCTCGACGCTCGCGGCCGTCGCGGTGGCCGGCGTCGTGTCGCTCGTCGCGTTCGACCTGCCGTACCGGCTCGCGCTGCCGCTCGCGGTGCTCGCCGCGCTCGCGGCCGGCAGCATGGCCGATTTCTTCGTCGAGCGGGCCGACTGGCGGCGCATCCGCACCGAAACCGTGCATGACAAGGAAATCGAATGAGCGCGACGGACATCTGGATCGTCATCATCGGGATGACGATCGTCACGGCGGTCACGCGCGCGCTGTTCCTGATCGGCGGCGAGCGCACCGTGCTGCCCGAGCGCGCGCAGCGCGCGATGCGCTACGCGCCGGCGGCGGCGCTGGTCGCCGTCGTGCTGCCCGACGTGCTCGAAACGCCGGCCGGGCTGTCGTTCGCGCTGTCCAACCATCCGTTCTACGCGGCGCTCGCCGGCCTCGGCTGGTTCTTGTGGCGGCGCAGCATGCTCGGCACGATCGTCGTCGGGATGCTCGTATTCACCGTCCTGCGCCTGATCTTCTGATGGATCGCCGTGCAGGCCCGCCGGGCCCCGGCCGCTTGCGCGGGTGCATTGCTGCGTTGCGGCAATGTGTCCGTTCCCACTCGCGATCCCAAATAGGCGGAATTCGCCGCCCGCGGGGCAGTCTGCCGGGTGGATCGGCTAGAATGCCCGTTCGAGATTTTTTACCCGTGCGCGTCATGCGAACCGCCAGCCACGGCCGCATCCGGCGCCCTTTCGCGGCAGCCCGCGCACGTCCAGCGTGAACCCCCTTTCCCCATCCACTACTTCAATCTGTTCAACATGAGCCAAGTCAAGCGTCTTACCGACCTGATCGCCGCCGGCCAGCTCGCCGGCAAGCGGGTATTCATCCGCGCCGACCTGAACGTCCCGCAGGACGACCAGGGCAACATCACCGAAGACACGCGCGTGCGCGCGTCCGTGCCGGCCATCCAGGCCGCGCTCGACGCCGGCGCGGCCGTGATGGTCACGTCGCACCTCGGCCGTCCGACCGAAGGCGAATTCAAGCCGGAAGATTCGCTCGCGCCGGTCGCGAAGCGCCTCGCCGAGCTGCTCGGCCGTGACGTGCCGCTCGTCTCGAACTGGGTCGAGAACGGCGTGAACGTCGTGCCGGGCCAGGTCGTGCTGCTCGAGAACTGCCGCGTGAACAAGGGCGAGAAGAAGAATTCGGACGAGCTCGCGCAGAAGATGGCGAAGCTCTGCGACGTATACGTGAACGACGCGTTCGGCACCGCGCACCGCGCGGAAGCCACCACCCACGGGATCGCGAAGTACGCGCCGGTCGCGTGCGCGGGCCCGCTGCTGGCCGCTGAACTCGATGCGCTCGGCAAGGCGCTCGGCGCCCCGGCCCGCCCGCTGGTGGCGATCGTCGCCGGCTCGAAGGTGTCGACCAAGCTGACGATCCTGAAGTCGCTGGCCGGCAAGGTCGACCAGCTGATCGTCGGCGGCGGCATCGCGAACACGTTCATGCTCGCGGCCGGCCTGTCGATCGGCAAGTCGCTCGCGGAAGCCGACCTCGTCAACGAGGCGAAGGCGATCATCGACGAAGCGCGCGAGCGCGGCGCGTCGGTGCCGATCCCGACCGACGTCGTGACGGCCAAGGAATTCTCGCCGACGGCCGTGGCCACGGTGAAGCAGGTCGCCGACATCGAAGCGGACGACATGATCCTCGACATCGGCCCGGATACGGCCAAGGCGCTCGCGAGCCAGCTCGAGAAGGCCGGCACGATCGTGTGGAACGGCCCGGTCGGCGTGTTCGAGTTCGACCAGTTCGGCAACGGCACCAAGACGCTCGCGGAAGCGATCGCCAAATCGTCCGCGTTCTCGATCGCGGGCGGCGGCGACACGCTCGCGGCCATCGCGAAGTACGGCATCCATGACCAGGTCAGCTACATCTCGACGGGCGGCGGCGCCTTCCTCGAGTTCCTCGAGGGGAAGAAGCTGCCGGCAGTGG
>NZ_CAJNKE010000327.1 GCF_905232215.1 Burkholderia sp. LMG 13014
CGCGCCGTGACGCGCGCGCCTTTCCGGGACGACCTTCCTTCTCGACCATGACTTCCATCGACCGCCGTTCGTTTCTCCGTGCCGCCGCCGCCGGCACGGCCTTCTCGATGTTCCCGCCGGCGATCCGGCGCGCGCTTGCGATTCCGGCCAACAACCAGACCGGCACGATCAACGACGTGCAGCACGTCGTGATCTTCATGCAGGAAAACCGCTCGTTCGATCATTACTTCGGCACGATGCCGGGCGTGCGCGGCTTCGGCGACCGCCTGACGATCCCGCAGCCGGGCGGCACGCCCGTGTGGCAGCAGAGCGACGGCAAGCGCCCGGTGCTGCCGTTCTACCTCGACAGCACGAAGGGCAACGCGCTGCTCGTCGGCGGCGCACACTCGTGGACCGATTCGCACTCGGCCTGGGACAACGGCCGGATGACCGCGTGGCCCGCGTCGAAGGGCGACGCGTCGATGGGCTACCTGCGGCAGTCCGACCTGCCGTTCCACTTCGCGCTGGCGAACGCGTTCACGCTGTGCGATGCGTACCACTGCTCGCTGCATGGCGGCACCAACTCGAACCGGATCTTCCTGTGGACCGGCACGAACGGCCCGACGGGCTCGAACACGGCCGTCGTGAACAACGACGGCTGGGACGGCCTCGGTTCGTCGAAGACGGGCCTGACGTGGACGACCTACCCGGAGCGCCTGCAGGCGGCCGGCGTGAGCTGGAAGGTCTACCAGAACATGCCGGACAACTACACCGACAACCCGCTCGCGGGCTTCGCGGCGTTCCGCAAGGTCAACGAGACGGTGCCGGGCTCGCCGAACGCGCCCTATACGCCGGCGATGGAAGCGCTGTCGCCGCTGTACAAGGGGATCGGCAACACGATGCCCGACGGCGGCTTCCTGCAGTCGCTCGCCGACGACATCGCGGCGAACCGGATGCCGCAGGTGAGCTGGATCGTGTCGCCGACCGCGTACTGCGAGCACCCGGGCGCGTCGACGCCGGGGCAGGGCGCGTACTACCTGCAGCGCCTGCTCGACACGCTGACCGCGAACCCGGACGTGTGGAGCAAGACCGTGCTCATCGTGAACTACGACGAGAACGACTGTTTCTTCGATCACATGCCGCCGCCGAACGCGCCGTCGCGCAACGCGGACGGCACCTATGCGGGCAAATCGACCGTCACGACGCAATACGAATACTTCACGCTGCCGAACCCGCCCGGCGATTCGTCGCCGCTCGCGCCGGACGGCCGCCCGTACGGGCCCGGCCCGCGCGTACCGATGTTCGTCGTATCGCCGTGGAGCACGGGCGGCTGGGTCAACTCCGAGGTGTTCGACCATACGTCGGTGCTGCGCTTCATCGAGCAGCGCTTCGGCGTGCAGGAGCCGAACATCAGCCCGTGGCGTCGCGCGGTGTGCGGCGACCTGACGTCGGCCTTCAACTTCAAGAACCCGAACGGCAACCCGGCGACGTCGTTCCCGGCGCCGACCAAGGCCGCGGCCGATGCGCAGCACGTGCAGCAAAGCCTGCAGGGCGCGGTGCCGGTGCCGTCGGTCAGCGCGCAGCAGATGCCGACGCAGCCGGCCGGCACGCGCCCGTCGCGCGCGCTGCCGTACGAGCTGCACACGAGCGCGAGCGCCGACGTGTCGGGCGGGCTGGTGTGGCTCACGTTCAGCAATACGGGCACGGCCGGTGCGGTGTTCCATGTGTACGACAAGCTGCATCTCGATCGCGCGCCGCGCCGCTATACGGTCGAGGCGGGCAAGCAGTTGTCGGATTCGTGGCGCGCGGTGGCCGACGATGCGGGCAACTACGACCTGTGGGTGCTCGGGCCGAATGGCTTCCTGCGCGAATTCCAGGGCAACGTCGCGAAGGCCGCGAGCGGGCCGGTGCCGGAGATCCGCGTGTGCTACGACCCGGCGAACGACGCCGTGTACCTGACGATCATGAACGTCGGCAACGCGGCGAGCCAGGTCACGGTCACGTCGAACGCATACCGCACCGACGGCCCGTGGAGCTATTCGGTGCCGGCCGGCATGCAGGTCGAGCCGTACTGGACGCTCGCGGCGTCGAGCGGCTGGTACGACTTCACGCTGACGGCCGAGAACGGCCTCGTGCGCCGCTTCGCGGGCCGGGTCGAGACCGGCAAGGACAGCATCAGCGATCCGGCGATGGGCGTGTCCAGCTGACCGGCGCCGGCCGGGCGGCCGGCGTCGCATCACCGGTTGCCGCCGGCGCGTCGACCCGCGCCGGCGGCTTTTTGTGCGCGGCCTCGATTCGACGGGGCCGCGCGTTTTTCATTCATTCCTGTTCACACGACGCTTCATTCGATGACGCAACTCGCGCTTTTCGATCTCGACTTCACGCTCATTCCGTTCGACAGCGACCAGGCCTGGGGCCATTTCATGGTCGAGCATGGTCTCATCGACGCGGCCGAATTCGCCCGCATCGACGCCGCGTTCTCGGCCGGCTATGCGGCCGGCACGCTCGACATCCATGCGCACCTGTGCAACATGCTCGCGCCGCTCGCCCGCTATTCGCGGGAACGGCTCGCGCACTGGCATGCGTGCTTCATGGCCGACGTCGTGCGGCCCGCGATCTCGCCGGCGGCGCTCGATCTCGTGCGTCATCATCGCGCGCGCGGCGACCTGTGCTGCATCGTCACCGCGACGAATGCGTTCATCACGCGGCCGATCGCACGCGCGTTCGGCATCGATCACCTGATCGCGTGCGAGCTCGAAACCGTCGACGGGCGGCCGGATTCGCGCTATACGGGGCGGCCGGCCGGCGTGCCGAGCTATCGGGAAGGGAAGATCGTGCGGACCGACGCGTGGCTCGCGTCGCTCGGGCTCGCGTGGTCCGACTTCGAGCGCAGCTGGTTCTACAGCGATTCGCATAACGACATCCCGCTGCTCGAGCAAGTGACGGATGCGGTCGCCACCAATCCGGACGACCGGTTGCGCGCGCTGGCGACGGCCCGCGGCTGGCGGATCGTGGAGCTGTTCGAAACGGTGTGAGCGCGTGCGCCGTTACGCGCAGGCCGGCGTGCGCGCGTCGTGGCGGTCGACGTTGGCCATGAACGCGGTAATCAGCCGCGTGTCGGCGCGCGCGTCGAGGTAGTACAGGTATTCGTGCATCGGCGGCAGATCGTCGGCGAACGCGACCGCGCGCAGTTCCGGATGCGCGCCGACCTCGCCGCGCGGCATCAGCGTGCAGCCCATGTCGTGCCGCACGGCTTCGCGGATCGCTTCGCGACTGCCGAGCTCGATCGCGTTCGCGGGCAGCCCGATGCCCGCTTGCTTCAGCACGTGCTCCATCAGCGCGCGCGTGCGCGAACCGGCTTCGCGCAGCAGCAGCGTCTCGCCGGCCAGCGCGGCGAGCGTGACCGACTCGCGCGCGGCGAGCCAATGCGAACGGTGCACGACCAGCACGAGCGGATCGTTCGCGATCGTATGCCGCACGAAACGCGGATCGTCGTCGCGCTGCGACGACACGGCGACGTCGCAGCGAAAATCGACGAGCGCGTCGAGCACCTGCTGCGAGTTGCCGATCTCGATGCTGATCCTCACGGCCGGATACTGGCGCCGGAACGCGGCGATCGCGGGCAGGATGTAGAACGGGCCGGTCGTGCCGACGCGCAGGTTGCCGGTATGCAGTTCGCGCTCGTTGCGCAGCGCGAAATCGATATCGTTCTCCATCTGCAGCATCTGGCCGATCATCGGCATCAGCGACGCGCCCGCGTCGCTGAGGTCGAGACGGTTGCCGCGGCGATGGAACAGCTCGACACCGTAATGGCGTTCGAGCTGCTGGATGCGCGACGTGATCGTCGGCTGGCTCACGTCGAGGCGCTTCGCGGCGGCGGTCACGCTCCCCTGGCGGGCGGTTTCGTAGAAGGCGGCGAGAAGCAGGGCAAGCATGGCGACACACGGGACGAGACGAGCGGAAATTACCGGTCGCGTGTGTCAGCGCCATGTCATTGCCGTGGAAATGCGCGGCAAATTGGGGCGCGATGTTGCGTGCGTCGCGCCGCGGCCACCGCTTATTCGGGCGGCTGCTCGTCGTAGGCGACGAAGATCTTCCGCGTGCGTTCGACGACTTCCCACGTGCCGCGAAAGCCCGGCGGAATGACGAAGCGATGGCCGGTGCGAAGGGTTTTCGCGTTGCCTTCCTCGTCGGTGATCACCGACGTGCCTGCCAGGATCTCGCAGTATTCCGCTTCGGTATACGCGACCCGCCAGCAGCCGGGCGTGCTTTCCCAGATGCCGGTCGAGAAGCGCCCGCACGGGCTCGTGAAGCCGGGGGTGAGCGTCTGCAGCGGGTCGCCGGCAATCAGCTTCTCGGGCGGCACGCGGTATTGCACGGGTTCGCCGTTCGGGGTGAGGGCATCGGTGATGGTGGAAATGTCGAGCACGGCTGGCATCCTTCGTCGAAGTGAAATGAACGCGCCGACGGCGCGTTCGCATGATTCCACAATTGCAGCCCGGATTGGCGGTTGCGGGCGTCGCTGCTCGCGTCGCGAGTGCGCGGCCGTGACGAGCGCTTATGATGAGCGGACGACGCGGCCGGTGGATGCGCGAAAGACGAAAGGAGAAACGATTGAGCATCACATGGGATGGAATCACGGGCGCCGATGTGCTCCACGATGCTGAGGTGGCGAGCCGGCACGCGTTGGCCGACGCGGCGCGCAACGGCGACTGGGCGACGATGCTGGATTGCGTTGCGAAACAGTCGAGGCTCGTCAACGCGACTCGGCTGGGTGGCACGTCGCTCTATACACCGCTGCATCAGGCGGCATACAACGGTGCGCCGAAAGAGGTCGTCACCGAACTGTTGCAGCTCGGCGCATGGCGCATGCTGCGCGATGCACATGGTGCGCGTCCGGTCGATATTGCCGAGCAGCGCGGGCATCGGCACCTGATCGATCTGCTGACGCCGCAGCCGCGACGCTTCGTGCCCGACGATACGCTGCGCGCCATCCAGCGCCACTTCCACGAGATGATGCTCGGCCGTATCGCACGCCTGCGCGTCGACGCGCTGCGCCTGCCCGAACTCGAACCGCTGCTTGAACTCGACGCGCAGGCCGAACGCGTATGGTTCGCGGTGCCGGGCATGTACGGCGGGTTCGACTATGCGCTGCGCGAGGACGGCGCCGCAGCCGTGCTCGTATCCGCAAGCTGGTGGCGCGTGGTCGACGGCTCGGGCCAGCGGCACGAGATCACGGCGCGCGGCTGCACGCTGGTCGAAGAGGGCTTCGTGTGACGGCGTTGCGCCGTCACGTCACCGCTCAGGCGACAGCCGTGTCCGTCGCCGGGACTGCCGCAGCACCGCGCGTGGCCGAACCCCGCGCTGCCGCCGCACCCGCCAGCCGCCGATAGCGCGCGAGCGCCCACAGCGGGAAGTACGCGGTGTAGCCGTGATACTTCAGGTAGAAGATGCGCGGAAAGCCCGGCGCATTGTGCGAGCGGTGCCACCAGAAGCCGTCTTCCTGCTGGACCGACTGCAGGTACGCGATGCCGCGCTTCACCGAATCGGATTCGCAGTCGCCGAACGCCATCTGCGCGAGCAGCGCCCACGCGGTGAAGTTCGACGTGCTCTCGCCGCCATTGGTGCCGCTCAGCTTCGGGTCGATGTAGCTGTCGTTCGTCTCGCCCCAGCCGCCGTCCGCATGCTGTCGCGAGCGCAGCCATTCGATCGCGCGTGCGATGTACGGCTGCGACTTGTCCTCGCCGGCGAGCGCGAGGCCGGCCAGCACGCTCCACGTACCGTAGATGTAGTTCGTGCCCCAGCGGCCCCACCAGCTGCCGTCGGGCTGCTGCGTGCGCTTCTGTGCCGTTAAGCATAAGTTGGCCACCTGGACATGTTATGCTTTATTGGCCGATAGGCCGCGTTATGCTTTATCGGCATGCGGTGGTAAGCTTAAAAAGTTTTGTCCGTGTCGTGCTGATGCGGATGGGACATTGAAAAAGCCAGCTTTTTGCCGGCCTTTTCTTCTCGTGTGACTTCCTCAACGTTGGTCGACGTCCCGGATACCTCGTTAGTTGCCGGGATAAGCCTGAGTAGGTGGATGTTCAGACGAGAGAGGTGCGCCATGAAATTGCCAAGCGCCAGCACCACGTTCTGCCGCGCCCGAGGTTGCAGTTCCCCATCCTTCGCGCGGCCTTCGTCATCGGGACTGAGCAGTACCACCGCGAAACCCACGTCGCGATTCGCCTCGATCTTCTCGATGACGGTACCGACTTGGGTGACGCGTTCGCTCAGGACGATCGGCGGTGAGTTCGAGCTGCTCCAGGAAGAGGGTGACTTCCTTGCGTGCTGCGTCGTCGTGACCGTGGACTAGAAATATGCTCGTGGAAGGCTGCTTTAGGCTCGAATCAGGCTGAGGCGCTAACGAGTGTCGTTGGTTTGTCCCTGCCATATTTCGCCGAAAGCACTCGAACTACTGTGTCGACGGCGCCATACGCTTGTTGGCGTGCGTGCTCCCGTGCCCCGCGAGTAACAAAGGTCGTTAAACTGTGCAACGTCCAGGTTTTAGGCCAAGACAGGCGTCTTCCCCCATCTTGTTGCACCGGTGGAGTAGACCTCGGTAGCCGTTTTGCCCTTTCAAACTACCAAGAAGCTGGGGGTCGTTCTCGGCTGGCTACATCGGTGCTCGGGAGTAACTGGTGCCGCGCGGCCACGAGCGGACTATCGAAAGGCGATTCGCGTTGCCCGGCATATGGACCGAATTGTGTTGACCGCGCGGGTTGCTTCCCGGG
>NZ_CAJNKE010000328.1 GCF_905232215.1 Burkholderia sp. LMG 13014
GAATGGGTTCGCGAGGAACGCATTCCTCCGTGATGCTGATAACGGTGTGAAGATAACTTCGTTTGCCGGTGCCAGGCCGGGTGATAGCGTCTCGATACGCGCCGTTGCTGGCGCAACCCGATTCCGATCCCGGCTTACCCCATACGCAGGGCTGCACAGGCGGCCCGGAGGCAATGCTATGTCTTCATCCCTGGCGCTCGTGCGCGACGTGTCTTCCTTCGAGTCCGGCAACGCCGTCGATGCGCGGGCCTCCGCGTCGCTCGACGTGCTCGAGCAGGTCGTCGGCGTGAACCTCGCGCGGTTGCGCGCCGAGCGGCAGTTGTCGCTCGATGCGCTCGCACGGCTGTCCGGCGTGTCGCGCGCGATGCTCGCGCAGATCGAGTCGGCGCGCAGCGTGCCGTCGATCAAGGTGCTCTGCAAGATCGCCGCGGCGCTGAAGGTATCGGTCGCCGCATTCCTGCGCCGCCATGCGGTGAACGGCTTCGAGCATCTGGCGGCCGAGCGCGCGTCGCGCGTCGTCAGCTCGAATGGCCGCTTCTCGGCGCGCGCGCTGTACCCGGAAGGCGAGCCGGCCGCGGCCGAGTTCCACGAGCTGCGGATCGCGCCGCTGCATACGGAGCCCGGCGCACGCCGCGCGCCCGGCACGACGGTCAACCTCGTCGTCAGCGAAGGCACGCTCGAAGTCAGCGTGCATGAGCGCCGCCAGTTGCTCGCGACCGGCGACGCGATCGTGTTCGATGCCGACCAGCCGTACAGCCTGCGCAACCCGGGCGACAGCGAGGCGCGCGCGTTTCGCGTGACGGTGAGCCCCGAGGTGCCGCCGCGCTGGCTCGTGCCCGACGCGGCGCACGCGGCACATGCTGCGCACGCGGCCGGCTGATTGCACAGGCTGCACGGAAGCGGGCCGCGTTCTCGTCGTTCGGGCGAGATCGCGGGTCGTCAGTCGGCCGTTCGGACGATGCCGTTAGACGGAGTCGTCAGTAAGGTTTTAGGTAGTCTTCGCTGCGCCGCGCGCGTAGCTGTTGTATGCTTGGCCCGCCGTTGATGGGGTTGGCCCATCCGGCAATCAGTGCGTCTTCAGGGCGGGGCGAAATTCCCCACCGGCGGTAGGCTGGCGTAAGCCGGCGAGCCCGCGAGCGCCCGCGCAACCGCGCGGGGTCAGCAGATCTGGTCGAATGCCAGAGCCGACGGTCATAGTCCGGATGAGAGAAGATGTGCAGATAGTCATGTCCGCCAGGGCCGCTTCGCGATGGGTGCGAAGCGGGTTGTCGTTCTGTCTGTTTGCAATGCCCTGAAACGTTTTTCGCCCAAATCGTCTTTGCGAGGAGCGTTTCACATGTCCTTGATGTCCGTTTCGTCGGCACCCGCCGACGCCTTTGCCGATCTCCCGTTGCTGGATTCCGAACCGGTGCCGCCGCGCATCGCCGCCGCGCTCGATGCGATGCGCGCAGGCCGTGCGGTCGTGCTGCAGGACGACCACGACCGCGAGAACGAAGCCGACCTGATCGTCGCCGCCGAGCGCATCACGCCCGAGACGATGGCGCTGCTGATTCGCGAGTGCAGCGGCATCGTGTGCCTGTGCCTGACCGACGACACGGTGCGCGCGCTCGAGCTGCCGCCGATGGTGCAGACCAACGAGAGCCGCAACGGCACCGCATTTACCGTCTCGATCGAGGCACGCGAAGGCGTGCATACGGGCGTATCGGCGGCCGATCGCGTGACGACGATCCGCGCGGCGATCGCCGAAGGCGCGAAGCCGCACGACATCGTGCGCCCCGGCCACGTGTTTCCGTTGCGTGCGCAACCGGGCGGCGTGCTGGCACGCCGCGGTCACACCGAAGGTACGGTCGACCTGTCGATCCTCGCGGGCCTGAAGCCGGCCGGCGTGCTGTGCGAGCTGATGAATCCGGACGGCACGATGACGCGCGGCGACGATGTCGAGCGTTTCGCTCAACAGCACGGGCTGCCGATGCTGACGATCGCGGAACTCGTCGAGTTCCGCGAGGCGCTGGCCGCCGCGCGCGAGCGCTGCTGCGAGCCGGCCTGAGCGTAGGGAAAGCGGGCGCGTTCGCGCGCCCGTGGCACGGCGTGCGTGAACCGGTGCACGCCGGATCGGCCCGATCAGCGTGATCGGACCGGCACAACCGTCAGGACTGTACGTCCCCGAATTCGCCGCGCACGCCGGCTTCGACGAGCGTCGGCAGTTCGTCCATCTTGCGCATGATCCGCGTGATGCCCATCGCGCGCAGCGCGTCCGCGTAGTTGTCGGGGATGTGGCTCGCACCGACGAACGCGATCGTCTTCATGCCCGCCGCGCGCGCGGCATTCAACCCCGACACGCTGTCCTCGACGACGATGCAGCGCTCTGGCGCAACGCCGAGCGTGTGCGCCGCGTGCAGGTAGACGTCGGGGTAGGGCTTCGGCCGCGCCACCTGTTCGGAGCTGAACACGCGATCGCCGAAGATCTCGGTGAGCGACGCGCGCTTCAGCGAGCTGCGCACGCGCACGAGCCGGCTGTTCGACACGACGGCCACCGGCAGGCTCACCTTCAGCAACGCGTCGCGCACGCCGGTGATCGGTGCGAGCGACTGCGCCAGCGCGCTCTCGATGTTGTGCTCGATGATCTCGATGAAATTGGCGGGCATTTCGATCCCGAAGCGGGATTCGATTCCCGCCAGGAAGCGCGACGTCTGCTGGCCGAACGCCGACTTTGCGGCGGCTTCGAAATCGAGATTCGGGAACGTGGCGGACAGCGTGTCGAGCAACACGCGGTCGGCGATGACTTCGCTGTCGACGAGCACGCCGTCGCAGTCGCAGATGAGGTGATCGAGCATGGTGGTGAAAAGCGGGATGTCGGCAACGCAGATCAATTCGCCATCATACGTGCTTTCACGCGCATGCCGCGCGACGCTTCGGCAAATTTTCCCGATGCGGCCGCGCGCTCGCAACCTGTCGTCCAGGGGGCGGCAGATCGTTCGGCGGCGGCTCGCTTGCACGATTCGCCGCCGCTTGCCAGCGGTTGCGTTACAGCTCGATTACGCGCCCCGTTTTCCACGACGTCATCGCGGCCTCGGCCAGTTCGAGCGCAGCGAGCCCGTCATCGATCGTCGTCCTGACCGGTGTGCCGTCGCGCAGCGCGTCGACGAAGTGCGCGATCTCGGCCGCGTACGCATGCCGGTAGCGCTCGAGGAAGAACGGCTCCGGCACGTCCGTCGCGATGCCGCCCGCGAGCCACGCGCTCACCTCGGTCGGCCGCACGTTGCCGGCCTGCAGCATCCCGTTGCTGCCGAGCAGCTCGAAACGCTGGTCGTAGCCGTAGGCGGCGCGCCGCGACGTGTTGATCTGGCACAGCAGCCCGCGCCGCGTGCGGATCGTCACGGCGGTCGAATCGATGTCGCCTGCGTCGTGCACGGCCGGATCGGTCAGGCAACTGCCGGTTGCGTGCAGCGTCTGCGCTTCGTCGCCGAGGATCCAGCGGAACACGTCGAAATCGTGGATCAGCATGTCCTTGAAGATGCCGCCCGAACTGCGGATGTAGTCGACGGGCGGCGCACCCGGGTCGCGGCTCGTGACGATCAGCATTTCCGGCGCACCGATCTCGCCGCGCTCGACGCGCGCCTTCAGCGCGGCGAAGGTCGGGTCGAAGCGGCGCTGGAAGCCGATCATGCAAGTCACGCCGCTACGCCGGACGGCGTCCGCGCACGCACGCGAGCGCTCGACGGTCAGGTCGACGGGCTTCTCGCAGAACACGGCCTTGCCCGCGTGCGCGGCCGCGACGATCAGGTCCGCATGCGTGTCGGTGCTCGATGCGATCACGACGGCGTGGACAGCCGGATCGCCGAGCGCGCGCTCGACGTCGGCCACCTGCGCGCCGTGCGCGTGGGCCAGGGTTTCGGCTGACGGCGCGTGCCGGTCGACCACGTACTTCAGTTTCGCGCCCGGATGGCGCGCGAGATTCGCCGCGTGGATCTTGCCGATCCGTCCCGCGCCGAACAACGCGAATTCGATCATTCCGTTCTCCTGTTGATTTCGTGGTTTTCCGTTGGCACGCGGCTCGAGTCGGCCATGCACCGTGGCGGCGGTCATTGATCCGCTAGTTCGCCGCGAACGTAGTCGATGCTCGCCCGCAGCCGGTCTTCGATGTCGTCGGCTTCGGCGATTTCAGTTGCGAACGGCTCGAACGAGAACGCGCCGCGGTAGCCGCGTGCGAGCAGTTCGCGCAGTTGCCGGAGATTGCCGAGCCGGTCGGCGCCGCCGACCAGCACGCGATGGCCGTCGCGCATCCGGTCGACCGGCAGGTCGTCTTCCTCGACGCCCGAGAGGTGCACTAGGCCCGTCAGGTTCGGGAAGAAGATGTCCTCGCCCGACAGGTGATGGTGGAACGTGTCGTGCACGAGCCGGAACACCTGCTCGCCCGCTGCGTCGTAGATGCCTTTCACCGCATCCGACTTGCGGCGCAGCGCGCATTCCTCGAAGCCGAGCGGCTCGATGAAGCCGAGCAGGCCGCGCGCGTCGAGGATCGGCTTGAGCGCCTTCAGCGCCTTCACGAGATCGGCGTGGCGCACGTCCGCGCTGCGCGTGTCGCTCCGGCTGTTGGTCGGGCACAGCACCAGCGCGCGCGCGCCGCATTGCGCCGCGTAGTCGGCAAGCACAGTTGCCTCGTCCGCGCGCTCGGCGTTCCATTGCTCGAAGCGCTGCAGCGCGTTGATCGTCAGGATCGTCACGCCGCCGGCTTCGACCGTCGCGCGCACGGCGGCGGCCGGCGTGCCGTCGGCGATCTCGACGCCGTCGAGATCGTTGCGGATCTCGATCGTGTCGACACCGAGACGCTTGCACAGCGCGATGTAACGGTCGAGCGGCAAGCGCGGTGCGCTCATCCGGTTCAGCGAGAAGTGGAAGGCTTGCGTCATCGTTCTGTCCTTGGGGTTCGAGTGGGGGCGAGGTTCGAATCAGGCGCCGGTGCGCGCGAGGTCGGCTGCCGGCTGGTTCGCCGGCGGCGCGGCGAGGGCATGCCACGTGTCGCGCAGCCAGTGCGCGCACGCGACGTTGTTGTCGAAGATCGAATAGCGTGCGCCGCCGCCGTAGTCGGGAAACGGGATGAACTCGCAGCTGATCTGTTCGACGCCCGCCGGCTGGGCGTGGGCCTGCGATTGCAGCAGTTGCCGCAGCGCGGCCTTCCACGTGTCGAGCGCCGCCGCGTGCCATGCGCCGTGATAGGCGCCCGGCGCGGGCGCGACGAACGGATACTGGATGCCGCGCCCGGGCCTGCCGTCTGCGCGGCGCATCCATGGGTTGTCCGGATTGTTCGGGCTCACGCTGCGCGCATGTGCATGGCGGACCCAGCCGCGTGCGATCCAGTCGGTGTAGAGGGCGTCGGGCGATACAGGGTCGAGCAACCGGCGGCCGCCATCGGCCGCGTCGTGCATGCCCGATGCATCGAGTTCGGCGCGATTGCCGATCTTGAACAGCAGATGCGAATGATCAAGCGTGATCCGGAACGGCACGCCGGCCCGCTCGACATGCTGCGCGACGCGCGCGATGCGCTTGAAATCCTCGCTCCACATGTCGACGTGCACTTCGAGGCTCGGCAGGCAACCGGCCGGCTCGCCGCGCTCGTAAGTGCGCAGGTAGAAATCGGCAACCTCGCGGTCGGACAGCGGATGGCCGTCCGCATGATGCGTGTACAGCTGGCAATTGAGTACGGTGCTGCCGAAGCGCGCACCCGCGTCGACGATCTCGGCCACGTGTGCTTCGTCGCGGCCCGCGCACCAGATGCCGCCGATCACGCGAATCGGCAGCGCATGGCGTTCGGCCAGCGCGAAATACGGCGACAGGTCTTCGCCGCGCGCCGGGTTCTTTTCGACGTAGTCGAATACACCGGCGCTGGCGACTCTCCGGAAGCGTTCGGCGGGCGCGGGCAACGGCAGGCCGTCGTGTTCGAGCACGCCGTCGAGGTTCACGCCGATGAGGATCGGTTCAGCCATCGTCTCCTGTCCGCCGTTGTCATGGGAATGGCTGCCCAATGTACGGAGGTGCGGCGCGGGCTGCATGACAAACGTTGACGAAAAATCGCCCATGCGGCGGTCGATTTTTTTACAACGCGGATGCGGCGCGACGGACGGTGCGGCAGACGGCGCGACAGACAGCGCACCAGGCGGCAGGATTCAGGCCGGCAGGTAGGCGCTCGTCCTCACGTTTGCCGGACAGAACACGCGGAATTCGACCGGGTCGGCTGGCGGCGGCTGTTCGACGATCCCGCACGCATGCAGCACGTGCTGCAGCGCGGAAATCACCTGGCCGTCCGGATCCTGGTCGATCGCGAGGTCCATCGCGCCGGCTTCGATGAAGGTGCGGTGCAGGTCGATCATCTCGTGGCCGATCCACACGACCCGGCCGGCCGCGCCGGCCTTGCGCAGCGCCGCTTCGATGCCGGCCGAGCCGGCGCCGCTGTTGTAGATCGCGACCACGTCGTCGTGCGCCTGCAGCGCCTTCGTCACCGCGCGGTAGCAGCGGTCGTCCTGGTCGAGCGTCTCGACCGGCTCGTCGTCGCAGCGGACGGCGGCGAACGCTTCGGCGAGCTGGTCGCGGCAGCCGGCCATCCGGTCGGCGTGCGCGCGGTAGCCCATGCGCCCGCCGAGCAGCAGCACGCGGCCGGGGCGTGCCGCCAGGCGGCCGATGTAGTAACCGGCCGTGCGCCCGGCCCGGTAGTTGTCGATGCCCGCGAAGTGC
>NZ_CAJNKE010000329.1 GCF_905232215.1 Burkholderia sp. LMG 13014
ATGTCGCTCCTTGTCGTATTGCGTCGGATTCCGTGATCGTACCCCCGCGCCTGCCCGAGCGTCAGCCGCGTGGCGCACATTGCGGCCGCCCAACAAAAAACCGGCTGCCCCCTTGCGGGAGACAGCCGGTTCGGCCAGCCGCGTGGCGCGCCGGAGCACGCCGCGATCAGACGCCGCTCTTCAGCACCTTGCCGATGGCATCGGCGACGATGGCGACGTTCGAGTCGTTCAGGCCCGCCACGCACATCCGCCCCGAACGCAGGATGTACACGCCGTGCACTTCGCGCAGCGCGTCGACCTGCGATTCGGTCAGGCCCGTGTACGTGAACATCCCGCGCTGCTTCACGTAGCGCGTCAGTGCCTCGCCGCTGACGTGGTCGCGCAGGCCGTCATGGATCGACTGGCGCATCCGCGCGATGCGGCGACACATCGCCGCCAGTTCCTCTTCCCACTGCTTGCGCAGCGCAGGCGTGCCGAGCACGGCCGCCACGACCTTCGCGCCGTAGGTTTGCGGGTTGCTGTAGTTCGAGCGCACGGCACCGGCCAACTGGCCGAGCACGCGGTCGGCGGCAGCGGCATCCTCGCAGACGACGCTCAGGCCACCCACGCGCTCGCCGTACAGCGAAAAGTTCTTCGAGAACGAGTTCGCGACCAGCGCCGGCACGCCGCGGCGGGCCAGTTCGCGCACCGCGAACGCGTCCGCGTCGAGGCCTGCGCCGAAGCCCTGGTACGCCATGTCGACGAACGGCAGCAGCCCGCGCGCCTCGATCACGTCGATCAGCTTCTCCCACTGGCCTTCGTCGAGATCGACGCCGGTCGGGTTATGGCAGCACGCGTGCAGCAGCACGATGCTGCGCGCCGGCAGCGCGTCGATCGCCGCGAGCATCGCGTCGAACTTCAGGCCGCCCGTCGCCTCGTCGTAGTACGGGTACGTGTTCACCGTGAAGCCGGCGCGCTCGAAGATGAAGCGGTGGTTTTCCCAGCTCGGATCGCTGAGCCACACCTGCGCATCCGGGAAGTAACGCTTCAGGAAATCGGCGCCCACCTTCAGTGCGCCGGAGCCGCCTAGCGTCTGCAGCGTCGCGATGCGGCCGGCCGCGCGGGCCGGGTGATCGGCGCCGAACACGAGCGCCTGCACCGCGTCGCGATACGCGGGCAGGCCGACCATCGGCAGGTACGGCTTCGCGCTGCTGTCGCGCTGCAGCGCGGTTTCGGCTTCGCGCACGGCGCCCATCACCGGAATCCGGCCTTCGGCGTCGAAGTAGATGCCGATGCTCAGGTTGACCTTCTGGTCGCGCGGATCTTTCTGGAAGTTCTCGTTGAGCGTCAGGATCGGGTCGCCCGGGTACGCGTCGATGTGTTCGAACATGGCTATGTCGGTCTCGTTTGGAAGAATGATCGGTCGTGGCCTGTATCAGCGTGCGGATGCGCTGTCGTGCACCGCATAGCCTGCATTCTTCTGACGGAAGCGATACCCGACTGCGAGCACCGCGAGCCATACCGGGATCAGGTACACCGACAGGCGGAGATCCGGCGTCAGGTACATCACGACGAGAATGCCGGCCATGAATGCCAGGCACAGGTAATTCGTGAAAGGATAGCCCAGACTGCGGAAGGAAGTCTCCTCCCCGGCCGCGCGCTTCGCCTGGCGGAACTTCAGGTGGATCAGGGTGATCATCGCCCAGTTGATGATCAGCGCCGACACGACGAGGCCCATCAGCACCTCGAACGCCTTGCCCGGCATGAAGTAGTTAATCAGCACGCACACGCCGGTCGCGAGCGCCGACGCGCCGAGCGCGGCGAGCGGAATGCCGCGCTTGTTCACCGAGCACAGCACCTTCGGCGCGTTGCCCTGCTGCGCGAGGCCGAACAGCATCCGGCTGTTGCTGTACACGCCGCTGTTGTAGACCGACAGCGCGGCCGTCAGCACGACGACGTTCAGCACGTTCGCGACCACGTTGCTGCTCAGCGCGTGGAAGATCAGCACGAACGGGCTGCCGCCGCTGACGACCTTTTCCCACGGATACAGCGACAGCAGCACGGCGAGCGCGCCGATGTAGAAAATCAGGATCCGGTAGATGACCTGGTTGGTCGCGCGCGGAATGCTGCGCTTCGGATCGTCGGCCTCGGCCGCGGTGATTCCGATCAGCTCCAGCCCGCCGAACGAGAACATGATCGCCGCCATCGACATCACGAGCCCCGACACGCCGTTCGGGAAGAAGCCGCCGTGCTGCCACAGGTTGCGGACGGTGGCCTCCGGCCCTGCGTGGCCGCTCGCGAGCAGCCAGCCGCCGAAGCCGATCATGCCGACGATCGCGGCAACCTTGATGATCGAGAACCAGAATTCCGTCTCGCCGTACGACTTCACGCTCGCCAGGTTGAGCAGGTTGATCGCGACGAAGAACACCAGCGCCGACACCCAGGTCGGCACGCCGGGCCACCAGTACTGCACGTAGATCCCGACAGCCGACAGCTCGGCCATGCTGACGAGGATGTACAGTACCCAGTAGTTCCAGCCGGACAGGAAGCCGGTGAAGTGGCCGACGTACTTGTTGGCGAAGTAGCTGAACGAGCCGGCGACGGGTTCGTCGACGACCATCTCGCCGAGCTGGCGCATGATGAAGAACGCAATGATGCCGGCCACCCCGTAGCCGAGCAGCACGGACGGGCCGGCCATCTTGATCGTCTGCGCGATGCCGAGGAACAGCCCCGTGCCGAGCGCGCCGCCGAGCGCAATCAGCTGGATGTGCCGGTTCTTCAGCCCGCGCTTCAGGCCGTCGCTCTCGTTTCCAGAAACCATGTCTTCTCCACTCTGTCCGCTCCCGCCTGAAGCGGTGCGGCGCGCCTCGGTGTGCCGGGCGCTGTTTTGCTGTGCCGGGGCCGTTCGTGGAGCCGCCGGGTTGGGGACTGCAATCTTCGCGTGGCGGCGCCCGATTCGTGTCGGCGTACCCGCCAGACCGGCCGCCGACTGTCGCCGCGCCCGCCTTGCTGCGTTCGCACACGAAAACCCGGCGTCAGTTTAGCGTCGCGACGACGAAATCGGGTTTCGTAACCCGTTCATGCAAACCCTACATTATGAGATAAGATTGCATCCAGGAGACAAACGAGGAAACAAAAATGCATGAACCGGTTCTGGATCGCCTCGATCGCCATCTGCTATCGATCCTGCAGGAGAACGGCCGCGCGTCGAACCTCGATCTGGCGAAGGCCGTCGGCCTGTCGCCCGCGCAGACGCTGCGCCGCCACCGGCGGCTGGAGGAGATCGGCGCGATCCGTCGCTACGAAACCCGGCTGTGCCCCGACACGCTCGGTTTTGGCGTCACCGCTTTCGTGCACGTGACGATGGAGCGCGGGCATATCCGCGACCTGTCGAAGTTCCAGAAACTGGTGTCCGATCTCGCGCAGATCCAGGAGTGTTTTTCCGTGACGGGCGACATCGACTACGTGTTGAAGGTCGTCGCACACGACCTGAAGGGCTTGTCGCAGTTCCTGCTCGAGACGCTGATGCGGATTCCCGGTGTGAGCGGCGTGCATTCGAGCGTGTGTCTCGACGAGATCAAGTGCACGAGTGCGATGCCGGTTGAAGCCTGATGCCTGATGCCTGAAGCCACGGGCCGCGCACCCGCCGGCCCGTTCACCTCACCGCTTCAAACGCACTGATCAGCAACGCCCCCGCCGCGATCACCACGCAGCCGGCCGCCCGGCGCGGCGTCAGCCGCTCGCCGAGATACACGCGTGCGATCAGCGCAGCGAACACCACGCTCGTTTCCCGCAGCGCCGACACCGGCCCCATCGGCGCGCGATCCATCGCCCAGATCACGATGCCGTATGCGAGCGCCGCGAACACGCCGCCGCACGCCGCCTTCGCCGTTTCGCCGACATCCTGCGTGAGCCGCAACGGCCCCGCCCGCAGCCGGTAGTACGCGGCCATCATCGCGCCCGTCAGCACGAACATCCACGCGGTGTAGCCGACCGTGTTGCCGCTTTCCCGCACGCCGATCCCGTCGACCACGCTGTAGGCCGCGATCGACACGCCGGTCGCGAACGCGGTCGGCAGGACCTGCATCATCCGGTGCTTCGCGTCGCGCCCGCGCTCCAGGCCGATCGCCATGATGCCCGCGCAGATCAGCACGAGCCCGGCTTGCGCGCCCGCATTCAGGTGCTCGCCCGCGAACGCCGCCGCGCCGAGCGTGACGAGCAGCGGCGCGGTGCCGCGCGCGACCGGATATGCGACGGTCAGGTCGCCGTGCTCGTACGCGCGCACCAGCAGCAGCGTATAGACGACGTGCAGTACAGCCGATGCGACGACATACAGCCAGCTCACAGGCATGATCGGCGCCGCTGCCGGCAGGAACAGCAGCGCGAACAGCCCGATCGCGATCTGCAGCACTGTGGCCGACCGCAGCCGATCGCCGCTGCTGCGGACGAGCGCATTCCATGACGCATGAAGGAACGCCGCACACAGAACCGCAAACAGAACGGGGATCGGCACGTTGAATACTCACTGACGGTCGGCCACGCGGAATCGTCGCCGCAGGGCGTTCATCGTATGAATCCGTCATTCGATTGTCAAAAAACTGGCGCAGCGCAGCACCGCGCGCAAACCAGCCGACCCCGCCCTTTCGCCCGCCCCGTGCGGGATCCGCGGCAGCGGCCCCGCGCGCAGTCGTATGTGACGCAAAAGTGGCGGGCGGTCTGCCCCTTTCCGTTCTCTTTCGCCCGGCATTCCGCCGTAATGAAATCGATACCGCAGCGCAACCATCGCGAAAACACTCCGTCCCCATATCTTCATACGCGACTGTTTCAATGCGCGTGCTCTCTCACGAGCTCCGCGCCGAACCGACACGGCGACGGGGCCGCTCTCCACCATCGAAGACCTTACCTGGAGTTTCCCGATGTTCCGTCAAGCCTTGCTCGTCACCGCCTGCGCTGCCGCAGCGCTGGCGCTGTTCGCCTGCGGCGGCAGCGACGACCCCACGTCGACGCCTGCCGTGTCGTCGCAGGATGCGCTGCAGACCGCCACGCCGATCAAGCACGTCGTCGTGATCTACGGTGAAAACATCTCGTTCGACCACTACTTCGGCACCTACCCGAACGCGACGAACCCGTCGGGCGAACCGGCCTTCACCGCCAAGTCCGGCACGCCGACGCCCAACGGCCTGACGGGCACGCTGCTCACCGCGAACCCGAACTTCACGAACACGGCCAACGGCACCGACGCGGCGAACCCGTTCCGTCTCGACCGCACGCAAGCCGCGACCGCCGACCAGAACCACGCGTACACGGCCGAGCAGCAGGCCGAGGACAACGGCCTCGCCGACCTGTTCCCGAAATACACCGGCAAGGGCTCGTCCGGCGGCGCCGGCGCGTTCGGCACGAAGGGCCAGGTGATGGGCTACTTCGACGGCAACACGGTGACCGCACTGTGGAACTACGCGCAGCGCTTCGCGATGAGCGACAACATGTACACGACGTCGTACGGCCCGTCGACGCCGGGCGCGCTGAACGTCGTGTCGGGCCAGACCAACGGCATGCAGGTCGTCAAGACGTCCGCGCAGCCGTCGACGCTCGCGAAGAGCTCGTACTACATCAATGACGGCCAGGGCGGCTTCACGATGATCAACGACGTCGACCCGGGCTACGACGTGTGCTCGAGCACGACCGACCAGGCGATGATGACCGGCAAGAACATCGGCGACCTGCTGAACGGCGCGAAGATCACGTGGGGCGGCTTCATGGGCGGCTTCAACCTGTCGACGACGAACGGCAACGGCACCACGGGCTGCGCCCGCAGCACGGTCGCCACCGCCGTGAACGCCGCGACGTCGGACTACATCCCGCACCACAACTGGTTCCAGTACTACGCGTCGACCGCGAACCCGCAGCACACGCGCCCGAGCTCGGTCGCGGCGATCGGCGCGAGCCTCCAGACGGACGGCAAGACCGCCGAACCGGCGAACCACCAGTACGACACGGACGACTTCTTCGCCGCCGTGAAGGCCGGCAACTTCCCGTCGGTCAGCTACCTGAAGGCCCCGGCCGCACAGGACGCGCACGCAGGCTATTCGGATCCGCTCGACGAGCAGGCGTTCGTGACGAAGGTCGTCAACTTCCTGCAGCAGCAGCCGGACTGGCAGAACACGGCCGTGATCGTCACCTATGACGACTCGGACGGCTGGTACGACCACGTGTACACGGCGCCGACGCGTGCATCGTCGGACCCGGTCGACCAGGTCAACGGCAGCGGCAAGTGCGGCACGGGCGGCACCACCGGCGTGAACGGCGCGACCGTGAACGGCCGCTGCGGCCCGGGCGTGCGCATTCCGCTGATCGTGATCTCGCCGTACGCGAAGCAGAACTACGTCGACCACACGATGATCGACCAGTCGTCCGTCGTGCGCTTCATCGAGGACAACTGGCTCGGCGGCCAGCGCATCGGCGGCGGTTCGTTCGATGCGACGGCGGGCGACCTGCGCGCGCTGTTCGACTTCACGTCGAAGCCGAACACGACGCCGCTGTATCTCGACCCGACGCTCGGCACCGCATTGAGCGCGGCACCGGCGATCTGACCGGTACGTCGTGACCGCATGGCCGGCGCATCACGCGCCGGCCGTTTCCATTTAACGCGCCGCTTCGTGCGGCGCCCGATTTCCGACCGACAGCATGACAGCTCGCCCCGCGTTCCCGTCTCCCGGCACCACCGGCACCCGCACGCCTTCC
>NZ_CAJNKE010000330.1 GCF_905232215.1 Burkholderia sp. LMG 13014
TCGCGCGGGCGACCTGATCGACGTGACGCTCGGCGACCTCCATCCGACGCAAGGCGCGATCGGCTACGACCAGATCTACTACAAGCTCGGCCGCTACGAACTGCAGCCCGACAAGAAACTCGACGACTTCTGCGCGGACGAAGGCCTCGGCGGCGTCGCTTCGGGCGGCTACACGGCCAGGTCGGCGCTGCGCGAACCCGCGAGCTACACGTGCACGACGACCGATGCGAACGCCCGCGACCGCTCGGTGCTCAACCCGGTCGTGATCGGCCCGAACGGCGACGCGCTGTACCTGACCGACGGCCACCACGGCCTGTCGACCTACTACGAGACGCTCGACGGCGGCCCGGCGCTGCACGTGCACGTCGTCGTCAAGGACAACCTCAGCGACTACTCGGGCGACGCGTTCTGGCAGCAGATGCAGAGCCGCGGCTATCTGCGCCTCAAGAACGGCGAAGGCAAGCCGATCACGGCCGCACAACTGCCGACCGGGCTCGGCCTGAAACTCGGGATGACGAACGACCGCTACCGTTCGCTCGTCTATTTCACGCGCGACATCGGCTACAGCAAGCCCGCGCAAACCACCGACTACCTCGAGTTCTACTGGGCCGACTGGCTGCGCGCGCAACCGGGCACGTTCTCGCTCGCCGGCTATGACCTGACGCGTGGCGGTGCAACCGACCCCGATCCGGCAAAGGCCGACACGGGCTACCTGAACGCGGTCTGGAATGCGTCGACGCGCATGGTCGCGGCCACCGATCCGGTGATCGACGGCAAGACGGGCGCCGACCTCGGCCGCGCGGACACGATCAACGGCGGGAAGAAATACAACAAGGGGGAATTCGACAAGCTGCGCCAGCCGATCGCGGCGGACAAGCCCGGCAAGATCGCGTACGCGCTCGACTACAAGACGCGCCACGCGCTGCCGCAATAAGCCGTAAGCGGCAAGCACCACACGGGAAGGAAACCCCGGCCGGCGATGCCGGACGGGGCCTGCTGGCTCAGAGCACCTTGCGGTACCCGTCGTCGTCGCTTGCAGCGTCCAGGTGCGACACATCGGCCCACTGCACGACTTGCGCGCGGCCATCCACGTAATCGACGACGTTGATGCTCGTGTTGAGCAGCTGATAATTGCGCGGCGCCGACAGCTCGATACCGTTCGCGAAGCGATAAACGCAGTCGAGCACGCCTCCATGTGCGACGCACGCGATCCGGCCGCCCGGATGCTCGGCAACGATCGGTTCGAGCGCATGCAGCACGCGGTGATAGAACTCGCGCTGCGACTCGCCGCCCTCCGGCGCAAAGCCGGGGTCGCGCGTCTGCCAGGCCGCGTAGGCGTCGGGGAAGAGCGTCTCGATCTCGGCGCTGTCGTGCCCCTGGAACTGGCCGTACGAGCGTTCGCGCAGCCCTTCCCGCAGCCGCGGCGACAGCCCGAGCGCGTCGGCGAACGGCTGAGCGGTCTGCTGCGCGCGCATCAGGTCGCTCGAATAGATCGCATCGAGCCGCGCGCCGTCGCGCGCCTCGCGCGCGAGCCTCGCGGCAAGCCGCTGCGCCTGCTCGAGGCCCGATTCGGCCAGCGGGATGTCGATATGCCCCTGGATGCGCTTGATGCGGTTCCAGGCCGTCTCGCCATGGCGGATGAAAAGAATCTGCGTGGTGGCCATCGCGGCGCGTCTCCGGGGAAGAATCAGGGCCGCACCTGCAGCCAGAATGTCACGGGGCCGTCGTTGACGAGCGACACCTGCATGTCGGCGCCGAACTCGCCCGTCTCGACGACCGGATGGCGCGCACGCGCGGCCGCGACGAAATAGTCGAACAGCCGCGCACCCTCGTCGGGCGGCGCGGCGGGCGTGAAGCTCGGCCGCAGCCCGCTGTTGGTATCGGCCGCCAGCGTGAATTGCGACACGAGCAGCAGGCCGCCTGCGCGGCCCTCACCGTCGATATTCGACACCGGCAGGTTCATCTTGCCGGCGGCATCGCTGAATACGCGATAGCCGAGCATCTTCGCCAGCAGCTTGTCGGCCGCCGCGTCGGTGTCGCCGCGCTCCGCGCAGACCAGCGCGAGCAGGCCCGCACCGATCTCGCCCGTCGTGCGGTCGCCGACGCGCACGTCGGCGCGCTTCACGCGCTGGATCAGCGCGATCATGCGGTCAGCGTGACGCGTGCGAAGCGGCGCTTGCCGACCTGCACGACGAACTCGCCGGCTTCGACCTTCAGGCCCTTGTCCGACACGGTCGCGCCATCGATCTTCACGCCGCCCTGCTCGATGTTGCGCAGTGCCTCGCTCGTCGACGGCACGAGGCCGGCCTGCTTCAGCAACTGACCGATCGCGAGCGGTGCGCCCGCAAGCGTGACCGACGGAATGTCGTCCGGCACGCCGCCCTTCGCGCGGTGGTTGAAATCTTCGAGCGCACGCTCGGCGTCGGCCTGCGAGTGGAAGCGCGCGACGATTTCCTGCGCGAGCAGCACCTTGAAGTCGCGCGGGTTGCGGCCGCCTTCGATCTCGCGCTTGAAGCCGCCGATCTCGTCCATCGGGCGGAACGACAGCAGTTCGAAGTAACGCCACATCAACGTGTCCGAGATGCTCATCAGCTTGCCGAACATGTCGTTCGGCTGCTCGCTGATGCCGACGTAGTTGCCCTTCGACTTCGACATCTTCTCGACGCCGTCGAGGCCTTCGAGCAGCGGCATCGTGAGAATGCACTGCTGTTCCTGGCCGTATTGCTTCTGCAGTTCGCGGCCGACCAGCAGGTTGAACTTCTGGTCGGTGCCGCCGAGCTCGAGGTCGGCGTTCAGCGCGACCGAGTCGTAGCCCTGCATCAGCGGGTACAGGAATTCGTGGATCGAGATCGGCACGCCGCCCTGGAAGCGCTTCGTGAAATCCTCGCGCTCGAGGATCCGCGCAACCGTGTAGCGCGACGCGAGCTTGATCATCCCGTCCGCGCCGAGCGGCATCGACCATTCGCTGTTGTAGCGAATTTCGGTCTTCTCGCGGTCGAGCACGAGCGCGGCCTGCTCGAAGTAGGTCTTCGCGTTCGATTCAATCTGTTCGCGCGTGAGCGGCGGGCGCGTCGCGTTGCGGCCCGACGGGTCGCCGATCAGCGACGTGAAATCGCCGATCAGGAAGATCACCGTGTGGCCGAGGTCCTGCAGCTGACGCATCTTGTTCAGCACGACCGTATGGCCGATGTGGATGTCAGGTGCGGTCGGGTCGAGGCCGAGCTTGATGCGAAGCGGCGTGCCCGTGGCCGCGCTGCGCGCGAGCTTCTGCGCGAACTCTTCCTCGACCAGCAGCTCGTCGACGCCGCGCTTCGTGACGGCGAGCGCATGCCGGACTTCGTCGGTGATCGGGAAAACAGGCTTGGAACTGGGTTCGGTGCTCATCGGTGCCAGGAAGAATGTCGCAAAAGCAGGGATTTTCCCATAACTTGCGCGCGCATCGCTTAACGGCGCGTCATGTTGCGCGGATAATCGGGCGCAAGGCGCGCGGCACCGGCCCGCGCCGCACGATCCAGGAGGACCCCACGTGCCGCAACGACAGCCGCAAAACGCCCATCCGGCCGACGGCATCTACTTCGGGCTGATGTCGGGAACCAGCATGGACGGCGTCGATGGCGTCGCCGTGCGTTTCGAGGCCGGCAAAGCGCCGGTCGTGCTCGCGGAAGCGTTCGTCGGCTTCGCGCAATCGCTGCGCGACGCGCTGTTCGCGCTGCAGCAGCCCGGCCACGATGAAATCGACCGCGAATCGGTCGCCGCGAACGCGCTGGTCGCACGCTATGCGGTGTGCTGCCACGAATTGCAGCGCACGGCCGGGCTGTCGCGCGACGAGATCCACGCGATCGGCGTGCACGGCCAGACCGTGCGCCATCGCCCCGAGCGCGGCTATACGCGGCAGATCAACAACCCGGCGCTGCTCGCCGAGCTGACCCAGGTCGACGTGATCGCCGATTTCCGCAGCCGCGATGTCGCCGCAGGCGGCCACGGCGCGCCGCTCGCGCCGGCCTTCCATGCGACGGTATTCGGCGCGCCGGGCGAGACGCGCGTCGTCTGCAATCTCGGCGGGATCAGCAACATCACGATCCTGCCCGGCGAAGGCGGCGACGTGCGCGGCTTCGACTGCGGCCCCGCGAATGCGCTGCTCGACGAATGGGCGACCCGTCATCTCGGCAAGCCGTACGACGACGGCGGCAAGTTCGCCGCGCGCGGCACCGTCCACGCGCCGCTGCTCGACGCGCTGCTCGACGAGCCGTATTTCACTGCGCCGCCGCCGAAAAGCACCGGGCGCGACCTGTTCAATCCCGCGTGGCTCGACGCGAAGCTCGCCGCGTTCGCACACGTCGCGCCGCAGGACGTCCAGGCAACCCTCGTCGCGCTCACCGCCGTGTCGGTCGCACACGAGATCGCGCAACACGCAGCGGGCTGCAAGGCCGTGTTCGTCTGCGGCGGCGGCGCACGCAATCCGGTGCTGCTCGACGCGCTCCGGCACGCGCTGCACGAGGCCGGCGTGCCGGCCACGGTCGATACGACGGCCGCGCTCGGCGTGCCGCCTCAACAGGTCGAGGCGCTCGCGTTCGCCTGGCTCGCGTACCGTTTCACCGCGCGCCAGCCCGGCAATCTCGCGACGGTCACGGGGGCAGCCGGCAACCGCGTGCTCGGCGCGCTCTATCCGCGCTGACGCGACACCCGCCGCAACGCGGGCGCCGCATCGCCGTTGCGCACGGACATAAAAAAACGGGGCATGAAGCCCCGTTTTTCATTCCGGCGAACCGGACACGATCGATCGTGCGCTCAGACCGAGAACGACGAACCACACCCGCAGGTGGTGCTCGCGTTCGGGTTCTTGATCACGAACTGGGCGCCGTTGAGGTCGTCCTTGTAGTCGATCTCGGCACCGACCAGGTACTGGTAGCTCATCGAGTCGATCAGGAGCTGGACGCCGTTCTTGTTCATCACGGTGTCGTCCTCGTTGACTTCCTCGTCGAACGTGAAGCCATACTGGAAGCCGGAGCAGCCGCCGCCCTGCACGAACACGCGCAGCTTCAGGTCGGGATTGCCCTCTTCGTCGATCAGTTGCTTGACCTTGTCGGCTGCGGCGTCGGTGAAGACGAACGGAACCGGCATTTCGGCCGTCGTTGCTGCGGATTCGGTAACAGCGTTCATTGCGAACTCTCCAAAAAGCTTTAGCCGCTATTGTAGGGCCGATCAGAAGATCGTGCTGAAGTCCATGAAATCAATAGGTTCTTGTCGATTTCGTCAAACACGCCCGCGCGGGCCGCGGCAGCACGCGCCTGGAAGCGGACATAAAAAAACCGCCAGCGCGAAAGCTGGCGGTTTTTCGGGCAGACGCCGCCCGGGAGCGGCGAAGCCATGAAGCGGAATTAACGCTTCGAGAACTGCTTGGCGCGGCGTGCCTTGCGCAGACCGACCTTCTTACGCTCGACTTCACGCGCATCGCGCGTGACGAAGCCTGCGCTCGACAGCGACGGCTTGAGCGTCGCATCGTAGTCGATCAGTGCACGGGTGATGCCGTGGCGCACTGCACCTGCCTGACCCGTTTCGCCGCCGCCGTTGACGTTGACCTTGATGTCGAACGTCAGGCCGTGGTTCGTGAGTTCCAGCGGTTGACGCACGATCATCAGCGACGTTTCGCGCGAGAAGTAGTCAGCGATGGGCTTGCCGTTGACGATGATGTCGCCCTTGCCAGCCTTGATGAAGACACGTGCGACTGCGCTCTTGCGGCGGCCCGTACCGTAGTTCCAGTTACCGATCATGTGGGTCCCCTTAGATCTCGAGCGCCTTCGGCTGTTGAGCCGAGTGCGGATGCGTCGCTTCTGCGTAGACCTTCAGCTTCTTGATCATCGCGTAGCCGAGCGGGCCCTTCGGCAGCATGCCCTTGACCGCCTTCTCGAGCGCACGGCCCGGGAAGCGTTCTTGCATCTTGCCGAACGTCGTTTCATAGATACCGCCCGGGTAGCCCGAGTGACGGTAGTACTTCTTGTCCAGCGTCTTGTTGCCCGTGACTTTCAACTTGCTCGCGTTGACGATGATGATGAAATCACCAGTGTCGACGTGCGGAGTGAACTCAGGCTTGTGCTTGCCGCGCAGACGGCGTGCCACTTCGCTGGCAACACGGCCGAGAACCTTATCCGTCGCGTCAATCACGTACCATTCGCGCGTCACCTCATGGGCTTTTGCGGAAAACGTCTTCATGATCGATCCAAAAAAAATGCTTTGCCCGATGTGTTCGTCCTGCTTGTCTGTGTGCGCTTCAAGGCGCGGTGCAGGCTCTCCCTGTTCTTTTTCCGTGGGCATGAATGCGGAAAAGCCCTGAATTATAAAGGAAATACGGCAACGCGGTCAAAGGGAATCCACTTCCCGTGCCCACGGCGGCCGAAATGGGCCAAAATCCGGTCGTGCCCCGACAAGCCAGGCGAACCGAGCGCCCGGGGAGGCACCCATCGACGCGCGGCACATGACCTTGCCGCGCCAGACCGGCCGAATCTGGAAAACAACAAACAAGCATGATGAATCAACGACTTACGCCCTTCCTTGCGGCCGCGCTGCTGGCCGCCGCGGCGCCTGCCGTCGCCGCCCGCGCCGAATGCGAAGCCAAGCTCGACGCGCTCGATACACGCATTACCGAAGCCCGCGCCACCCATGCCGAGGATCGCGTCGCCCGCCTGCG
>NZ_CAJNKE010000331.1 GCF_905232215.1 Burkholderia sp. LMG 13014
TCCCGCCGCGAGCGACGACGAACGCAAGCCGCGCGAGCGGAATTTCCTCGCGCTGCTGCTGTGCCTGTCGCTCGGCACCGCGAGCCTGCCGCACATCCTGACGCGCTACAACACGACCACGTCGGTTGCGTCGGCACGGCGCTCGGTCGGGTGGACCTTGTTCTTCATCGCGCTGTTCTACCTGAGCGTGCCGGTGCTCGCGGTACTGATCAAGTACGAGATCCTTTCGAACCTCGTCGGGCGGCCGTTCGCCGAATTGCCGGCGTGGGTCACGCAATGGCATCACTTCGAACCCGACCTGATCAGTGTCGTCGAGGTGATTCGCGACGGCATCGTGCACTGGTCGGAAATCCAGATGCAGCCGGACATGGTCGTGCTGGCCGCGCCGGAGATCGCCGGGCTGCCGTATGTCGTGTCGGGGCTGATCGCGGCCGGTGCGCTGGCCGCGGCGCTGTCGACCGCGGACGGGCTGCTGCTGACGATCGCGAATGCGCTATCGCATGACGTCTATTACTGCATGGTCGCGCCCGACGCGTCGAGCCAGCGGCGCGTGACGATCTCGAAGGTGCTGCTGCTCGGCGTCGCGCTGTTCGCGTCGTATGTCGCGTCGCTCAATACGGGGAAGATCCTGTTTCTGGTCGGCGCCGCGTTCTCGCTGGCGGCCTCGAGTTTCTTTCCGGTACTCGTGCTCGGTGTGTTCTGGAAGCGCACGACGACGCGCGGTGCGATCGCGGGGATGGTGACGGGGTTGGCGGTGTGCGTGTACTACATCGTGTCGACCTATCCGTATTTCACGCAGCTGACGGGGTTCGCGGGGCGCACGTGGTTCGGGATCGAGCCGATCAGTTCGGGGGTGTTCGGGGTGCCGGCGGGGTTTGCGGTGGCGATCGTGGTGAGTCTGTTTGATCGAAAGCCGGATGAATATACGCTGGCGCTGGTGGATTACATACGGCATCCGTGACGCGGGAGGCGCGGGCGGAGGCGGGGCGGCGAGGCAAAAAGAAAAGCCCCTTGATCCGGGGGATCAAGGGGCTTCATGCATTCTGGCGGAGAGAGGGGGATTCGCCCACACGAGCGCGGGCCGCGGATTCGCTTGCAAGCGAATCCCTTCGAATCCCCCGCGCAAGCCGAACTGTCGGCTTGCTTCTCTCCGGAAACGAAAATGCCCGCTGGCGCGGGCATTGAATTCTGGCGGAGAGAGGGGGATTCGAACCCCCGATAGGCGATTAACCTATACACGCTTTCCAGGCGTGCGACTTAAACCACTCATCCATCTCTCCGGAAGACCGAGAGTATAGCAAACTCTGGCGGCAGTCCGCCACTCCGTCCGACGATCCATGCAAATCGGACGGGTTGCGAGGTCGGCGGCCCGCCAGACAACCGTCGAGCGGGCGGTCGCGCCATCGTGCGATCATGCCCCGTCCGCCTGCATTTTCCAGCCCTTCGTTCAAAGGAAACGCCACGCCATGTCGCCGTCCGCCTTGCTCGCCTTTGCCCTGATCCTGTCCGTCGGCGTCGCGACGCCCGGCCCGACGGTGTTGCTCGCGATGAGCAACGGCTCGCGGTACGGATTGCGTCACGCGATGGTCGGCATGCTCGGCGCCGTCACGGCCGACGTCGTGATGGTCGCGCTGGTAGGGCTGGGTCTCGGGATGCTGCTCGACGCGTCGGAAACGGCATTTGTCACGCTGAAGCTGGCCGGCGCCGCGTGGCTGGCCTATGTCGGCGTGCGGATGCTGCTGTCTGCCGGCGGCCCTGCTGCCGCGCAGGCGCTCGAGCACGCGACGCCCGATCGCCGGACCGCGTTCCTGAAAAGCTTCTTCGTCGCGATGAGCAACCCGAAGTACTACCTGTTCATGTCCGCGCTGCTGCCGCAGTTCGTCGACCGGTCGCACGCGATCGCGCCGCAGTACGCGATCCTCGCGGCGACGATCGTCGCGATCGACGTCGCCGGGATGACTGGCTACGCACTGCTCGGCGTGCATTCGGTGCGCGTGTGGAAGGCGGCCGGGGAGAAGTGGCTGAACCGCGTCAGCGGGTCGCTGCTGCTGATGCTCGCGGGGTACGTCGCGCTGTATCGCAAGGCCGCGAACTGACGCGGCGATGCATCGGGAACACGCCCCCCGCCGAGCGGCCCGGCGATGAAGCCGATCGAGCGCTTCACGCTCGAAACGCACGACGGTCCGTACGAAACGTGGCCGTCGCGCACCCAGGTGCGCGTGAACGGCGCACGTTCCGGCCTCACCGTTTCCGGCTATGTGCTGCTCCGCCAGTTCGAGACGCCGGACGCGTATCTGCTCGTCACTGACTACGACTGCCCGTTCGAGGAGGCCGTCACGTTCACGCTCGTGTCGAAGGATCCATTCAAGGCGCTCGCGCAGCGCACGGTCGGCGCGATGTATGCGTCGTGCCATCTGGACGACATCACGTGGACCGACGACCGGCATTTCAGCGCGACGTTCATGGGGATCGACGGACGCTGGGATTTCACGATTCGTGACCGATCCGTGCCGTTCATCGTGCCTCGGCTCGGCATGAGTCGCGTGCAGGAACGCTAACGCGGAATCGGCGCTCGCGGACGTCTCGTCCGCGCATGCGCACCGCTCGACCCCCGCTAAAACAGCCGGTTTCATTTCTCTTTCGCATTGATCAGACGTGTAAGTTTAGCGGTGTCCAAATCTTGCGCAACCAACGCGCATCGCGGCAGGAACGTCGACGGGCGGGCATCGCATCCACCCGGCACATTACAAAATGAATGGTAATTGAAAGAATTCCTTCCCTTGACGCAAGGCGCTCGAGCCATTTATTGTCCGTCTGCCGACCGTGAGAGAGCACGACGGCAATCGCGGATGCGCGCCTCGCGCGCATGACAACACGCAGCAGAATGCAGAAAAGGAAACGTGGTAGCCACATGAAGCCGCTATTCGATGACAAGAACTCCGATGCGGTCAGCGATCGTCCTTCCACCCCGTCTTCGTCACCCGTCGCAGTGCCTGTTGCCGCTGTCGCCGCCGCCGTTGCCGTGCCGGCAGCACGCGCGGTGGAGAACGTCCGCCTGATCACCGTCGACGAGATCGACCAGCTCGGCGCGACGCAGGGCACGCGGATCGCCGCCTTCTCCCAGCAGATTCTCGCGAGCGTCCGCGCGTCGGATGCCGACCAGTTCGGCGACAAGCTCAACGAACTGATCGCGACCGCGAAGGGGCTCGACCCGCGCGGCGCCGACAAGGGCGGGCTGCTCACGCAGGTCACGCGGCTGTTCCGCTCGACCAAGGAGAAGCTGCTGTCGCAATACGAGTCGGTGAGCAAGCGGATGGACACGCTCGTCGTCGAGCTCGAGAACCATGCGCAGCGCCAGAAGGCCGGCATCGACGAACTCGAGCGGATGTACAACGACAACTACGCGCTGCACCAGGAGCTCGCGCAGTCGAAGGCGCATGGCGAAACGGCGCTCGCGACGCTGCGCGCGCATCTCGCGGCCGGCCAGCAGCCGGCGGACGACGCGTTCGCCGCACAACGCCTGCTCGACGTGAAGCGCAAGGTCGACGCGCTCGAAAGCAAGCTCGACGACCTCGACCGCGCGATGCTGATGTCGAAGCAGCTCGCGCCGCAGATCCGGATGGAGCAGGACCAGAAGCGCACGCTGACGTCGAAGTTCATGACGATCAAGACCGTGCTGATCCCCGCTTGGACCAACGCATTCGCGCTCTACCTCGAGCAGATCAGCACGAAGCGCGCGGCGGCGCTCGCGAACGCGACGTATGACGCGGCCGACGAGGCGATCCGCGCGCAGGCCGACCTGAACCGCCAGAACGCGCAGGAAGTTGCGAAGCTCGGCCAGCGCCCGGTGATCTCGACCGACACGTTCGAATACGCGCAGCAGCAGCTGTTCGGCGCGTTCGACGACGTCACGCAGATCATCGCCGACGGCAAGCGCCAGCGCGAGCAGGACGCGCCGCGCCTGCGCCAGCTCGAACAGGACCTGATCACCCGATTCGCTCCGAAGCACAACTGAGAGAACTGAGAGAACACCGCATGATTACGCTTGAGAAACGCGCGGCGAAGGTCGCGATCGTCCTCGAAAAACGCCAGATCCTGAAGCCGCCCGTCGTGCGCGTCGGCGCGGCGCTCGACATCTCCGGCTCCGCGAAGCCGCTGTACCAGTCGGGCGTGATCCAGGACACGCACGACCGGATCCTCGGCATCGCACTGAAGTTCGACGACAACGGCGAAGTCGACACGTGGACCTTCACCGAAGGCTACGACCGGCTGCCGACCGCGACGCCGGACAACTACGGCTCGTACATCTCCGATTACGTGCTCGAAGCGCGGATCGACAAGTGGGGCGGCACGCAGTACGCGCCGGTGATGAACGACATCGTCGATTTCTTCTTCCGCGCGCCGGAGCCGAAGCGTGAAGAAAAGCGCGGCTTCCTGAGCCGGCTGTTCGGCGGTGCGGACGACACGCCCGCGCCGGCCGCGTCCGCACCGGTGAACGGTCATCTGCCCGCATGGGTGCTGTTCGTCACCGACGGCCAGAACCCGAAGAACGACCGCAAGCGCGTGCGCCAGCTGCTGGCCGAGTCGCAGCACTACCCGCTGTACTGGTCACTCGTCGGTGTCGGCGATCCGAGCGAATTCGGCTTCCTCGCGGAAGTCGCGGACGAGATGCCGAACGTCGGCTTCCTGCATCTCGAATCGCTCGACGTCAGCGACGAGCAGATCTACGAACAACTGATCACGCAGGAATTCTGCGACTGGGTGCGCGCGAAGTAAGCGCGGCCCGCACGCCTTTTATCCAGAACTCGATTACCCCCCCATCATGTTGAAAGACTTCAAGATCCCGCTGTCGCTTACGGTGCTGGCGCTGGTTGCGGCCTATCTCCTCGGCGGCGTGAAGGACATGCTGATCGTCGCGGTCCTGTCGGTGCTCGAAATCTCGCTGTCGCTCGACAACGCGGTCGTCAACGCATCGGTGCTCAAGAACTGGTCGGAGAAGTGGCGCAACCGCTTCATGGTGTTCGGCCTGCCGGTCGCCGTGTTCGGCATGCGCCTCGTGTTCCCGCTGCTGATCGTCGCGGTGATCGGCCACATCGGCATGTGGGACGCGCTGACGCTCGCGATCGAGTCGCCGGAGAAGTACGCGGCGATCCTCACGTCCGCGCATCACCAGGTATCCGCATTCGGCGGCGCGTTCCTGCTGATGGTGTTCTTCAAGTTCATGCTCGACACCGAGAAGGACGAGCACTGGATCGGCTTCCTCGAAGGCCCGATGAGCCATCTCGGCCGCATCACGGCGCTGGAAGTGGCGCTGACGCTCGCGATCATCATCGTCGCGTCGCTCTACGTGCCGGCGGCCGAGCAGGTGGGCTTCCTGCTCGCGGGTGCGTTCGGCGTGATCAGCTTCGTGATCGCGCACGGCATCGGCGACCTGATCGGCGGCGAGGAGACGGGCACGCGCGTGGTGCGCGAAGGCGTCGCGGGTTTCATGTATCTCGAAGTGCTCGATTCGTCGTTCAGCTTCGACGGCGTGATCGGCGCGTTCGCACTGTCGAACAACATTTTCCTGATCGCGCTGGGCCTCGGCGTCGGCGCAGCCTATATCCGGGAGATGACGCTCGTGCTGCTGAAGAAGGGCACGCTCGCGCAATACCGTTATCTCGAACACGGCGCGTTCTGGGCGATCGGTGCGCTCGCAACGATCATGTTCCTCGGCGTGAAGTTCGAGGTGCCCGAGGTCATCACGGGCCTGGTCGGCGCGGCGATGATCGCGGCGGCCGTGTGGTCGTCGATCGTCGTGCAGCGCAAGGAAGACCGGACCGCCGTCGCAGGCGAGTGACCACGCGTCACGCGCGGGTCGAAAACCATCAACGAGGGGCCGCGCAGGGCGGCCCGGCATTGCCGCCGGCACAACGGCGGTTCCAGCAGAAGAGGTTCAGATGATCAATTTGTCGAAAGGCGGTCGCGTCAACCTGTCGAAGGAAGCGCCCGGCACGCAGAAGTTCCGCATCGGTCTCGGTTGGGATGCGAACGCGACGGACACGGGGACGGATTTCGATCTCGACGTGTCGGTGTTCCTGTGCAAGTACGACGCGCAGAGCAATCCGAAGCTGATCTCGGATCAGCACTTCGTGTTCTACAACAGCGAAGTGCGCACGATGGAGCGCAAGGACACCTTCATCCAGCCGGGCGACGATTTCCCGAAGCGCGGGATGCCCGCGTCGAAGTGCCTGGGCGTCGTGCATAGCGGCGACAACCGCACGGGCAGCGGCGATGGCGACGACGAGGTGATCTTCATCGACATGACGAAGCTTGCCGCGGACATCGAGGAAATCTCGGTGGTCGTGACGATCGACCAGGCCGAAGCACGCCGCCAGAATTTCGGCCAGGTGCGCAACAGCTACATCCAGATCGCCGACGAGGTGTCGGGCACGGTGATCGCGAAGTACGCGCTCGAGGAAGACTTCTCGATGGAGACGTCGGTGCAGGTCGGCAGCTTCTATCGCCGTGACGGCCACTTCATGTTCAAGGCGGTCGGCGCCGGCTACAACCGTGGCCTGGGCGACTTCGTGCGCGCGTACGGCGGCGCGGTCTGACTGGCGGCAGCCCGGCCGGCGGGATACCGCCGCGCCGGGCAGGAAGCAGCGATGACGAATC
>NZ_CAJNKE010000332.1 GCF_905232215.1 Burkholderia sp. LMG 13014
CTTCGTCATGCAGTTCGTCGTCGATGAAGCGGTACGGTCAGAAAGCGATGCCGAGCGTCAGGTACGGGCGCACGCTATGGTTGCGCAACCCGTACGCGACGTCGACGTTGATCGGGCCGACGGGGCTGCGCCAGCGCGCGCCGACGCCGACACCCGGGTAGAACACCCGCTCGCCCCACGCATCGGTGGCGGTGCCGATGTCGAAGAACGTCGCGGCGCCCCAGTCGCGGTTGAACCAGTGCTGGTATTCGGCGGTGCCCGTCATCAGGTACTTGGTCGGCAGCACGGAGCCGTCGACGCTGTTGCCGATGCTCTGGTAACCGTAGCCGCGCACCGAGTTCGAGCCGCCCGCGCGGAACAGCAGCGACGCCGGCACGCCGGTCGAGCTGCCGCTCGTGAACACGCCGCCGAGCTCCGCGCGGAACACGAACAGGTCGCGCTTGCCGATCGGCAGGTACTGCTGGCCGCGCGCGTAGCCGCGGACGAAGGACTGGTCGGTCAGCACGCCCTTGACCGCAAAGCCGGCCTCCGCGTGGATCAGGTTGCCGGAGCGCGGGAACAGCGGATCGTCGACGTTGCGGCGCGTCCACGCCCATTGCGGCACGAGCGCGCGGCTCGTGGTCGGCCCCGCGCCGTTCTGGTCGAGCCGGTCCTGGTAGAACATCAGCGAATACGAATAGTCGATGAACTGGCCGGTGCGCGTGCGCTGCGCGCCGATCCGCGCGCTGTAGATGCGCGTGTCCGACACGTTGGTGTTCGTGTACGACGCGAGCACACTGTTGGTCCAGCCCTTCTCGCCCGGCGGCATCGACAGCTGGACCTGCCCGTATTGCTGGATCTGGTCGAGCCGGCCCGACACGGTCAGCGGCCACGCGGCGCCGAACGTGTCGAGATACGTATAGGAGCCCTGCACGTGCGGCCCGGTATCGGTGGCAAAGCCGACGCCGCCGCGGATGTTGTTGTACGGGAACTCGCTGACCTTCACGTGCACGGGCGTGCGCTCGGGCTTCGCCGTATCGTCGCCGACGTCGATCGCCACGCTCGCGTAGTACGGCGTGTTCTGCAATTGCCGCTGCAATTCGGCGATCCGCTGCACGTCGTAGATCTCGCCTTCCGACAACGGATTGACGTTCGTGACGATTTTTTCCGGATAGCGCCGCACGCCGTCGACATCGACCTTGCCGATCGTGAACGTCGGGCCGCTGTCGAACGTGACCGCGAGTGTCGCGCGCTGCGTGCTCGGATCGATGCGCGCCTCCGACGACGCGATCTTCCCGCCGAGATAGCGGCGCGACTGCAGTTGCTTGAGCGCCGCGCCCTTCGCACCGTCCCAGTCGGACTGCGTGAACGGATCGCCCGGCTTCAGCGAAAACGCGAAACGGGTCGCGGCTTCCTGCTTCGGATCCTCGGTGTCGATCGGCCCCTTGAACGTCAGGTCGACGGTCGACACGACCGTCTGCTTCCCCGGATCGACCGCAATGCGCACGTCGCGCTTGCCGTCACGCGTGCGCACGTCGGTGCGCACGACCGGCGAGAAATAGCCGGCCGTCGCGGTGAGGTCGCGCACCTGTTGCGGCGTGGCGGTGACGAGGAAGTCGAATTGGTCGTCGCTGATGTCGTCACGCTTCGCGAAGCGCGCGATATCGAGATGCGACTTGAGCAGCTTGCGAACCGAGCGCGGCGCATCGATGTCGACGTCGTACTTCGCGTGGGCCGGCAACGCGAAGCACGCGGCAAGGCAACCCGCGACGGTCACCCGCGCGGCGCGGGCCGCGGCGCCGGCGCGATTGGCTTCCACGCGCAGGCCCGCATCATGTGCCGTGTGTGATTGCTGGTTCGACTGCCCCGCCAAATATGACCTCGCCCTCGGTTATCACGGTTTTTTGGAAAACCCTGTATTTGACCACAGGGTGTAGGCGTCAAAGCTTAATGTTTGTAAACCGCAGCGCGAGCGAGCGGGGCCGTCGTGCCATGCCCGACGGCACGCGTCCGTGCACCCACTGCGCGCCGGCCCGCGGATTCGACGCGCGATTGCCGCCGGCCGTTCCCGCGATGCGGTAAAATCCCGCCATCGTGAATCCGGCGCATCGTGCGCCGCCCGAAACGGAAAACCCAGCCATGCCGTACCAGTCCGATGTCACGCAGTTCCTGAACCAGCTCAAGCAACAGAAGCCGACGCTCGAGGAAGAGCAGCGCAAGGGCCGTTCCCTGCTGTGGGACAAGCAGCCGATCGACCTCGAAGAGCGCGCCGATCAGCAGGAATCGCGCGTGAAGCAAACGTCGTACGTCTACTACCAGAACTTCTGACGACGTGAGCGCCGCTGACGAGGCCAGCGCCGCCCGGCAGGACGACGCGATCGCCGCGCCCGCGGGCGCCGATTCGACGCCCGACACGGTCGACGGTGTCGCGGCATTCGCTCGCCTGTACGGCGAGCCGCTCTTCAAGCTGCCGCAGGATCTCTACATCCCGCCCGATGCGCTCGAGATCTTCCTCGAGACCTTCGAAGGCCCGCTCGACCTGCTGCTCTACCTGATCCGCAAGCAGAACTTCAACGTGCTCGACATCCCGATGGCGCAGGTCACCGCGCAATATCTGGGCTACGTCGACCAGATCCGCACGTCGAACCTCGAGCTCGCGGCCGAGTACCTGCTGATGGCCGCGATGCTGATCGAGATCAAGTCGCGGATGCTGCTGCCGGTCAAGAAGGCCGACACCGGCGAGGAAGCCGAGGATCCGCGCGCCGAACTCGTGCGCCGCCTGCTCGAATACGAGCAGATGAAGCTTGCCGCGCAGCGACTCGACCAGTTGCCGCAGCTCGGCCGCGACTTCCTGCGCGCCGAGGTCTACATCGAGCAGAGCGTCACGCCGCGCTTCCCCGACGTGAATTCGGACGACCTGCGCGCCGCATGGGCCGACGTGCTCAAGCGCGCGAAGCTCGTCCAGCACCACAAGATCTCCCGCGAGGAGCTGTCGGTGCGCGAACACATGAGCCTGATCCTGCGCCGGCTGCAGAACGCGCGCTTCATGGAATTCGCCGAGTTGTTCGACACGTCGCGCGGCGTGCCGGTCGTCGTCGTGAATTTCATCGCGATGCTCGAACTCGCGCGCGAATCGCTCCTCGAGATCACGCAGGCCGAGCCGTTCGCGCCGATCTACGTGCGTCTCGCGTACTTGCCGGCATAACGCCCACGCCCGCCCTTCCCGTTTTTCCGATTCATCCCGGCACACTGGCTGCCTCACCGCAGCCCGGCACGGCCGCGCGGTCGTTGCCGGCACGCCCGCTTAAAAAGTGAACGATCGTGCTTTTTTCGATGCGTTTGGCGGCCAAATCCTCTACAATCCGCCGACGCCCGATGCGCCGCCCGCGCGCCGGCGTTCTCCGCTTCGACCCCGACGCCGCTGCCGCGGCGCCAACGCGCGCCAGCGCGAGGAACCCGCTACCCGATCATGAAAGTCATCAGCTCGATCCATGAACTGCGCGACCAGCTGCGCGGACAGAACCGCACGGCGTTCGTGCCGACGATGGGCAACCTGCACGAAGGGCACCTGTCGCTGATGCGCCTCGCGCGCCAGCACGGCGACCCGGTCGTGGCGAGCATCTTCGTCAACCGGCTGCAATTCGGCCCGAACGAGGATTTCGACAAGTATCCGCGCACGCTCCAGGACGATATCGAGAAGCTGCAGAAGGAAAACGTCTACGTGCTGTTCGCGCCGACCGAGCGCGACATGTACCCGGAACCGCAGGAATACCGCGTGCTGCCGCCGGACGATCTCGGCGGGATCCTCGAAGGGGAATTCCGGCCCGGCTTCTTCACCGGCGTGTGCACGGTCGTGGCGAAGCTGATGGCCTGCGTGCAGCCGCGCGTCGCCGTGTTCGGCAAGAAGGACTACCAGCAGCTGATGATCGTGCGCCGCATGTGCCAGCAGCTCGCGCTGCCGGTCGACATCATCGCCGCCGAAACCGTGCGCAACGAGGACGGCCTCGCACTGTCGTCGCGCAACCGCTACCTGTCGGCCGACGAGCGCAACGAAGCCCCCGAACTCGCGAAGACGCTGCAGCGCATGCGCGAAAGCCTGCTCGGCGGCGAGCACGACCTCGGCAAGCTCGAAGACCTGGCCCGCACGCATCTGGCCGGCCGCGGCTGGGCGCCCGACTACATCTCGATCCGCCGCCGCGCGAACCTGATCGCGCCGAACGCGGCCGAGCTCGAAGCCGGCGAACCGCTCGTCGTCGTCGCCGCCGCGAAGCTCGGCGCGACGCGCCTCATCGATAACCTGGAAATCTGACGGGCCGCCCCGCCCGCGCCTCTCACGACGCATCACGGAGACACCATGCAGCGCCACATGCTCAAATCGAAGATCCACCGCGCGGCCGTCACGCACTGCGAGCTGCACTACGAAGGCTCGTGCGCGATCGACGAAGATCTGCTCGAAGCCTCGGGCATCATCGAGAACGAACGGATCGACATCTGGAACATCAACAACGGCGAGCGCTTCTCGACGTACGCGATCAAGGGCGAGCGCGGCAGCGGGATGATCTCGCTGAACGGCTCGGCCGCGCGTCGCGCGCAGCTAGGCGACCTCGTGATCATCGCGGCCTTCGCGATGGTCGACGAAGCCGAACTGCAGGCCGGCTGGAAGCCGAAGCTCGTGTTCATCGACGACGGCAACAAGATCAAGGGCCACCGCGATCACGTGCCGACGCAGAACTGGACCTGACCGCCTGACCGCGTGCCGTGGCGCGCGGGAGCGGCTGCGCCGCTTGCGGTCGAAGGGCCGGATGCCGTGTACCACGGGATCCGGCCCTTTCTCATTTCATCGCGAGCCGGCCCGGCGGCCGTGCGATCAGGACGCCTTGGCGGCCTTCTGCGGCTTCTCGGCCTTCGACACCCGGCGTTCGGCCCATTCGACGATCGGCCGCCACTGTTCGAGATCCTTCTCGACCCGGCTCTTCGCGACGTCCCACAGCGTGAGGCCATGCGCGGCGATCTGCACGTAGTTCTGCGTGTCGCGCACGTAGCCGAGCACCGGCAGGCCGAGCCCTTCGACGAACCGGTGAAGCTGGTCGGACGAGCGCGTGCGCGCATCGACCCGCATCCCGACGATCCCGACCTCGACGCTGCCCTTGCGCACGGCCTTCTCGCCGGCGAGGCGTTCCAGAAACTGCTGCGTGGCCAGAATATCGAACATTGACGGCTGCAGCGGCACGATCACCCTGTCGGCCAGTTGCAGCGCGACGTTGAGCCGGTTGCCGTGCAGGCCGGCCGGCGTATCGATCACCGCATATTCGAGGCCGCGCGGCGGCTTCGTCGGCGCGTCCGGATCGAGCTCCCACGCCTCGATCGCCGGCAATCCGGCCGGCCGCAGGTCGAGCCACGCATGGGCGGACTGCTGCCGGTCGAGATCGGCGAGCGCGACCCACGCGCCCTGCGCCGCGAAATAGCCGGCAAGATTGGTGGACAGCGTGCTCTTCCCCACGCCGCCCTTCGGATTCGCCACCACGATCACCGTCATGAATTCCCCCGAAAAAGCCGCGCGGCGCCCGCCGCATGGCAGGCGCCGCTCGAATGCGGATACAGGGAGCGATGATATCGGCAAACGGGGTATCACCGGAACGGGTTGCGCCGCCCCGGGAACGCTTACTTACCCCTTACGCACGCTCAATCGCGGCGTCCCGCGCGCCGACCGCGAACGCGCCGCCGCCCAGCAGCGCCTGCACGGCGAGCGTGACGGCCCAGAACGCCGGGTATTCCCAGCCGCCGTTCGGTGACGCGAAGCTCCAGCCGTTCGGCAGATGCGCAGCGGTCGCGCCGAGCATGAACGGCAGCAGCACGAGCGCCGCGACACGCACCCGGAAGCCCGCGAGCAGCGCGAGGCCGCCGGCCAGTTCGACGAACGTCGTCAGGTACGCGAGCCAGCCCGGCAGGCCGATCGACGCAAAGAACTGCGCGGTGCCAGGCAGCGTGAAGACGAACACCTTCTGCGCGACGTGCGCGAGGTACAGCACGCCGAGCGCGACGCGCAGCAGGGTCGCGGCGAAATCGTTGAGGCGATTGGGGTTCATGGCGAATTCCTTCGTGAGTGGTGTGAATGGATCGCACTCTATTCGAATCGATTCGACCGATAAACGCGCCAATTCGCTTTAACTGATTCCTGTATGGAGTTAATTGAGATGTAAAAAGGGGCATGACCGATCATGCCCCTCACCATGCATCAGTAACCGTAACCGCTCTTCCCTTGTGTGGCGTCGCCGGAACCGGGCTGGCTGCCGCTTGATCCGTACGAATCGCACGCGTGCGCAACCGCCGACGCACCCAGCAGCGCCGCGAGCAGCACGCTCAACCACCATCGAGCCTTCATCGCCGCACTCCTCCGGGCGGACATCCGCCCTCCTCTGTTGTACGCGATCAGGCGGAAAAAGCGAGGGCTGAGAGCCGGCACATCAACGAAATTCGGTGTACAGCGCGTCGAGGTCGAGATGGTCGGCGAACGTGTCGGCCAGCCGCTCGAGCGATGCCTCGCGCAGCGCCGGATAGTCGATCCGTTCCGCGCCGTCGAGCCCGGCCCACGCGAGCAGCGCCGTGCACGCGTCGGGCGAGTCGAACAGCC
>NZ_CAJNKE010000333.1 GCF_905232215.1 Burkholderia sp. LMG 13014
AGACGAAAAGCAAGGCCTACGAGGAAGAACAATGAAATCCAGACTCGACAGATGGATGATGCTGCTCGCCATCGCGGCAGCCGGCACGGCACATGCACAAACGCGCGTCGGGGGTAACCCGCTCGACTCCCTCCCCCAGATCAACGCGCCGAAAAGCGGCCCGAACGTAACCGTGCAGGTCGCACCGCGGGCACCGCAGTTGCAGGAGTTGCTATCGCGCCACCTGACACCGACGACGTTCCAGGTCGAAGGCGTGAAGTCCGTGCCGTTCGAGGAAATCTCGCGTCGCTTCACCCCTCTCGTCGGCAAGGACATCACGATCGGCGAATTGATCGAAACCGCCAACGGCGTGACCAAGCTGTACCAGGATCGCGGTTACGCGCTGTCGTTCGCGTTCATTCCCGCGCAGACGTTCGAGAACGGCGTCGTGCGCATCACGGTTGTCGAAGGCTATGTGTCGGACGTCAAGGTCACCGGCAAGCCCGGTGCGATGGCATCGAAGATTCGTGCGATCGCCGCGCATATCACGGCCGATCGCCCGCTGCGCCGCGCGACGTTCGAACGCTACGTGAACACGTTCGGCCTGTTGCCCGGCCTCACGGTAAAGGCGAACGTACCGCCGCCTCAAACCACCGACGGTGCCACGACGCTCGAACTCGCGGTCGACCGCAAGCCGTTCAACGTCAGCACCGGCATCGACTTCAACCACCCGGGCGTCCAGGGTCTCATCACCGCGACCGAAAACGGCCTCACGTCGTTCGGCGAGCAACTGAGCATTTCCGCGCTGGCGCCGCCGGGGCGCGACAAGCAGACTTACTTCGCATTCAGCGGTGCACTACCCGTCGGCAGCAGCGGCCTGATCACGCGCCTCGATGCGAGCACCTATCGCGGCAAGCCGACCGACAATCCGGGGTTGCCGTCATACGTGCAGCGTACGGTCAAGAACGAGAAGCTTGGTCTTTCGGCATCCTATCCGATACTGCTGAACAACCAGCGCAGCCTGCTCGGCACGGTGTCGGGCTACGCGGCACACAACGAGGACAATTACCAGAACCAGATCAATGGCGCGACGCTCAACAACCGGTCGCAGGTTCGCGTGCTGCAACTGCAGCTCGACTACACGAACGTCCAGCCGAAACAGGTGCGAAAGTTGAGCGTCAACGTCGCCAAGGCGTTCGACATTCTCGGCGCGTCGAAATCGCAGGTCGCCCAGGCGAACGGCTCGACGATTACGTACGCCGACCCGACATCACTGACCTTCGTCCGCACCGGCGCGACCTTCACGCAAACCAACGAATGGCCGTTCCGGATCGGTACGTCGGTCTCGTTGACCGGGCAATACAGCCCCGACTCGCTGCCGACGTCCGAGCAGATCTCGTTCGGCTCGACGCGCTACGCGCTCGGCTATCAGCCCGGCGAAGCGTCGGGTGACTCGGGATGGGGGATGTCGCTGGAGGTCAACCGCGGCTTCACGCCGGGCTGGACGTATATGAAATCCGTTACGCCATACATCGCCTACGACATGGCGCGCGTGTACCTGCATGCCGGCACGCCGTCACCGAACCGCATGTCGTCGGTCGGCATCGGTGTGCGTTTCTCGGACAGCCGCTTCTACAGCCTCGACCTGAACGTCGCGAAGCCGGTGGGAGACGCGCCCGTCGAAAGCGCATCGCGCAGCCCGCGCATCAACGCCGCATTCTCGTATCAGCTCAACTGATCGGTCACCAGACAGCCCGCGCCACGCGGGCTGTTTCGATTAGAGCCCCCTCTATCAAACGTGGCGCGCGGTTTCACGTATTCTGGCGAAGCTCGCAACATGCCCGCCCCATGCAGACGGTTGTGCGGGCAAATCGAACACGACATGCAAAACAAGGAGGACGACAATGATTCAACTGACCCGCCCGTTGCGTGCAATCGCCGTCGCCGGCGCACTGCTCGCTTGCGCCGCCCCCACCTTCGCACAAGCTGACAACCCCATCGGCATGTGGCAGACGATCGACGACAGCACCCATCAGCCGAAAGCACTCGTGCAGATCGCCGAAGACGGCGACGGTGCGCTGACCGGCAAGGTCGTCAAGGGCCTCGGCGCGAACGATACGCCGGATCGCCGCTGCACCGCCTGCACGGACGAGCGCAAGGATCAGCTCATCAAGGGCATGACGATCATCAAGGCAATGAAGAAGGAAGGCGACCACTGGGACGGCGGCAACATTCTCGACCCGGAGAACGGCAAGGTCTACAAGTGCAAGATGACGCTTGAAGACGGCGGCCAGAAACTCGTCGTGCGCGGTTACATCGGCGTGTCGCTGCTCGGTCGTTCGCAGACCTGGGTTCGCCAGCAATAATGCGACTCGCGCTTAAACGCGCGGCTCAATGAAAAAATCGGCCTGCGACGATGTCGCCAGGCCGATTTTCTTTTGGTGCGGGTGTAGCTCGAACTGACGGATATCACGCTGCATGCTTGAGCGTGTCCGACACATAACTGCCAGGTGCGCGATACGCGGGCGCCACATTGCTGCGTGCTTCCGCCGCCTTCGATTGCGTGTGCTTGCGCATCCGCGCGGACAATTCGTTGCACAGATTCACGCCTGCGTCGCCATAGAGTTCACGCATGACACTCATCAACGTACCCGTCTCGTGCCAGACCTTGAAGCGTCGATGGCAAGTTTGATACGACGGGTAACGGCGCGGCATGGCCGACCACGTTGCGCCGCTGTAGATCACCCAGAGCACGCCGTTCAGGACGGCACGCGTATTGGCCAATGGCCGGCCGCGCAACTCGGTGCGCGGCTGCATTTCGGGCAGAAGCGGCGCGACACAGCGCCACTCGTGGTCGGTCAAATCGCGATACGGTGTCATGGATATCTCCAGCCTTGGTAACCATGACACAACGATATCGACTCACCTCAACGATGAATATAAGACAAATCGGAAAATACCCTGAGATCGCCCTAATTTGACCGGAATTGACGTTTGAATCCCGCCAATTCCCGACAATCACACTCAGGTCAGCGACGTATCGACGATGCGGCGCGGCGTTTCGATATATTCCTTCGACTGCATCTCGACGATTCGCGACACCGTCCGTGCAAACTCGTTGGCCATCGGGCCTTCGATGTACAACTGCTCCGCCGGCACCGCCGCGGACATCAGCAGCTTGACCTTGTGGTCGTACAGCACGTCGATGAGCCACGTGAAGCGGCGCGCCTCCGACGCCATCCGCGGCGACATCTGCGGCACCTCGGACAGCACGATCGCGTGGAAGCGGCTTGCGAGTTCGAGATAGTCGTTCTGCGAGCGCGGGCCGCCGCACAGCGTCGCGAAGTCGAACCATACGACGCCGTCCGCCTTGCGCAGCGCCTTCAGCTCGCGCTTCTCGATATGCAGGAGCGGGCTTTCGTCGGGAACGGCAGCGAGCTTCTGGAACGCATGCCGCAATTCGCGATCGGCGTCCGCGCCGAGCGGCGTGTGATACATCTTCACCTGCGCGAGCGTGCGCTGGCGATAATCGACACCCGCATCGACGTTGAGCACGTCGAGCTTGGACTTGATCAGCGCGATCGCCGGCAGCATGCGGTCGCGATGCAGGCCGTCCGGATACAGGTCATCGGGATCGTAGTTGGACGTCATCACGAACTGCACGCCATTGTTGAACAGGCGGTCGAGCAGACGATACAGGATCATCGCATCGGCAATGTCCGACACGTGGAACTCGTCGAAGCAGATCAGCCGGTAGCGCTTCGCAATACGCCGGGCGAGTTCGTCGAGCGGATCGGCCTGCCCTTTCAGTTCCTCGAGCTCGCGGTGCACTTCGCGCATGAATTCGTGGAAATGCAGGCGCGTCTTGCGCTGCACGGGCACGACCGCGTAGAAGCTGTCCATCAGGAAGCTCTTGCCACGACCGACGCCGCCCCACATGTAGACGCCGCGCGGGAGGTCAGGATGATTGATGAGCTTCTTGAACGCGTTCGAGCGGCGCGCCTTGTACTCGACCCACTCGTCGAAGCATTGTTGCAGGCGATCGACGGCCGCGCGCTGCGCGGGATCGGACTGATAGCCGCGCGTGGTCAGTTCGCGCGTGTAGTATTCGGTGACGTTCATCGGGCAAACCGGAAAAAACGAAGGCGGACGGGAAACCCCGCCCGCCTTCGTCATGAGACGGCTGCGCCGGCCGTTGGCCGGCCGGCGCTATACCGCGCTCAGCTGTTCAGCGAGCGCTTGTCGACGGCGAGCGCCGCTTCGCGCATCACTTCCGACATCGACGGGTGCGGATGGCAGATGCGGGCGATGTCTTCCGACGCCGCCTTGAACTCCATCGCGACCACGGCTTCCGCGATCAGGTCCGACGCGTTCGCAGCGATCACGTGCACGCCGAGCAGTTCGTCGGTCTTCGCATCCGCGATCATCTTCACGAAACCGTCCGGCGCGTTCATGCCGAGCGCGCGGCCGTTGATCGAGAACGGGAACTTGCCCGACTTGATCTCGCGGCCTTCCGCCTTCAGCTGCTGCTCCGTCTTGCCGACCCATGCGATTTCCGGGTACGTGTAGATCACCCACGGAATGCAGTTGTAGTCGATGTGCGGCTTCTGGCCGTCGATCACTTCCGCGACCAGCACGCCTTCGTCTTCCGCCTTGTGCGCGAGCATCGGGCCGCGCACCACGTCACCGATCGCGTACACGTTCGGCACCGCCGTGCGGCAGTGGTCGTCCACGTCGATGAAGCCGCGTTCGTTCGCCTTCAGGCCGATTGCCTCGAGGCCGAGGTTGTCGGTGTTCGGCACGCGGCCGACCGACACGATCAGGCGGTCGGCGTCGAGCGTCTGCGCGTTGCCGTCCTTGTCCGTGTAGGCGATCGACACGCCGTCCGCGGTCGTCTTCACTTCGCCGATCTTCACGCCGAGATGGATGTCGAGGCCCTGCTTCTTGAACAGCTTGGCCGCTTCCTTCGCGAGCGCTTCGTCGGCTGCGCCGAGGAACGCCGGCAGCGCTTCGAGCACCGTCACTTCGGCACCGAGGCGACGCCACACCGAGCCGAGCTCGAGGCCGATCACGCCCGCGCCGATCACGGCGAGCTTCTTCGGCACCACGTCGAACGTCAGTGCACCTTCGTTGTCCGACACGATCTTGTTGTCGACCGGAAGACCCGGCAGGTGACGTGCCTTCGAGCCCGTCGCGATGATCACGTTCTTCGCGGTGACGACTTCGGCTTCGCCTTCGCCGCTCACTTCGATCTGCACGCCGGCGTCGGTCTTGCCGGTGAACTTGCCATGGCCCTTCAGCCAGGTGATCTTGTTCTTCTTGAACAGGAACTCGATCCCGCTCGTCATCTTCTCGACGATCGCGTCCTTGCGGCCGAGCATCTTCGCGACGTCGATCTTCACGCCGTCGACCGTGATGCCGTGGTCGGCCAGGTGGTGCGACGTGTTCTCGAACTCTTCCGACGACGCGAGCAGCGCCTTCGACGGGATGCAGCCGACGTTCAGGCACGTGCCGCCGAGCTTCAGCGCGCCGGCCGGGTTCTTCCACTTCTCGATACAGGCAACGGTCTTGCCGAGCTGCGCGGCGCGGATCGCGGCGATGTAGCCGCCGGGGCCGGCGCCGATCACGACGACGTCAAATTCCTTGGACATGACAATCCTTTCTTCTTGTGCAACCGCACGGGCAGCGCGTGTCGCGCGCCCGTGCGGAGCGGGTCAATGCGGTGAAACTCGGCTTACAGGTCGAGCAGCAGGCGTGCCGGATCTTCCAGTGCATCCTTCATCGCGACGAGCGACAGCACGGCTTCGCGGCCGTCGATGATGCGGTGGTCGTACGACAGCGCGAGGTAGTTGATCGGACGGATCACGATCTGGCCGTTTTCGACGACCGGACGCTCCTTCGTCGCGTGCACGCCGAGGATTGCCGACTGCGGCGGGTTGATGATCGGGGTCGACAGCATCGAGCCGAACACGCCGCCGTTCGAGATCGAGAACGTACCGCCCGTCATTTCCTCGATCGACAGCTTGCCGTCCTTCGCCTTCTGGCCGAACTCGGCGATCTTCTTTTCGATCTCGGCAAGGCTCAGTTGATCCGCGTTGCGCAGGATCGGCACGACGAGGCCGCGCGGCGAGCCGACAGCGATACCGATGTCGAAGTAGCCGTGGTAGACGATGTCGTTACCGTCGATCGACGCGTTCACGAGCGGGAACTTCTTCAGCGCGTGCACGGCCGCCTTCACGAAGAACGACATGAAGCCGAGCTTCACGCCATGTTCCTTCTCGAACTTGTCCTTGTACTTGTTGCGCAGTTCCATGACCGGGGCCATGTTCACTTCGTTGAACGTCGTCAGGATCGCGTTGGTCTGCTGCGATTCGAGCAGACGCTCGGCGATACGCGCACGCAGGCGCGACATCGGCACGCGCTGCTCCGGACGGTCGTTCAGCCAGGTCGTCGCCGACGCCGGCACCTTCACGTCCGGCAGCGACGGCTTCGCAGCGGCGGTCTTCGCCGGTGCTGCTGCCGGAGCGGCCTTCGGTGCGCTGCCTGCTGCCAGCGCGTCGCCCTTCGTGACGCGGC
>NZ_CAJNKE010000334.1 GCF_905232215.1 Burkholderia sp. LMG 13014
GGTCGCGATGCGAAGCGGCGGGCAGGTCCGTGCAGCCGCCGTCATGCGTCCGGATTCCGTATCGGGAGACCGACGCTGATGAACGCTGATCGCCGCATGCGCGCGCATACGCTGCTCGAAGTGTTGATTGCGATGACCGTCGGTCTGCTCGTGCTCGTGGCGGCCGGTGCGTTGTACCACGCGCAGCGCGTCGCACAGAGGCGCGCGGACGACGGGTTCCGGATGCGCGATGCAGCCGCCACGGCACTGATGCTGATCGGCGAGCAGATCCAGATGGCCGGTTTCCGGCCGCTCGATGCGAAGAGGGTGTCGTCGTTGCCGCCCGTGTTCGGCTGTTCGATGGCGCGCGTGAGGGGCGATGGCGCAGAGGTACGGTGCGAGCCGGTGCGCGCTGCGTCGGACGCGTTGCTGATCCGGTATGTCGGCGATGCCGTGTCGACGTGGTCCACCGTAAGCGGCCAGGTGTCGGATTGCCTCGGGCAGGGTGTCGGCGTGTCCGGCGAACGTGCGCCGGTGGAGAACCGCTTCGACGTCCATGTCAGTCCGTCGACGGGCGAGCCCGAACTGTATTGCGAAGGAAACGGTCGTCCGGGTACGCCGCAGCCGGTCGTGTCGGGAATCGATCAGTTGCGGGTGCGTTATCTACGTCGCGGCGGCACGCAGTTCGTCGATGCCGGTGCAATGCGGGGCGGCGATTGGCCCGATGTCGTGGCCGTGCACGTCTGCGTGCGTGCGCGTGGCGAACCGGCGGGCGAGCCGGCGCGACACGTCGATTGCGACGGCCGCACCGTCGTTGCGCAAGACGGCCGTGCGCGTCTGACGCTCGATCGCATCGTCGCGTTGAGGAATGCCGAACACGCATTCGGCGAAACGTTGCGCAATGCAACGGATGAACGCGAGGTGCCGCGATGAACGGAGCGGGACAGTACGCGGCGAAGAGATCGCGATGCGTCGCGGCAGGCGACACGCATGAGCCTGTCGCGACGCATGGCGACGAGCCGCTGCAGGCTGCTGGTGCGGAAGCCCCGACAACGAGCCGGCGAGCGCCGCACCTACGCTTGCGGTCAGCCCGCCAGGATTGGCATCGCGACGCGGGCCTTGCCTTGCCTGCGGTGATTGCGGTTGGCGCGGCGGTCGCGGCGCTGACAGGCACGTGGTTCGAAGCCGCACTGACGGAATCGCGCCGCACGCGTGCGTTGTCCGATCGCCTGGTCGCATTCCACGCGGCCGATGCCGCGCTTGCTGCGTGCACCGCGCGATTGCGCCGGGGTTCGGCGCCCTACGTGAGCGAACGCGAGTCGCACACGGAGCCGGACGCGTGGCGGCGCATGCCGGCGCTGGCGGCCGCCGAAGCATTTGCGCCGTTCGCCGGCTGGCCGATGGCTGCGCAACCGCCGCGATGCCTGATCGAAGCATGGCGCGGGGTAGGGCCGGCAGGCGGCCGCGCTTATGTCGTCACCGCGCGTGGCGTCGGTGCGCACGCGTCGAGCGCCGTCTGGCTGCAGCACCAGGTCGCGCTACGCGACGGACACATCGTCGCCTTGCACTGGCGTCGCGTCGCGACGGTGCTTCGATGAACGGCCGCACGTCCGCGTACCGTTCGGCGGGATTCACGCTGATCGAGTTGATGATCGTGCTCGCGATCGTCGCGGTGCTGGCCGGATGGGGCATCCCGTCGTATCGCGAGCATGTCGTGCGCGTTCATCGCGCATCGGCGGTCGCCGCGCTGTACCGGGCGGCCCAATATCTCGAAACTCGGGACGGTGCGCCGCCTGCGGCATTGCCGGACACGCTCGCGCAGGCGCCGCCGGACGGGCGCGCGGTCTATCGATTGGCGCTCAGGCGGCCGGACGGCGACGATTCGCCGGTGAGCTATGAACTGGAAGCCATCCCGCTCGACGCGGGCCCGATGCACGACGATGCGTGCGGTGTATTCACGCTGCGCTCGGACGGGACGAAAGGCAATGTGCGAAGTGATGCCGCCGATGGGCAGATCTCGGCGTGCTGGGGTGTGCGTTGAGTCCGGGTGGAAGGCGCGCCACGGCGTATGGCCGTGCGCGCAGGATGCCGATAGTCAGTCGTCGCGCGTGTCGAGCCCGCGCTCGTTGCGGGACTGCTTCCAGATCCGGTAGACCTCCCATGCAGCGAAACCGAGGGTGCCCCACTTCAGCGCGGGCCCCGCGCTCGCGCGCAGCAGCGAGCGAACGGGTTTTGCGAGCACGAGCGATGCGAGCGAACTCAGCATCGGATACTGGTTGACGAGCTGGCCGAGGCTCGCGTTCAGGTTCTTGGCGGACTGGCTGAACTTGTTGCTGGACAGGCCGGGGATGAACACCTTGAGCCAGCTGAAGCGCGTGACGGCCTGGCGCATTTCGCCGGCGGCTTCCGCGAGTTCGAGCCGCTCGACTTCGGATCGCAGGATCAGCAGTTCCTTGCGGAGCGCGCGATGCTGCGACGCGCTCCAGTTCGATCGCGACGAATGGGAGCGGGGTGAATTGCCCGTGACGTTCTGGCTCATGGCGCGTCGGCGAAGTAGGTGGAAGGGGTGAGCGCGATTGCGTTCACGGCTTGCCGCGGAACAGTTCGCGGTCTTTCTCGATCTCGGCGAGCGTCGCCTCGAATACGGTCGGCGCATCGCGCAGGCCCGAGCGGGCTTTCAGTGCGCAGACGATGCCGCCTGCGGCATACAGCGCGGTGATCGCCGCGAGCGACTGCCAGCGGTAGGTATCCCAGAACGCGATCGCGACAAGCACAGTGAGGCTGATCAATGCCATCGTCGCGAGCATCATCGCGGCGAGCCCGAGGAACAGCACGCCCAGCAGGCGCTCCTTTTCCTCGGCAAGCTCGATGCTCACCAGTTCGAGGCGCGTTTGCAGAAGTCCGATCGCGGAGCCGACGAGGCGGCGCAGCGGTCCTTGGCCGGACGGCTGCGAGGTGGTGTCTGTCGTCATGGGTGAGGTGCGTGCGCGTGCAGTGTGCAGCTAGGACAAAGCCGGCCGGCGGAAACCGCCGGCTGGCTTCGACGCCCGCAGGCCGCGCGACGCGGCCAACGGGACGAAACGGCGCAGAGCGCGTTACTTGCGGTTGATCAGCAGGCCGATCAGTACGCCGACGCCTGCGGCGACGCCAATCGACGTCCACGGATGCTCGTGCACGTAATCGTCGGTCGCGCGTGCGGCCTTCTTGCCTTTCTCGACCACCACGACCTGGACGTCGGCTGCCTTTTCCTTGGCCTGCTTCAGGCGCGACATGGCTTTCTCGCGCAGCTCGGCCGCACGGTCGCCCGTGCTGCTCGCAGCTTGCTTGAGCAGGTCTTCGGCGTCCGAGAGAACGGTTTTGATATCCGACATCAGTTTCTCCTTGTTGATTTCCGACATTGCAACTCCCATCGTGCTGTCATGCTGCAGGTTCACATCGTAGCGAAACGCCTGCCTGCTGGCGAGCCGGGAAGACACACGACGGCCGTGCAAGACCGCATGGTAAACGACTTGTAATCATTCACAGAGCGGCAAACGGGGTGAAAAGTTTCCCGCGTGGCCGCCTGTCCTGCGTCGGCACCAGGCAAAAATGACAAAAAAGTATGAATATCAAACGGAATAATCGTTCGCACGCCCCATTGCTTCCCGTAAGCTGACAGACTTTCCCGCGCCGACCCGGGCGCGGTTTCAACCAGCATCGTTCGAGGAGGGAACATCATGAGTCTGCGTCTTGGCGACATCGCACCGGATTTCGAGCAGGAATCGAGCCTGGGCACGATCAAGTTTCACGAGTGGCTGGGCGACAGCTGGGGTGTCCTGTTCTCGCACCCGGCTGATTACACGCCGGTGTGCACGACCGAACTCGGGCTGACCTCGAAGCTGAAGGGCGAATTCGAGAAGCGCAATGTGAAGGTGATCGCGCTGTCGGTCGACGGTGTCGAATCGCACAAGGGCTGGATCAACGACATCAACGACACGCAGTCGACGGTCGTCGGTTTCCCGATCATCGCCGATGCGGACCGCAAGGTTTCGCAGCTGTACGACATGATCCACCCGAACGCGAACGAAACGCTGACGGTGCGTTCGCTGTTCGTGATCGACCCGAACAAGAAGGTGCGGCTCACCATCACGTACCCGGCCAGCACGGGGCGCAACTTCGACGAAGTGCTGCGTGTGATCGACTCGCTGCAGCTGACCGACAACTACAAGGTCGCGACGCCCGGCAACTGGAAGGATGGCGACGACGTCGTGATCGTGCCGTCGCTGCAGGATCCGGAAGAGCTGAAGAAGCGCTTCCCGAAGGGCTTCAACGCAGTGCGTCCGTATCTGCGCCTCACGCCGCAGCCGAACAAGTAAGCAGCGGCGGAGCGTGAACGCGGTACCGGGCCTGCGGCCCGGTGCGCGGCTCCGATGAAAAACGGCCCGCCCGGCAGTCATGCCGGGCGGGCCGTGTCTTTTTGCGCGTGCTCGTGCGCAGCATGGCTGCCGCGCACGCCGCACCCGGACGATCAGAAGAACGCCTGGATGCCTGTTTGCGCGCGGCCGAGGATCAGCGCGTGGATGTCGTGCGTGCCTTCGTACGTGTTGACCACTTCGAGGTTCACGAGGTGGCGTGCGACGCCGAATTCGTCGGAGATGCCGTTGCCGCCGAGCATGTCGCGCGCGAGCCGGGCGATGTCGAGCGACTTGCCGCACGAATTGCGCTTCATGATCGACGTGATCTCGACGGCCGCCGTGCCTTCGTCCTTCATCCGGCCGAGGCGCAACACGCCTTGCAGGCCGAGCGTGATTTCAGTCTGCATGTCCGCCAGCTTCTTCTGGATCAGCTGGTTTGCGGCGAGCGGCCGGCCGAACTGATGACGGTCGAGCACGTACTGGCGCGCGGTGTGCCAGCAGGACTCGGCGGCGCCGAGCGCGCCCCATGCGATTCCGTAGCGGGCCGAGTTCAGGCACGTGAACGGGCCGCGCAGGCCGCTCACGTTCGGCATCAGGTTATCTTCCGGCACGAACACCTCGTCGAGGACGATCTCGCCGGTGATCGATGCGCGCAGCCCGACCTTGCCGTGGATCGCGGGTGCCGACAGGCCCTTCCAGCCTTTCTCGAGGATGAAGCCGCGGATCGCGTCCTTGCCGTTCTCCTCCAGCTTCGCCCACACGACGAACACGTCGGCGATCGGCGAGTTCGTGATCCACATCTTCGCGCCGGACAGCGAGTAGCCGCCGGGCACCTTCTTCGCGCGGGTGACCATGCTGCCCGGATCGGAGCCGTGGTTCGGCTCGGTCAGCCCGAAGCAGCCGATCCATTCGCCGGTCGCGAGCTTCGGCAGGTATTTCTGCTTCTGCGCGTCGGAGCCGAATTCGTGAATCGGCACCATCACGAGCGACGACTGCACGGACATCATCGACCGGTAGCCGGAATCGACGCGTTCGACTTCGCGGGCGATCAGCCCGTAGCTCACGTAATTGAGGCCGGGGCCGCCGTATTCCTCGGGAATCGTCGGGCCGAGCAGGCCGACTTCGCCCATCTCGCGGAAGATTTCGGCGTCGGTCCGCTCGTGGCGGAACGCTTCGGTGACGCGCGGTGCGAGCTTGTCCTGCGCGTACGCCTGCGCGGCATCGCGCACCATCCGCTCTTCGTCGGTCAGTTGCTGGTTGAGCAGCAGCGGATCGTCCCAATGAAAAGTTGCAGCACTCATCGTCTCATCTCCTGTCGACCCGAGTTAGCGCTTTAGCGCTTACTCGGGTCCCATGCTTTGCGGTCGACCCGAGTTAGCGCTTTAGCGCTTACTCGGGTCCCATGCTTTGCGGTCGGCCCGAGTTGGCGCTTTAGCGCTTGCTCGGGTGCCATGCTTTGCGGTCGGTCCAAGCTGGCGCTTTAGCGCTTGCTCGGGTCCCATGCTTTGCAGTCGGTCCAAGCTGGCGCTTTAGCGCTTGCTTGGGCCCCATGCTTTGCAGTCGGCCCAAGCTGGCGTTTCAGTGCTCACTCGAGCCCTTGCTTTGCGGTCGGTCCCTGATTCAGCCGGGTTCCATGCCTGAGAGTTTGCTTGACGGAAGTTCCGCTGTGCGGAACAATGTTTTGCAAATCGAACCCAGTGTAGCACCAGATGACACTTTCAACCATCGACGAAACCACGATCGACGAACGCAAGTTCGTCGTCGCGCTCGCGCGCGGACTCGACCTGCTGCGCGCATTCCGGCCGGGCGAGACGATGCTCGGCAACCGCGACTTCGCGGAGCGCACGGGTCTGCCAAAGGCGACCGTGAACCGGCTCGCTTACACGCTGACCGTGCTCGGCTACCTGCGCTACGACGAGACGCTCGGAAAGTATGCGCTCGACGCCGGCGTGCTGTCGCTCGGCTACGCGCTGCTGTCGGGCTCGGGGACGATCGACCTCGCGCGGCCGCACATGCAGGCGCTTGCGCGCGACATCGGCGCGGCCGTGTCGCTCGGCTGCCGCGACGGGCTCGACATGATCTATCTGGAGACGATCCGCAGCGAGACCGCGCTGACGCTCGGGCTCGCGCCCGGTTCGCGGCTGTCGATGCTGACGAGCTCGATG
>NZ_CAJNKE010000335.1 GCF_905232215.1 Burkholderia sp. LMG 13014
GGCCGCGCGAGATCCGCGAGCGGCGGCACCAGCAGCCCGAGACCGACGCCGCATGCGAGCACGGTCGGGCCGCGCCGCACCAGCGCGGCGATCAGCGCGCGCATGGCGGCGCCTCGGGACGGTGGTGAACGGGGGTGAAACCGGGGCAGACGTCGGATGGCATGCGGTTTCCTCGAAAGGGCGGGCCGGCACGGGATATCCGCAGACTAATCTGGATCATGAGCGAAGTAAAATGATATAAGCTGAATCCGTAACAAGAGAAAGTGATATGAACATCCCTCTGCTCGAAACCTTCCGGGCCGTCGTTCAGGAGGGCAGCGCGCTGCGCGCGGCCGAACGGCTTGGCTGTACGCAATCGAACGTCACCGCGCGGCTGCGCCAGCTCGAAGCGTCGCTCGACGCGCCGCTGTTCGACCGGTACGGCAAGCGGCTGGTGCTGAACGACGCCGGGCGCCGGCTGATCCCGTATTGCGACCGTATCCTGCGCCTCGTCGACGAAGCGACGCAGGTGGTGCGCGAGACGCCGGTCGCGCGCAGCTTCCGGCTCGGCGCGATGGAAAGCACGGCGGCCACACGGCTGCCGGCGCTCGCCGCCGCGTTGAAGGCGCGTGATCCGGCGCTCGGCCTCGCGGTGCAGATCGGCAGCGAGCCGGATCTGGCCGACGCGCTGCTGCGCGGTCGGATCGACGCCGCGCTCACCGCGCGCGCGGTCGTCCGGCCCGGGTTGCGCTATGAGCCGGCGTTTGCCGAAGAGATGGTGCTGGTGAGCGCGGCCACGGTTACGCGCCGGCAGGTGCTGGCCGACAACACGGTGCGGCTGCTCGCGTTTCACGACGGCTGCCCGTATCGCGCGGTGGCAGAGCACTGGCTGAAGGCGCGCGGCATCGCGATCGAGTCGGTGGCGTCGTTCGGCACATTCGGTGCGATCCTCGGCTGCGCGGCCGCCGGCATGGGTGTCGCGATCCTGCCGAAGCGGATCACGACCGAGCATGTGGCGCGCAAGGAACTGCGGGCGCACGCGTTCGACGATCTCGACAGCGTGACGACCTATCTCGTCACGCCGGAAGAAGCGCTCGGGCTGGCCGAGCTCGACGCATTGCGCGCGGTGCTCGGCCAGCAGGCGGGGGCACTGCTCACGCGCTAGTGCAGCGTGGCGTGACGCGCTATCGAGGTTTCGGATCGGGTATTCAAGCCGATGCGAATGCCCGGCGAAACCGGGCTATTGCACCGGGACGCGATGATCGGCGAAGCGGCAGGCGGTTGCCGGACCGTGGAGATGGACGCGCATGAATAGCGAGTGCCACGTCCACGACAGCACGTAATTATTAAAGGAATGCAATAAATGGCTGAACCACTTTTCGTACTGGCCGATGTCGAAATCAGTGAGGCGGCGTTGCGTCGATGGCTGAAATCCGCGCCACTTTCTGCCACGGCATTCGACGATTGGCCAGGTTCAGTGTATCGCGGCGATTCCGGGATTTCCCAAGCGGCAACGTCGCCGGACCTCAGCGTCGCTGACGGATTGGTTGCTTATTGTGTGGGCAGCTTCGGGCTGGGTGATAGTCACCTTCATTGCAACTACGACAAACAAGCAAAAGCGCTTCGTTTTGCGGTGTACTTTCAGTATGGCGATGAAGCGGGCGTCATGGAGTCCGCGCTTTCTTTCTGCGCGTTGCTGCGCGGTATTGCGGAAACATACACGGCAAAAACGCCGTCATTCATCCGCTTGTTTGACACGGGCACCGATATTCTGTGCATCGAGATCAGTCAAAAGGCCTCGCGGATCGTGCCCGATCCTGTCAATGCGCAGTTATCCCCCGAATGGTTCGATGAGTGGATCAGTCAAGAGAACTTCGGCGATCCGGACACACTCCTGGCCGCGCTGTTCCCTCCATTGGCACGGGCCCTGAAGAAGCAGGTTGCACTGGGTGCGCTACGAGCCAGCCCGCAAGCGCCCTACGACTATGATCGGTTCTTCTGGACCGATGGCGAGCACGTTTACGGCGGCTCTTCTGATGACCCCGTGGTAAAAAACGCAGACCCGAAAACCTTTCGCCGGGTCACGCCAGCCAACGCCATGGACTCGGCCTTTTATGCAGATGCGTGCCAGATCTGGTATCACCAGCCGATGGTGGACGTCGTGCCGGTGCAATCGCTTGAATCGGGCGCATCCATGGAGGGTTGGCGGCCCTTCAGTTCGGATGGAGAGCCGCTATTGCGTTGTGGCGACACCGCGTGGACTGTCGCGAACATGGATTATCCCGACGGGGGGCATATTTTCGGTCACGCGGACTATCCCAATGGCGGGAATACCAAAGGCAACGTCAGGAGCGTCTTGCGCAACATTCAAGCGCAGGGCGGCGTTCCCGTGTGGGAGAAGATATACAACTTCGAATATCTTCGCCCGACCCAGGTGGAGGGCGCATCGTTTGTCCATGTAAAAGACGGTTTGTTTGAAGATGGCAAGTCGGTCTATGTCCAGACGGATCAAGGCCTGATCCGCATGGAGGGCGCCCTTCCGGGAATGACGACATACTTGGGCGGACTGTGCTGCAACAACGGACGGCTTTTCCGGAAAGGATGCGCAATCAAGCGCCAACTCGATGCCGCTACGCTGCGATATCTTGACTACGATTTATACGCAGACAATCGCCACGTTTACCAGCTTCGCGATGGTTCGGATGGCCACGAGTTCAGCCCCGACCTGCATATCTTGCGGGATGCGGAGCCGGCAGATTTCCGGATCATGTGCGCGCTGCCGAACGCGACGATCAGCGCGGATACGCGGCATGTCTGGCTAAACGGCGAGGTCATCCCGGGCTCGACTCCCGAAGCCGTCAAATTCATGGGTTCGTTCTTCTGGACGGACGGAAATCGCGTTTATAACTGCGAAAAACTGATTCAGGATGCCGATCCGAAGCAATTCGACGTGCTGGCTGACTCCGATTACGCGCGCCAGGGAAGGGTAGTCTATTTCCGCGCCGAACAGATTCCCGGCGCCGATGCGGCCAGTTTTGTCGCGGACGGTGGGACTGCCGCTCACGACCGGCACCGGCGCTATGAATTCGAGAGGCCCGTTGAGCCTCGGGATTCCGAGTCCTGAAAAGAGGTAGTCGAGTGACTGGCGGGCGGTTGAACTGATTCGCCGCGTGACGGGTCGGCGACAGCGCGAATCGCACGGCCCGACACACGGGCCGCCGGCAGGATCGCGCTTGCTACCCCGATGTCGATCCAGACGCCTTTGCTCCGGATCAGCCGTAGAGCCGATAGAGGCGCGTCCAGTTGCTCACCATCCCATGCGATGCCGAGTGGTCCGCCCGACGCTGCCAGCTCGGTTTCGGAAATGGCGCGGGGGAGCGAAGTCGCTTACCGGTAGGTCCAGAGCCGGTGCAGCACGAACGTGCTCGGCGGAATCAGCAGCGCGATCGCGACGATGCTCATCCCGCGGGACACGTCGAGCGCTTCGGCCGCCCGCGCGAGCAGCATCGTTTCGGCAAAGCCGACCAGTGTGACCGCGAGAAAGCGCACCACGTTGCGCGTGCGCACCGTCGACGAAAAGCTCCACAGCGTATTCGCGAGATACGAGAACGCCGTCGCGCAGAGGAATGCGATTGCGTTCGCCGTCACCAGCGTCGCGTCGAACCACGCGAACATGGCCGCCGCGACCAGCGTGTGGATCGCGGTCGAGCAGAACCCGGACACGCCGAAGCGCACGAGCCGCGTGCGCTCGGCATAAAGCAGGGTGATCATGGCCGTGGGTGCGCGTCAGCGTACGCCGAGCCGCGCACGGGTCGGCTGCACGCGCCGGCGTGCGTTCTGGCGGCGCGCATCGCGCGCGACCGGGAGCTCGATCACCTTGCTGTGCGCCTGGTAGCGGCGGCGGATCAGGTAGACGGGCCGTTGCTTCGACTCGTCGTAGATCCGCCCGATGTATTCGCCGACGACACCGATCCCGATGAGCTCGATACCGCCGATGAACAGCGTGACCGAGATCAGCGACGCGTAGCCGAGCACCGGATTGCCGAACAGCAGCGTGCGGAAGATGATGAACGAGCCGTACAGGAATGCGAGCGCGGCGATGCCGACACCGATGTAGGTCCAGCTGCGCAGCGGCACGGTGCTGAAGCTGGTGATGCCTTCCAGCGCGAAATTCCACAGCTTCCAGCCGGAGAATTTCGAGTGCCCGGCACTGCGCGCGTCGCGCTGGTACTCGACGATCACGGTCCGGTAGCCGACCCACGCGAACAGCCCCTTCATGAAGCGATGCCGCTCGGGCAGGTTGCGCAGCGCGTTCACGACCTTGCGATCCATCAGCCTGAAATCGCCGACGTTTTCCGGCAGCTTCACGTCCGACAGCAGGTTGTGCACGCGATAGTAGATCGCGGCCGCCGTGCGCTTCGCGAACGAATCGCACGCGCGGTTGCTGCGCTTCGCGGCGACGACTTCCGCGCCGTCGCGCCAGTGTTCGATCATCACGGGAATCAGGCTCGGCGGATCCTGCAGGTCGGCGTCGAGCGGGATCACCGCGTCGCCGAGGGCTTCGTCGAGGCCGGCCGTCAGCGCGGCCTCCTTGCCGAAGTTGCGGGTGAGATCGATCACGCGCACGCGCCGCTCGCCAGTGCTGATCCGGATCAGCCGCTCGAGCGTGTCGTCGCGGCTGCCGTCGTTCACGCAGACGATCTCGAAACGGATCGCGTCGATCGACGTCATCAACGGAATCACGACGTCGAAGAAGCGCTCGACGGCTTCGCCTTCGTTATAGAACGGCACGACCAGCGATACGAGCGGTGTGAAGAGTGGTTCCCGCATGATGATTCCCCTTGTGATGTCGCTTCACCGATGGGCGCCGATGGTCGGTCTGCCGGTGCGGCGCAGTTCGTACGCCGTGCGGTGGTGCGTTCTGGCCGGATGCGTGAACGCGGTTTCGGTCGAGTTGTCGTGTGCGTCCGGCATCGACGGCACGTCGTGTCGTTCGCGGGCGATCCGGCTGACGAGCAGCCCGAGCGACGCCAGCGTGACGAGCGGCATGAACTGGAACGACAGATGCGGCACGACGGTGAGGCCCGCGAGCGGCATCAGCCACAGCAGCACCAGCCATTCGCGATCGAAGCGCCGCCAGCCGTGCGTCCACGCATAGCGCGCATACCATGCGATCACGATGCCGTACCAGGTCAGGTCGTAGTCGTACAGATAGGGGCTGACGAGCAGGCAGGCGCAGGCGAGGGTCGCGGCGCGCAGCGCATACGAGCACGCGCCGCGCCAGGCATAGACGACGGCGATGGCCGCGATCGATGCCGACAGCAGCTGAAGCCCGCTGGCGACGTAGGTGGGCCAGCCCGCCATCTCGGCGAGCGCGAACACGGTGGGCATCCGCGCGAGCTTCGCATGGCCGGCGCCGATGACCTGGTAGACCTCGTGCATCCCGTGGGCGAATGCAATCCACGAGTCGGTGCCGAACGCGAGCGTGGCGAGCGCGACACAGGCGGCAATCGTTGCTGCCCACGCGGCCAGCGCACGCCACTGGCCGGCGCACAGCAGCGCGAGCGGAAGCAGGATGGCCATCTGCGGCTTCATCATCAGCATGCCGAAGCAGATCCCGGCCCAGACGGGGCGGCGATTCAGAAGCAGCAGGCCGAGGCCGCCAAGTGTGGCGGTAAACAGGCTGGTTTGCCCGACGATGAGGGTCACGAAGGCGGCGGGGAAGGCCAGCGCGCACAGCCACGCGGTACCGCGCTGCACGGTCGCATGAATGACGGCGGCGAACAGCACGTACGTGATCCCGAGCCAGAGCACGACCGCCGCCATGTAGGGCAGCCAGCCCAGCGGCAAGACCAGCAACAGCATGCTGGGCGGATAGAGCCACAGGAGTACGCCATCCTCGAGAGTCATTCCCGGAACGGCGATCTGCTGGATCGCAAACAACGCGTCGAAATGCCAGACGTCGGCGGCACGCCCGTGCGCGGCGAGCCATGCCGCGCTCCAGATGGCGGAGAAATCCTGCGACAGCGGGACCAGCACGGCGGCATGCTGGAAGGCCACCCGGGCAATGTAGATGCCGATGAACAGCAGTTCGGTCAGCAACACGCCGGCGGCATAGGCGCGCACGCGATCGCGATTGAGCCAGTGCGGATAGCGGCGCGGGCCGGCGATCGGGAGTTCCGGATGCACATCCATCGCAGGATGGGCATGGCGAACGGAAAGGGGCGTTTTCATCGTGCATTCCGCGGCGAGCGCTGTGCCGTGCGGCGAACGACGACGAACAGCACGGCAAGCAGGACGATCGGACCGATCTGCGGCATCTTCATCAACCGGTTCAGCATCTCGAAGACGGGCAGCAGCCAGGCGAGCACGATCACGCCCTGGTCGCCGGGCATCCAGCCTTCGTCAAAGCCATGGGCGATCAGGCAGAAGATCGCAATGCCGAGCCAGGTTAGTTCGTAGTGCCACAGATAGGGCGTAATCAGCAAGGTGGCGACGGACAGTACCGCGCCGCGCAAGCGCATGTCGGGCGTGCGGCGCCAGACGTCGA
>NZ_CAJNKE010000336.1 GCF_905232215.1 Burkholderia sp. LMG 13014
GAGCAGATCGCGTCGATCTGCACCGGCACGATCGCGCCGCTGCTGGGTGTGCGCGTCGCGCTCGTGCTACCGGATGCGGATGACCATCTGATGCCGGCGCAGCACGCCCGGTTCGTCGAAGCGCCGATCGCCCGCTGGGTCTACGAGAATGCGCGCGGCGCCGGGTGCGGGCTGCCGCCGTTCGAGCGGGCGGCCGCGCAGTACCTGCCGCTGAAGGCGCCGATGCGCGTGCGCGGCGTGCTCGTGCTGTTCGGCGACGCGCAGCCGGTACCCACCAACCCCGACGATCGCCGCCTGATCGACGCATTGTGCTCGTCGATCGCGATGGCGCTCGAACGCGTGCACTACGTCGGCGTCGCGCAGCATACGCTGGTCCGGATCGAAGGGGAGCGGCTGCGCAACGCGCTGCTCGCCGCGGTGTCGCACGACCTGAAGACGCCGCTGACCGCGATCCGCGGGCTCGCCGAAACGCTGGAGCGGCCCGAGCGGCTGGCCGACGGGCAGCCGGCCGCACTCGCGCACGGGATTCGCAACCAGGCCGAGGCGCTGCACGGGCTCGTCGTGAACCTGCTCGACCTCGCGCGGATGCAGAGCGAGGGCGTGCGGCTGAATCGCGAGTGGCACATGCTCGACGAAATCGTCGGCAGCGCGCTCGCACATTCGGCCGGCGTGCTGGCCGGCCGCGACGTGAGCGCCGACTTGCCGGCCGACCTGCCGCTGATCGACGTCGACGCGCTGCTGATCGAGCGGGTGCTGATGAACCTGCTCGACAACGCGGCGAAGTACGCGGGTACGGACGCGGCCGTGGCGGTGCGGGCACGCGTGTTCGGCGAAACGCTGTACGTCTTCGTCGAGGACGACGGGCCCGGCTTCGCCGCACGCAACACCGAGCCGCTGTTCGAGCCGTTCGAGCGCGAACGCAAGGAATCGTCGATCAGCGGCGTGGGGCTCGGGCTCGCGCTGTGCCGCAGCATCGTCAACGCGCACGGCGGCTCGATCCGCGCGGTACCACTCGATCCGCACGGCGCGCGGTTCGAGATTCGCCTGCCACTGGGCGCGCCGCCCGATATCGAACACGAGAGCCGGACATGATCAGATCGCGCGTACTTATCGTCGAGGACGAATCGGACATCCGCCGTTTCGTGCGGATGGCGCTGGAACAGGAAGGGCTCGACACCTGCGAGGCGTCGACGGCCCGCGAGGCGCGAATGTATGCGTCGAGCAGCAAGCCCGATCTCGTGATCGTCGATCTCGGGCTGCCGGACGACGATGGCAAGACTTTCATCCGCGAATTGCGCGAGTGGTCGACGGTGCCGGTGATCGTGCTGTCGGCGCGGCAGCAGGAAGTGGAGAAGGTCGCGGCGCTCGACGCGGGCGCGGACGATTACCTGCCGAAGCCGTTCGGCGTGCCCGAACTGCTGGCGCGAGCACGCGCGCAGCTGCGGCGCGCGGCGTTCGTGTCGGCCGACGGGCAGTCGTCGTCGATCGTGCGGTTCGGCGACGTGACGGTCGATCTCGGCAAGCACGAAGTCGCGCGCGGCGGCGTGCCGGTTCACCTGACGCGCCTCGAATTCCGGTTGCTCGCCGCGCTGATTCGTGCGCGCGGCGGCGTGATCGCCGCGCGGCAACTGCTGGCGGAGGTGTGGGGCATCCACGACGCGGAGCGCGCGCACTACGTGCGCGTGTACATGACGAACCTGCGGCAGAAGCTCGAACCGGTGCCGGCGCGCCCGCGGCACCTGCTGACCGAGCTGCAATTCGGCTACCGTCTGGTCGGTCTGGAAACGGTCGGGATGGCGGACGGGCCGCGCGGTACGGCGTAGCCAGGTCTAGACAAGTGAAAGGCTGCCGCTGGCGGCGCGTGTACGTCTGGAGAAAGCTGTTGTTTAGCTTGTCGTAATTCGCAATTAATTGAAATTTAAGGAAAAATAGCATTGATGAAACAATCCGCCGACAACTAGTGATAAACACGGATTGCTGGCAAACCTGCAGAAAAGGCAAAGTTGTATGTACAACTTGGGGTGTCGCCGGAAGGGGCGATCTCCGGGTTGGAAGGGTTCACGGCGGCGCGGATCGCCCGACGGGACCCCTGCCCAGTTCGCCTCTGACAGGAACGCCATGAAGAAACTCGCGCTCAGTATTGCCCTTGCCTGCATCGCGGTCGGTGCCCACGCCAAGGATTGGTCGACGATCCGGTTCGGCGTCGACGCCAGCTATCCGCCGTTCGAATCGAAGGACGCAAGCGGCAAGGTCGTCGGCTTCGACGTCGATCTCGGCAACGAGATCTGCGCCCGCCTGAAGGCGAAGTGCGTGTGGATCGAGAACGACTTCGACGGGATGATTCCCGCGCTGAAGGCGAAGAAGTTCGACGGCGTGCTGTCGTCGATGTCGATGACGCCGGCGCGCGCCGAGCAGATCGCGTTCTCCGACAAGCTGTTCAACACGCCGACGCGCCTCGTCACGAAGAAGGGCGCGAACCTGCAGCCGACGGCCGAATCGCTGAAGGGCAAGTCGGTCGGCGTCGAGCAGGGCACCATCCAGGAAACCTACGCGAAGGCCTATTGGGCGCCGAAGGGCGTGCAGGTCGTGCCTTACCAGAACCAGGACGGCGTGTACCAGGACCTGATGTCGGGCCGCCTCGACGCAGCGCTGCAGGACGCGGTACAGGCCGACATCGGCTTCCTGAAGACGCCGCGCGGCGCGAACTTCGACTTCGCCGGCAAGGACATCGACGATCCGAAGACGCTCGGTAACGGCGCCGGCATCGGCCTGCGCAAGGACGACGCCGACCTGAAGGCGAAGATCGACCATGCGATCGCCGACATCATCAAGGACGGCACGTACAAGAAGATCGAGAAGAAGTACTTCGCGTTCGACGTCTACGGCGGCTGACCGTCCATGCGGCGCGCACCGGCTGTGGCGCGCGCCGCGCTTTTTTGGGTGCAACCCGTTTCGCGTGATGCGTCCGACTTGATGAGCAGGTCGCATCAGGTAGTGCGCAGATATCGTTTGATGCGGGGTTAATGGCTGTCGAAAATCCAGCCACCTCGTTCTGGATCCCTCATATGATCTTCCAAGGATTTGGCCCGCTGTTGTGGGCCGGCACGGTCGAGACCGTGAAGCTCGCGGTGCTGTCGCTCGCCGCGTCGCTCGTGCTGGGTCTCATCGGTGCGAGCGCGAAGCTGTCGACCAACCGTGTGCTCAAGTCGATCGGCACCTTCTACACGACGCTGATCCGCGCGGTGCCGGACCTCGTGCTGATGCTGCTGCTGTTCTACGGGATCCAGATCCTGCTGAACAACTTCACCGACATGCTCGGCTGGGACCAGATCGACATCGATCCGTTCGTGGCGGGCGTCATCACGCTCGGCTTCATCTACGGTGCGTACTTCACCGAGACGTTCCGCGGCGCGTTCCTCGCGGTGCCGCGCGGCCAGCTCGAAGCGGGCTTCGCGTACGGGATGAGCGGCTGGCGCGTGTTTCGCCGCATCCTGTTCCCGCAGATGATGCGCTTCGCGCTGCCCGGCATCGGCAACAACTGGCAGGTGCTCGTGAAGGCCACCGCGCTCGTGTCGATCATCGGCCTCGCCGACGTCGTCAAGGCGTCGCAGGACGCGGGCAAGAGCACGCTCGATTTCTTCTTCTTCACGCTGGCTGCAGGCGCGATCTACCTCGCGATCACGACGGTGTCCAATGTCGTGCTGCATCACCTCGAGAAGCGTTATTCCGTTGGCGTCCGGAGGCTCGCACTGTGATCGAACTCGTCAGCCAGTACTGGCAAAGCTATCTCTACACCGACGGCTACCGCTTCAGCGGCCTCGCGATCACGCTGTGGCTGCTGGTCGTGTCGATCGCGCTCGGCTTCGCGCTCGCGGTGCCGCTCGCCATCGCACGCGCGTCGTCGAACCGCTGGATCTCGACCCCCGTGTGGCTCTACACGTACGTGTTCCGCGGCACGCCGCTCTACGTGCAGCTGCTGATGTGCTACACGGGCATCTACAGCCTGCAGGTCGTGCACAACCATGTGCTGCTCGACACGTTCTTCCGCAACGCGATGAACTGCACGCTGCTCGCGTTCGTGCTGAACGAATGCGCGTATGCGACCGAGATCTTCGCGGGTTCGATCAAGGCGACGTCGGCCGGCGAGATCGAGGCCGGGATGGCCTACGGGATGTCGCGCTTCAAGCTTTATACGCGGATCATCCTGCCTTCCGCGCTGCGCCGCTCGCTGCCGAGCTACAGCAACGAAGTGATCCTGATGCTGCACGCGACCACGCTCGCGTTCACCGCGACCGTGCCCGACATCCTGAAAGTCACGCGCGACGTCAACTCCGCGACCTACATGTCGTTCCAGGCGTACGGCATTGCGGCCGTGATGTACGCCCTCGTCGTGTTCACGCTCATCTGGGCGTTCCGCAAGCTCGAGACGCGCTGGCTCGCGTACCTCTCGCCGCGCGGCCATTAACGCTTTCGCAAGATTCGCAAGGAAGGACCAAGCATGTACAAGCTCACCGTTGACAACCTGCACAAGAAGTTCGGCGACAACGAGGTGTTGAAGGGCGTGTCGATGAAGGCGAAGGCCGGCGACGTGATCAGCATCATCGGCTCGAGCGGCTCCGGCAAGAGCACGTTCCTGCGCTGCATCAACTTCCTCGAGCAGCCGTGCTCGGGGCAGATCACGATCGGCAGCGAGCCGATCCAGACCACGCGCGACCGCAACGGCTCGCTGCGCGTGACCGACCAGAAGCAGCTGCAGCGGATGCGCACCAAGCTGTCGATGGTGTTCCAGCACTTCAACCTGTGGGCACACATGACGGTGCTCGAGAACGTGATCGAAGCGCCGATGGCCGTGCTCGGCGTCAGCAAGGACGAAGCGATCGCGCGGGCGCGCAAGTATCTCGAGAAGGTCGGCCTCGCGCCGCGCGTCGAGGGGATGTATCCGTCGCATCTGTCGGGCGGCCAGCAGCAGCGCGTCGCGATCGCACGTGCGCTCGCGATGGAGCCGGAAGTGATGCTGTTCGACGAGCCGACGTCGGCTCTCGATCCGGAACTCGTCGGCGAAGTGCTGAAGGTGATGCAGAAGCTCGCCGAGGAAGGGCGTACGATGGTCGTCGTCACGCACGAGATGGGCTTCGCACGCAACGTGTCGAATCACGTGATCTTCCTGCACCAAGGGAAGATCGAGGAGGAAGGGGATCCGCAGGAGATTCTCGTGAATCCGAAGAGCGAACGGCTCGGGCAGTTCCTGTCGGGGCGGTTGAAGTAAGCCCGCTGGCGGCGTCGCGGACTGCCCGGGACGCCGCACCCTGGAACGCTAAATGCTTGTCACGCGTGATCCTTTCGATGAAGGAGCACCGCGATGAGCACACCCACCATCACCGCCTTTTCCCATGTGAAGCCGCAGGACACCGCCTATCACGGCGAAGGCCTGCGCGATTTCTTCCTGTACCGCGATCTCGGTATCGCGGCCGCGACGAACGGCAAGGTCGTCGCGCAGCTCGTCAGGGCGAATCATGCACCGGAGGCGGGCACCGGCTGGCACCGCCACGAGGCCGAGTTCCATATCGTGATCATGCTGAAGGGCTGGGCGCGCTTCATGTACGGCGAGCGCGAGACACTCGTGAGCGCCGGCGACTGCGTGCATCAGGCGCCGGGAATCGTCCACTACCTGTTCGACTACTCGCCGGATATGGAGTACCTGGAGATCGTCGGGCCGGCCGATTTCAAGTCGATCGACGTCGAAGGGCCGTGCGCAGTGCCGCCGCCGACGCCGTGGGGGGAGGTGGGGGCATAGCTTGGTGATTTCCCGACGGGCATCATCTGTCCACTTGCGATAAACCGCCTTCGGGCGGTTTTTTCGTTGCGCGTTCCACAAAAGCTTCCGTGCGTTCTTCTCGCACCTGCGATCCGCTTGCCCCTTCGTCACATTCTTTCGAATTCCGAATGGTTGCGAAGCTGAAGATCTGGAAAGAAAAGAAAGACATTCGTCAGCTTCGAGGCATTGGCAGCGCTGCGTTGTCAAAGATCGTCAATTGCGGGTGGATGCGGTGCACGGCCTGTCGACGACCGGCGTTAAGGAGGTACCAGCCGGATTACCGGTTGACCTACCCGGGAGAGTTTCATGAAGCGCATCGCGAAGATCCTGACGGCCACCGCAGTGGCATGTGCCGTCCTTGCTCCGGCACTGGCCGAAGCGCATTCGCACCGTGTGTGTCATTTCGATCACCACCACCATCGCGTGTGCCGCTGGGTGCGGTAACCGCGACTTTCCCGGGGATCCCCGGAACGCATTCTTCATTCAGGCAAATCAGGAGAGGACTATGAAAAAGACGATGTTGATCGCCGCGCTGGTCGCCGGCATGGGTATGTCGATCGGTGCGTTCGCGCAGGTTCCGGCCAGCGCGCCGGCCGGCACGACCGGTCTGTGCAAGGACGGCTCGTTCTACTCGGGCGCGTCGAAGAAGGGTGCATGCGCGGGCCACAAGGGTGTGAAGACCTGGTACGGCGCATCGTCGGCGGCAGC
>NZ_CAJNKE010000337.1 GCF_905232215.1 Burkholderia sp. LMG 13014
CGCGACCGTGGCGGTGCGGGCCGGCTGCTTGCGCCAGTAACGGAAGGTGAAGCCGAAGACGGCCTGGAATGCCTGGCCGCCCAGATGGGTGGTTTTTCTGGTCATTTATCGTTGCCCGGCGCGTCGCGCGACGGGACTTTCCGGTTCGGAGAACATCGAAAACGCAACAGCCGGACCGCGCGAAAATCGCGGGCGGAAAACGAAACGGGCTGTCGGGAAACGGCGCGGCTGACGGGTTAGCGGAAAACTCGGGAGCCGGCGCGGACGGCGGGCTGGATCAGCGGTGCCGTGGGACCACGTTCGGGAAGGTTGCTGGCATTGGGAACATCTGCACCTCCCCTGAAGTGAACGGTTGAAAGGACGCCGAAAAGACGTGAAAAGATTCTATCAGCAGAGCCGGGCGCGCCGCAACGTCTGACGAATGGGCGTTGCAGTGTCGATACGGTTAGTATTCAGGGTTTCGGCCCTTCTTTTGCGGCCCTTCCACAGTGCGGCAGCGCAAGGGCCGGCACGCGCATCGATTACACTTCAGCGTCTGCGGCGCACGACGCCGCGGCCCGCGCAGATTCACCACGATACATTCCTGAGGAAACGATGAGCGACGTTCAGCAAGGCATCCTGACCCCGATCGATACGGTGTCCCGATACCTCACTTTCACGATTTCGAATGACGGCAATGTGGCAGCGGCACTGGCCGCGCTGCGCGAGATCGTCGACGGACGCGACACGGTGGTCGGGTTCGGGCACGCGCTGGCGGCGCACCTCGGGCACCCGGTCCCGGGCCTGACCGAATTCCCGACGTTCGCGGTGAAAGACCGCACGCTGCCGGCCACGCCGGCCGACGTGTGGGTCTGGCTGCGTGGCGACGACCGCGGCGAGATCGTGCTGCGCGCGCGGGCGATCGAACGCGCGCTGGCGCCGGCGTTCGCGTTGCAGGACGCGGTCGACGGTTTCCGCTATTCGACCGATCGCGACCTGTCCGGCTATGAAGACGGCACCGAAAATCCGGACGGCGACGAAGCGGTGGCCGCGGCGATCGTGACGGGGCAGGGCGCGGGGCGCGACGGTGCGAGCTTCGTCGCGGTGCAGCAGTGGCTGCACGACTTCGACCAGATGGAGCGCATTCCGTCGGGCGACATGGACAACATCATCGGGCGCCGCCGCTCGGACAACGAAGAACTCGACGACGCGCCCGAATTCGCGCACGTGAAGCGCACCGCGCAGGAAAGCTTCGAGCCCGAGGCGTTCATGCTGCGCCGTTCGTCGCCGTGGTCGGACGCGCGCCGCGCGGGCCTCTACTTCGTGGCGTTCGGCTGCTCGTTCCGCGCGTTCGACGTGCAGATGCGCCGGATGAGCGGCGCGGATGACGGCATCGTCGACGGCCTGTTCCGCTTTACGCGGCCGCTGACGGGCGCGTATTTCTGGTGCCCGCCGATGAAGGACGGCAAGCTCGACCTGTCCGCGCTCGGACTGTAAGCGCCTGACGGGTTCGACGAAACGGGGGGCCGCGCATCGTGCGTGGCCCCCCGTTTTTTTTCGCGGCGATCGGGCGTTGCGTGCGCTGTAGCGTTGCGTGTCAGCTCAACGTCGTGTCGATCCGCGTGCCGCGCTTGATGAACAACGTGACCGGCGTCTTCTCGCAGATTTCGGCGAGGCGCTGGCGTTGCGCGTCGTCGAGCGGGCCGTCGAGCGTCACGACGCGGCGCACGTATTGGGTACCGTCGCGATCCGCATGCAGCTCGGTGCGCACGTCGATGCGCGCGGCCGGCCACGCCTTGCGCTGCATATACATGCGCAGCGTCGCGGCCGTGCATTGCGCGAGGCCGGCCAGCACGAACGCGAACGGTGCCGGCCCGCGATCCTGGCCGCCTTCGCGTGGCGCTTCGTCGCCGGTCAGCGCGTGGGTGCCGGCTTGCAGCTGGACGACGTAGTCGGGCGCATCGGCGTCGAGGACGGCGGCGGCATGGATGAGCGACATGGCAGGTCTCCGGTCAGCGGGAACGAGAAAGCGGGCGCCGCGGGGCGGCGTGCAGCCGTCAGCATACCGCCCCGATCGCAACGGCGTGCCGTGCGGCTACGCGTCGGCGACGCCGGCGCTGCTGCGCACGAGCGCGGCGATGCGTTCGCGCACCCACTGGTGCGCGCGATCGGCGTCGCGCGATTCATGCCAGTACGCGAGCAGCGGGAACGGCTTGAGCCGCAACGGCAGCGGCCGCACGACGATCGGCAGCAGCGCGGCCATCCGCAACGCATAGGTGTGCGGCAGCGTGACCAGCAGGTTGCCGGTCGCGGCGATCTGGCACGCGGCGAAATAGTGCTGGCAGGTGAGCCGGATATCGCGAAAGCGTCCGTCGTTGCCGAGCAGCACGTCGAGCGATTGCGGCTCGCCGAGCGACGACACCGCGACATGCTGCACCGCGAAATAGTCGCTGCGTCGCAGCGGGTCGCGCGCCAGCGGGTGATCGCTGCGCAACGCGACGACCAGCGAATCGTCGAGCAGGTGTTCGGTGGCGATGCGCGGGCCGGTCGGCACGCGGCGATCGACGGCGAGATCGAGGTTGCCCGATGCGAGTTCGCGCTCGATGTCGGCCACCGCGATGCGGCGGCTCACGAGCCGCAGGCCCGGTGCTTCGTCGGCGAACGCGGCGACGATCCGCGGCAGCGCGATCGATTCGAGCACGTCGCGAATGCCGACCGCGATGCTCAGGTCGAGCGTCGCGGGATCGAACGCCGACGGCGCGCGTGCGGTGCGTTGCAGGCCCTTCAGGTGCACCTGCACGTCCGCGATGATCGAACGCGTGCGTTCGGTGGCCACGACGCGGTTGCCCTGCCGCACGAACAGCGGATCGTCGAAATGCGCGCGCAGCCGGTTGAGCGCATGCGTGACGGCCGGCTGCGTGAGATGCAGCGCGCGGGCGGCCGCGCCGATGCCGCCATGTACGTAGACGGCGTCGAGCACGCGAAACAGGTTCAGGTCGAGACGGTGATCGGCGGGCACGGGGCGCGGGCGGCGTGGTGAATCGTGGCTCGATTCTAAAGGATGCGCAGGCAACGGATACGCGGGCGTTCCGGCGTGGCGATCGATCGCGCGGGACAGGTGCCGATATCGTGTGGGCCGATATCCGGCTGCGCATTTATCCGGATACCCGAGGCATTATGTCGTCATGAAATGCGCAAAGTGCGCCGCACATAATCGCAATAATCGGCGAGAACGGCCCGTGCGACGCGGCGCCCGCCCGCCAGTCACCCCCGACAGCCTGTAGTAATCCGCCATCATGCTGTCCCCGTCGGCCATTTCGCGCCAAAGGCGCGACCCGTTCGGCTAAGATGCCGTCGCTTCATATTTCGGGATAGCCGTCCTGTCGCACGCATTCAAACCAAATATAAGCCTGACAGTTCGACGGTAATAAAAGAAGTCGAAACAAGTCGGGGGCTTGGCCAGTGAATGCAGCAGATCAGAGGTGGGTCGTTATCTATTTGAGTACGGGGTTTTCGTTGGCCCAGGCCGCGCGTCTTGGCGAGGCTTTCAACCTGGCGAATCGCCTGCACGCATACAGTGCGGATTACCAGTTGAAGTACGTATCCGAAAGCGGGGGGCTGTTGCAGTCGTCGTCCGGCGTGAGCATCGCGGCCGATCCGCTCGGCGACGAGCACGGCCGCCGTGCGCTCGCGTTCTTTCATCTTCACGGCGATCGCGCGGCCGTCAACTGGGACGGCGCATTGCAGCGCCGCCTCAGCGACATTCGCCGTCATGCGCGCTGGATCGTCGACGCGATGGACCTGCCCGCGCTCGCGGCCATGCAGCGGCCGTCGGCGACGCTCGAAGAGCGGCCCGGCCGGGCCGGGCGCCGGGTTGCCACGACGGTCGAGCTGCAGGCCGGCGAAACCGACGTGTTCGCCGCCGTGCTCGACATGTTCCGCGTCGACCTTGGTGACAGTGCCGCGCAGGAGATCGCCAGCAACATGCTGCGGCCCGTCGAGCAACGCTATACGCAGTCGATGTGGGCCTTTCGCGAGCTGAGCGCGAGCCCGTCGATCCGGATGTCGGCGCAGCGGCTGCGCGCGCAGAGCGTGAACCGCATCTCGATCGCGAACGCCGCCCAGGCCGCCGCGATGAGCGAGCGCAACTTCCTGCGGCGCTTCAAGAAGGAGATCGGCGTGACGCCGACCGAGTTCGTCCAGCACGTGCGGCTCGAGCGCGCCTGCCACATGCTGGTCCATACGACGCTGCCGGCCGACAAGGTCGCGCGCCGCACCGGGTTCGGCAGCGGCGAGCGGCTCGCGAAGCTGTTTCGCCAGCGCATGCTGATGTCGCCGACGGAATTTCGCGTCACCGAACGCGAAAGGATCCTCACCCGAGGCGCCATGCCGCCCGATGCGGATGGGGGGGCCTGCGACGACGCCGGCGGGCAGTGCGCCGCGTGTGCCGCCGCGCGGGAGAAAACAGGTCGGATACCCGTAGAATCGTCCTGTCGCGATCTCGATCCCCGGTTTCCATGCCCCTCCTCCCCACTACCGCCACCGCCCCTTTCTGCCCGTCGGAAGTAAAGGGCAGCATCACGATCGATGCCGGCGCACCGCGCTGGCAGAAGCTCAAGCGCTTCTTCGGTCCCGGCCTGCTGGTCGCGATCGGCTACATGGATCCAGGCAACTGGGCGACCGACATCCAGGCCGGCTCGCAGTTCGGCTATTCGCTGCTGTGGGTCGTCGCGTTCTCGAGCCTCGCCGCGATCTTCCTGCAGATGCTCGCGGCACGGCTCGGCCTCGTCGCGGGCAGGGATCTCGCGCAGGCCAGCTACGACCGCTACGGCCGGCTCGGCCGCATCGTGCAGTGGGTGACCGCCGAAGTGTCGATCATCGCGTGCGACATCGCGGAAGTGCTCGGCTGCGCGCTCGCGTTCAAGCTGCTGCTCGGCGTGCCGCTCGCGTGGGGGATCGTGCTGACCGCGCTCGACACGGTGATCGTGCTCGGCCTGCAGGGCAAGGGGTTCCGGCAGATCGAGGCGATCGTGCTCGCGCTGATCGCGACGATGGCGTTCTGCTTCGTCGCACAGGTGGCGATCACGCCGCCCGACTGGCATGCGGTGGTCGGCGGGCTGGTGCCGGGCGATCCGGGCCACGACCGCAAGGACGCGATCGTGCTCGCGCTCGGCATCGTCGGCGCGACGATCATGCCGCACAACCTGTACCTGCATTCGTCGGTCGTGCAGACGCGGCGCGTGGTGGGCGGGGCACGCGGGACGATCCGCGACACGCTCGCGCTGGTGCGCATCGATACTTTCGTGTCGCTGTTCGTCGCGATGCTCGTCAACGCGGCGATCCTGATCGTCGCGGGTGCGGCGTTCCATGCGACGGGCCAGCACAACGTGACCGACATCGAGCAGGCCTACAAGCTGATTACGCCGATCGCGGGCGGTGCGGCCGCGCTGCTGTTCGGCATCGCGCTGCTCGCGTCGGGGCAGAGCTCGACGCTCACCGGCACGATCGCCGGCCAGGTGATCATGGACGGCTTCCTGCATACGAAGATCCCGTGCTACCAGCGCCGGCTGATCACGCGCGGGCTCGCGCTCGTGCCGGCGCTGATCGGCGTGCTGTGGCTCGGCGACGGCTCGGTCGGGCAGTTGCTCGTGTGGAGCCAGGTGCTGCTGAGCCTGCAGCTGCCGTTCGCGATGTGGCCGCTGATCCGCTCGGTCAGCGATCGCAACACGATGGGCGAGCACACGATCGGGCGCGGGATGCAAATCGCCGCGTGGGCGCTGTTCGTCGTCATCACCGGCACGAACCTGCTGCTGATTACCGGTGTGGCGAGCTGATACAGGCTGTCACAGGCTGAAACAGGCGCGCTGCGCGCATGCGGTAAACTGCGGCCTTTCGATCGTCGTCCGAAGTCCGTTATGTGGAGTGAAATCAGCAACATCGGCGATGCCGCGCTGACCTTGCCGATCGCGCTGACGTGCGCCGCGTGGCTCGCGCTGACCGACTGGCGCCTCGCCGTCCGCTGGGGCGTGCTGCTCGCCGCCGGCATGGGCCTCGTGGGCGCAACGAAGATCCTGTATGCCGGGTGCGGCATCGAGCTGCCGCAATTTGATTTCCGCGTGATCAGCGGCCATACGATGCTGTCGACGTCCGTGTGGACGGTCGCGCTGTCGATGCTGTGGCAGGCGTTCCGGCCGGGCAAGGCGCCCGGTATCGCGGCCGGGCTGGCCGTCGGTGCGATCACGGCCGTCGCGCGCGTGTTCGATCATTCGCACACCGTTCCGGAAGTGATCGTCGGGTGGATGCTCGGCGCGTTGGTCGCGTTGCTGTTCCTGCGCGGCTATGACGGCGCGCGGCAGCGTGCATTCTCGCCGCGCGTCGCGGCCGTCTGCCTGCTGCTCGTGTCGGGCATCGCGTACGGACACCGTGCGCCGTTCCAGCAGATGATCGATACCCATTCGCCGCAACTCTGCGCG
>NZ_CAJNKE010000338.1 GCF_905232215.1 Burkholderia sp. LMG 13014
AGATGGCGCCGGGCGACGTGTTTGTCGTCGAAACGCCGGGCGGCGGCGGATACGGCGCGGCGGGCTGAGCCATGCAGCCGGCGCGGGCAATCCGCGCTGGCACGCGAACGGCATTGCAACGGACTGTGGAATAAAGCCGCGCATTAACGCACAAACGGAATCAAAAATGACGAAAAGTCGGGTCGCAGGCATGCGATCCGACCCTGTCGCCACGGCCCTGTCACATCGCAGCCGCCGAATCCTGGAATCAGCCGCAAACGCCCGCCTGGCGGGGCGCTCAGCCCATCTCGCCGAACCCGTTGCGCACCGCCGCATCCGTAATTGAGCGGGCTGCCAATCATGAAAAATCCGGCTTGCCAATCGAGTCCCAATTCCTTGACACTCTGCTCTAAATGTGAGTGCCAACCTTGATCGTCATTTGATAAGATGGCTCTCATCATTCGTTAGGCAGAACCTGCGCGCATCACGCGCGAACGCCGGGTCGCATTAGCTGGAAACAAGTACGGGACGAGGCCCATCATCACGGCAATCACCGCCGCCCTTTCGGGCACGCGCGACGCGCGGCCCGGAAGGGCGGCCGGCCGGCTCGCTCCGTCTACACTGTGCGTTTTTTCTGGATCGGGGCGTCTCCATGGATGACGAAAACGATAGCGCGGTGCTCGAGGCGCATGTCGGTACGCGCAGCCCCTGCTGGCGTCTCGGCAGCGACAGCAACGCACTCGAACTGGCGGCTGTCCGCGGCCTGACCAACGTCGCCGTCGCGCTGACGGGCGAACAGGCCGCGTGCATCCGCGCGCTGACCGGCGTCACGTCGCACCTCGTGCTCGACATCGCGCTGTTCGGCGAACCGGTCAAGCTCCACCTCGTCGGCAGGAAGATCGACACGACCGACTGGGCCGGCACGGCTTGCGCCTATTCCGATGCCGAATCCGTCGCGGGCGATCTCTCGCACGGGCTCGCGTTTGCCGAGCAGGTCGTGTCCGAAGTGAATTCGCTCGTCGTGATCCTCGACCGCAACGGGAAGGTGCAGCGCTTCAACCGCCTGTGCGAGGAAGTGACGGGCAAGCGCGAGGTCGACGTGATCGGCCGCAGCGCGTTCGAGCTGTTCATGAGCCCGGAGCAGGGCGAGCAGTCGCGCAGCAACATCACGGGCTTTTTCGCGAGCAACCACTCGTTCGCGGTCGAGCGCTACATCAACACGGTCAACGGGCCGCGCCTGTTCCAGTTCCGCAACAAGTTCGTGCAGAGCGGCAGCGGCGTCGACGAGCAGTTCCTGATCTGCTCGGGCATCGACATCACCGAGGAGCGCAGCGCGCAGCAGCGGCTCATCGAGCTCGCGAACACCGACGTGCTCACCGGGCTGCCGAACCGCCATGCGATCAGCGAGCGCATCCACGCGGCGATCGCCGCGGAGACCGCCGCGTCGCGCGGGCAGGTCGGCATCCTGTTCCTCGATCTCGACAACTTCAAGCGCGTCAACGATCACTACGGGCACATCACCGGCGACCGGTTGCTGCAGGACGTGTCGAAGATCATCAGCGGCTGCCTGCCGTCCGGCGCGACGCTCGCGCGGCTCGGCGGCGACGAATTCCTCGTGCTGTTCGAGCACGGCACGCGGCCGCTGCTCGAAGCGACCGCGCAGATCATCCTCGAACGGCTGCGCACGCCGATCCATCTCGGGCTGATGGAGGTCTACACGAGCTGCTCGATCGGCATCGCGATGCATCCGCAGCACGGCGACTCGCTCGAGACGCTGATCCGCAGCGCCGATACCGCGATGTACGTCGCGAAGGAAGAGGGCAAGCATACGTATCGCGTGTTCTCGCTGGAGATGAACCAGAAGGTCGCGAAGTACATGTGGCTCGACACGAACCTGCGCAAGGCGCTCGAGGAAGAGCAGTTCGTGCTGCACTACCAGCCGGTCGTCGATATCGCGACCGGCGACGTGCACGGCGTCGAGGCGCTGATCCGCTGGCAGTCGCCCGACCGCGGGCTCGTCGCGCCGGTCGAGTTCATCCGCTTCGCGGAGGAGTCGGGCCTGATCGCGCCACTCGGGCGCTGGGTGATGCGCAGCGCGGCCGCGCAGGCCGCCGCCTGGAAGGCGAAGGGGCTCGACATCCGGATCGCGGTGAACGTGTCCGCGCGGCAGTTGCAGGACATGAACATCGTGTACCAGCTGGCGTCGATCCTCGACGCCGCGGGGTTGAAGCCCGGCCTGCTCGACATCGAGCTGACCGAAAGCTGCTTCATCGAGGACGAGGATGCGGCCAACGGACTGATGCGCCAGTTCCGCCAGCTCGGCGCGGAGATCCATCTCGACGATTTCGGCACCGGCTATTCGTCGCTGTCGCAGCTGTCGCGCCTGCCGCTCGACGCGATCAAGCTCGACCGCAGCTTCATCACGGGCATCGACCGCAATCCGCGCTCGCAGGCGCTGGTGCGCTCGGTCGTGTCGCTCGCGAAGGCGCTGAATTTCGCGGTGGTTGCGGAAGGCGTCGAAACGCATGCGGAAGCCGAGTTCCTCAAGCAGCTCGACGTCGATCACGCGCAGGGCTACTACTACGCGCGCCCGATGCCGGCGCAGGCGTTCGAGGCGTGGCTCGCGGAGACGAGAAAGCTCAGGCTGATCGCCTGAGCTCCGTTCATGCACGGGCGCCGCCGGCAAGCGGCGGCGCCCGTCGCATTACACCGTGCGCAGCTTCGACACGCGCCGGTTCTGCAGCATCACGAGGCGTTCCATGTACGCGAGATCCTTCGGCTCGATCGTGAACGCCGCATGCACCCACGCTTCAGTGATGTCCATCAGCTCGGAGCGCGTCAGCTGGAACACCCGCTCGCGCGCGCGCAGCATCGCGCGCACGCCGTTCAGCTTCGGCTTCGTGACGTCGATGAAGGTGCGCGTCGCGAGATACGCGTCGCCCGCGTCGAACGTCTCGTCGATCAGGCCGCGATCCTCGTACCACTCGGCCGCGTGCGCTTCACCGGTCGCGATCAACTGCTCCGCGAGACCCCGATCGGCCTTGCGCGCGACGAGCGAATAGCCGCCCATGCCCGGGAACAGGTTGAACGCGATCTCGGGGAACCCGAGTTTCACGCCCTTCTGCGCGAGCACGTAGTGATGCGCGAGCGCGGCCTCGAAGCCGCCACCGAGCGCGCTGCCCTCGACCATCGCGATCGAGATCGCCCCGGTGCCGAAGCCCGTGTAGATCTCGTACACGCCGTCGATGCACGAACGCGCATAGGCCATCAGCAGGTCGCGCTTGCCGCTGCGGATCGCGTCGACGAAAAAGCTCAGGTCGCCGCCGACGTTGAACAGCTCGGGGACGAGCGAGCCCGTCACCCAGAAGTCGAACGGCAGGCCCGAGTCGCGTGCGACGCGTGCGAGATGGATGATGTCGGTAACGAGTTGCTGGTTAAAGCACGGCCGCGGCTCCGATCGCAGCATCATCCACATGACATTACGTCCCTCTTCATAAAAGGCAGTCAGTTGCGTGAGTTCGCCGGCTTCATAAAACGGGCGGCACGCGGGATGGGATTGGAGTTGCATGGTATGTCCTCGTGAGATGTGGTTTTTGAAGACCGTCGCGCCCGGTGCCGAACGGGAGGCGAGTGTCCCGCAGGGCGCCGGGCGCGAGGCATCGCCATTGTTGCGCGCGCACATTCGGCGTATCTGTGGAGTGGGTCACCGGAAAGCCGCACGGGCCCACGCAGGACGGCGGTCGAGGACAAACGGTGGAGGCGCGGGGCGCGCCCGGCCGGGCCGGTATCGCGGCGTTCCGGCCGCGACGACGGAATGCGGGCATGCCGGATGACGGCAAACTGGCGAACGGCGCGGCAATGCCGCGTGCGACGCAGGCAGTCGTAACCGCGCATTGGCAATGCGGGGAGCCTGTCGCGACGGCTCACCGCGCAGGGTATTCACGGGTGCCGACGGGTATATGGCAAATTTTTTTCAGCGTTAGAATCGCGCGCCCGTTCATATCTGCGCGCCCCGTTCCGCACGCAGGGGCGCAGATCTCCTCCGCGGCCGGCATCCGACGGAACTTGCCAGAGTCGGTCGGCTTCAGCCAACATTCGCATCCGGCACGGCCGCGCGATCCGAGCGTGGCCGGCATGGAGGAGAACACGCATGTCAGAAAAACATCGGGTCCTGGTACTGGACGACGATCCGGAGGTGCGCGCCTGGTTGAGGGGCGTGCTGGAAGAGGCCGGGTTCGACGTATCGACGGCCGACAGCGCGGCGATGATGCAGCAGCAACTGGCCGCCGCGCCGCACGCGCTCGTCATCCTCGACCTGAAGCTGCGCGGCGAGGACGGCCTGACGGTGGCGCGCGAGCTGCGACGCCGGTCCGACGTATCGATCATCATGATCAGCGGGCTGGGCGACGAGACGGACCGCGTGCTCGGCCTCGAGACCGCAGCGGACGATTTCATCACGAAGCCGGTGTCCGGGCGCGAGCTGATCGCGCGCGTGCGCGCGCAGCTGCGCCGCACGACCGAGCTGTCGATGCCGCGTCCCGCACCGAACGGCGGCGGCCCGCGCTTCTGCTTCGACGGCTGGACGCTCGATTTCGCCGCGCGGACGCTGACGCACGGCAGCAATCCGTGCGCGCTGACGCAGGGCGAATTCGAGTTGCTCGCCGCGATGGTGCAGCATCCGTCGCGCGTCTGGTCCCGCGACCAGTTGCTCGAACATACGCGCGGCTTCGGCATCGACGTGTACGACCGGACGATCGACGTACTGATCCTGCGCTTGCGCCGCAAGATCGAGCCGAACCCCGAGCAGCCGACCTATATCCGCACGCAGCGCGGCATCGGCTATGTGTTCGCGGTACCCGTCGTGCGCGTGTGACGCGATGCGGACGACGTTCAGGCTGTTGCCGCCCTGGAGTGTCCGGGCCAAGCTGATCGCGACGTTTCTGCTGCTGTTCGGCATCACGCTCGCGGTCGTGGTGGTCGGCGTGCTCGGCATGCGCGCGAACCAGAACGCGCTCGACGAGTATGAAGCGAACGTCGTGCCGGAGATTGCCCGCGCGCTCGAGTTGTCGGACAAGGTCGCGCAGCTCGCCGCAGTCGCGCCGAGCATGATGCTGACCGATTCGCCGGACTTGCTTCACAACGACACCGAGCTGCTGCGCGGCCTGCTCGGCGACATCCGGCGGCTGTCGCCCGGCTTCGGCAAACAGCCTGGCCCCGCCGCGAAGGCGGGCGAACAACTCGCGGTGATCGACGATCTCGACGCGATCGACCAGGATCTCGCCCGGCTGCTGATCGTGTCGGGCCGGCAGCGGCAGCTCAAGGAGGAGTTGAGCGACCTGCGCGTCGCGAACGACCGCATCGGCGACAGCATCGCGCGCGACAAGAGCGTGATCGCGCAGCGCGCGCCGACGCTGCTCGAGATCTGGGCGCGCACGGCCGGTGCACTGCAGGCGGCGAACGCAGCGGAGCTCGGTAGCGCGGAAAGCGACAACGAGGCGCTGTGGCTGCGCGTGCGTGAACGCGGCGAAGACCGTCGCCAGCCGGCGCTTGCCGACGCGCTGCAGCGCCTCGATGGCGGCGCGCGCAACGCGTTCGCGGTGCGCCGCGAGTTTTTGTCGAGCGAAGCGCAGACGGGCTATCTCGTCACGCTCCTGCGCGGCCACGCGGATCATCTGAGCGGCAAGTCGGCGCGCTACGTCGAGCGGTTGCGGCAGATCGCCAGCGAGCGCAGCGACAAGGTGCGCAAGGTCGCGGTGTCCAGCCAGTCGGGCCTGTTGCTGCTGGCTGTCGCGGGCGTCGCCGTGGCGCTGCTCGGCGTCGCGTATGCGAGCCGCATCCTGCACAAGCTGCAGGCGATGACGCGCGTAATGACGCGACTCGCGAAAGGGATCACGTCCGACCAGATGCCGTCGACGCATCGGCCGGACGAAATCGGCGAGCTGGCGCGAGCGTTCGAGGTGTTCCGCACCAACCTGATCGAGAAAGAGCAACTGACCCAGGGGCTCGAGTCGCAGCGCCGCCTGCAGGAGTCGGTGCTCAACTCGATGAACGACGGGGTGTCCGTCCACGACACGCACGGCAGCCTGATCGCGTGGAATCCGACCTTCGCGACGCTGCTCGGGATCGACCCGGGCGCGCTGCATGCGGGCCTGTCGCTCGCGACGCTGCGGCAGGTCATGCATCAGCCCGCGCGCTGGCGCCAGGTGTCGCGCGAGACCGCGACCCGCACGTCGGACGGCGCGCGCATCGCCGCATCGGCCGAGCTGCACCTGCGCGACCACCGGACCCTCGAATTCCACTGCCAGCCGCTTCCGGACGGCGGATGGGTGGCGGTCTGCCGCGACCTGACGAGCCGGCGCGCGGTCGAGGCAGAGTTGCGCCAGGCGCAGAAGATGGACGTGCTCGGCCAGTTGACCGGCGGCGTCGCGCACGATTTCAACAACTTCCTCGTCGCGATACTCGGCAACCTGGA
>NZ_CAJNKE010000339.1 GCF_905232215.1 Burkholderia sp. LMG 13014
TGATGCGCGGGGAGCGGCCGGTATTTCATACGCCGCTGAGGATGATGTCGTCGGTGGAGCGGATCGAGGCCGGGTGGTTCGACGGTCAGCTCGCGGCACGCGATTACTGCGTCGCGCAGGACGAGGCCGGTGCGTGCTACTGGGTGTTCAAGGAGCGGGCGGGGAGCGAGGCCGAGCCGCGCTGGTTCCTGCACGGCCTGTTCGGGTGAGCGGCGATGGTTGCGGAATTCAGCTGGCTGCCCGATTACGCGGAGTTGTTCTGCCGTTCGAACTTTTCGTTCCTGCATGGCGCGTCGCATGCGGAAGAACTGGTCGAGCGTGCGTTCGAGCTCGGCTATCGCGGGATCGCGATCACCGACGAATGCTCGCTCGCCGGCGCACCGCGCATGCATGTCGCGGCGAAGGCGAAAGGGCTGCCGCTCGTCATCGGTTCGTATTTCGAAGTCACGCCGGATGAAGTCGCGCCCGGCCACGATCCGGGCCCCGGCGCGTTCGGGCTCGTGTTGCTTGCGCAGAATCGTGAAGGCTACGGCAACCTGTCCGAGCTGATTTCGTGGCGGCGGATGGCGTCACCGAAGGGCACTTACAAGCTGACGTCGCGGATGCTGTCGGCGCCGCCCGCCGAGTTTGCGCATTTGCGCGGCCTGCCTGACTGCTTCGCGATTCTCGTGCCGACGTATCCGGTGCGTGCTGATGTCCTCGATGCGCAGGTCGCGTGGTTTCGCACGACCTTCGGCGAACGTGCACGGCTCGGGCTCGTGCAATTGCAGCGCGCGCTGGACGGGGCGCAGCGCGAGGAGATTCGTGCTGCGGCTGAGCGGCGTGGCGTGCGCATCGTCGCGCTCGGCGACGTGACGATGCACCGGCGCTCGTGCAAGGAACTGCAGGACGTGATGACGGCGATTCGCGTCGGGATGCCGGTCTCCGAATGCGGGTATGCGCTTGCGCCGAATGCGGAACAGCATTTGCGCGCGCGGAACCGGATCGGGAATCTGTATTCGCCGGCGGAGATCGAGGAGACCTGCATGATTCTCGATACGTGCGATTTCAAGCTGGACTCGCTGCGCTACGAGTATCCCGACGAGATCGTGCCGAAGGGGCTCACGCCGACGAGCTATCTGGAGCAGGAAACCATGGCCGGGGCGGCCATACGCTATCCGCAAGGTGTGCCGGAGAAGGTGTCGAAGCAGATCCGGTATGAACTCGGCCTGATCGCACAACTGAGCTACGAGCCGTTCTTCCTGACCGTCTACGACATCGTCAAATACGCGCGCAGCCAGAACATCCTGTGCCAGGGTCGCGGCTCGGCGGCGAACTCGGTCGTCTGCTTCTGTCTCGGCATCACCGAGGTGAATCCCGAGCAGAGCACGATGCTGTTCGAACGCTTCATCAGCGTGGAGCGAGGCGAGCCGCCCGACATCGATGTCGACTTCGAGCATCAGCGTCGGGAAGAAGTGATCCAGCATATCTACGAAAAATACGGGCACAACCGCGCCGCACTCGCCGCCGCCGTATCGACCTATCGCCCGCGTGGCGTGCTGCGCGAAACCGGCAAGGCGCTCGGCGTCGATCCGATGCTGGTCGATCGCGTCGCGAAAGCGCATCGCTGGTTCGATGGCAGCCGCGACCTGCTGCAGCAATTCTCGACGATCGGGCTCGATCCCGAGACGCCGCTCATCCTGGCGTGGGCCCGGCTCGCCGCGCGGCTGCTGAACTTCCCGCGCCATCTGTCGCAGCACTCGGGCGGTTTCGTGATCAGCCGCGGCAAGCTCACGCGGCTCGTGCCGGTCGAGAACGCGGCGATGGACGGGCGGCGCGTGATCCAGTGGGACAAGGACGATCTCGAAGCGCTCGGGCTGATGAAGGTCGACGTGCTCGCGCTCGGCATGCTGTCGGCGCTGCATCGCGCATTCGACATGCGTACCGCGTGGCGCGGGCCGCCGGAGCCGGATGGTGAGCCGTTCACGCTGAAGCACATTCCGCAGGATGACAAGGCGACCTACGACATGATCTGTCGTGCCGATACGGTCGGCGTGTTCCAGATCGAATCGCGCGCGCAGATGTCGATGTTGCCGCGCCTGCGCCCGCGGACTTACTACGATCTGGTGATCGAGGTTGCGATCGTGCGGCCGGGGCCGATCCAGGGCGGGGCCGTGCACCCCTATCTGAAGCGGCGCCAGGGCATCGAAAAGGTCAGTTATCCGAAGGAGGACTTGAAGCCGGCACTCGAACGTACGTACGGCGTGCCGATCTTCCAGGAACAGGTGATGCAGATCGCGATGATCGCGGCAGGCTTCACGCCTGGCGAGGCTGATGAACTGCGCCGCGCGATGGCCGCGTGGAAGCGCAAGGGCAATCTCGAGCAATATCACCGCAAGATCGTCGACGGGATGCGCGAGCGCGACTATCCACCCGACTTCGCCGAACAGATCTTCGAGCAGATCAAGGGCTTCGGCGATTACGGTTTCCCCGAAAGCCACGCAGCCAGCTTCGCGAAACTCGCGTACGCCAGCAGCTGGCTCAAATGCCACGAACCGGCGATCTTCCTCGCCGCGCTGCTGAACAGCCAGCCGATGGGTTTCTACCCGCCGTCGCAACTCGTGCAGGACGCGAAGCGCCACGGCGTGCAGGTGCTGCCGATCGACGTGACGCAAAGCAACTGGGAAGCATCGCTCGAAGCGCTGCCCGACCAGCCGCCTCCTGATGGCCAGCCGGCCGTGCGGCTCGGCCTGTCGCTCGTGCGCGGTCTCGGCGAAGCCGCGGCGCGCCGCATCGAAGCCGCACGCACGGCGGCCGGCCCCTTCGACAACGTCGATACCCTCGCGCGCCGCGCTCAACTCGAACGCCGCGATCTCGAAGCGCTCGCCGCCGCGAACGCGCTTGCAACGCTCGCCGGCCATCGTCGCGATGCGTTGTGGCAAGCGGTTGCAGCAGCCCCCGAACGCGACCTGCTCGCGACCGCGCCGATCGACGAACCCGAGAGGCCCGCGCTCGGCGCGCCGTCGGAAGCCGACGATATCCTCGCCGACTATCACACCACCGGCCTCACGCTGAACCGCCACCCGGTCGCGCTGCTGCGCCCCGAGCTGCGCGCGCGGCGGCTGTCGTCCGCGGCCGAACTGCACGACCGCCCCGACGGCCGGCTCGCGCGTGCGTGCGGGCTCGTGACCGCGCGGCAGATGCCGGGCACCGCGAAAGGCGTGATGTTCATGACGCTCGAGGACGAAACGGGCTGCGTGAACCTGATCGTCCGGCCCGAGTTGCTCGCGCGGCAGCGCCGCGAAACCCTCGATTCGCGTTTGCTCGCCGCGTCCGGTGTGTGGCAGGTCGCGAGCGACGTGCGGCACCTCGTCGTGCAGCACTTCGAGGATCTGACGCCGCTGCTCGGCGGCCTGCGCACGTCGAGCCGCGAATTCCACTGACGCATCGTTGCGGGGGCGGCGCGCCTGCCGCCATCCGTGCATACCAGTCGGCTCAACTGGTTCTATTCAGGTCTCATATTCGCGCCCAAAATCTGGCCTGACCGCGCACTGGAACTGTCCCCTTGCATACCAATCCGGGTAAATCCCTATCCTGTACTTCGTTGTAAACAAAGGGTTTGTGGGTACTAAAACGCTTGCCGGGCAAGGCTTCCAGCGATTTCGGCACCGCTAATACCAGTTCGTTGACTGGTATTATTGTGGTTATATAATGCCCTCACTTTCGACGGCCTGCGGTCGTCGTCCGACACCCGGAGGCACATGGAAACCGGCTGGTCCGAACTGGCGCCCGATCCCCTCAGCGACACGCCGCTTTATCTGCAGCTCGCCCGCAACCTGGCGAGCGCGATTCACGCCGGCGCGTGGCGGGCCGGCGAGGCGCTGCCGTCGGAGCGGCTGCTGTCGATGTCGGTCGGCGTGTCGCGGATCACGGCCCGTCGCGCACTCGCACTGCTGGTCGAGCAGGGGCTGATCAAGCGGGCGCGCGGGGCGGGCAGCTTCATCACGCCGCGCGTTGCCGATCCGCTGTCGCGTCTCGTCGGCTTCACCGCGAAGATGCAGCAGCGTGGCTTCGTGCCCGATTCGGTGTGGCTGTCGCGCACGCTGCGCGCCGCCAACCGCGACGAGATCACGCGTCTCGGCCTCGCGCCCGGCGCGACGGTGGCGCGGCTCGAACGGCTGCGCCGCGCGGACGGCATCGTGATGGCCGTCGAGCACTCGACGCTGCCGGCCGCGGTGGTGCCCGATCCGCAGGTGCTCGGCGCGTCGCTGTACGAATACCTCGAAGCGCGCGGGATGACGGTCGTGCGCGCGCTGCAGCACTTTCGCGCGGCGAATGCGACCCACGCGATCGCGAAATGGATGGCAGTGAAGCCGGGCTCGGCGCTGCTGGTGATCACGCGGATCGGCTATGGTGCCGACCAGCGCGCGATCGAAGTGAGTGAAACGTATTGCCGCGACGACTACTACGACTTCGTCGCCGAACTGAAACGCTGACGCGCGAGACTGCCCGCGCGCGGCAAGCGTGAAGTAACGACACGAATTTGCAAATCACGACGCGGATGCCCGCGTCACCAGATCATCAAGAGAACGTCATGCTGACTGGAAACATCCTTACCCCCGACGGCTGGATTCACGGTTCGCTCGATAGCGAGAACGGCCGCATTACGACCCTCGACGGCAAGCCCGTCGATCCCGCGAAGAACGACGCGCCTTACATCCTGCCCGGCTTCATCGACCTGCACGTGCACGGCGGTGGCGGTGCCGACGTGATGGAAGGCGGCGACGCGATCGAGACGATCGCCCGTACGCACGCGCAATTCGGCACGACGAGCCTGCTCGCGACGACGATGACCGCGCCGCGCGACGAACTGATGAAAGTCGTCGGCAACCTCGGCAGCGTCGCGCGCACCCGCACGCCGGGTGGCGCGCGCGTGCTCGGCGTGCACCTCGAAGGCCCGTACATCAACCCCGGCAAGCTCGGCGCGCAGCCCGACGCGGCCGTGTCGGCCGTGCTCGACGAAGTGCTGAAGTACCTGTCGATCGCGCCGATCCGGGTCGTCACGCTCGCGCCGGAAATCGCCGGCCACATCGAGATCATCGGCGAGATGGCCGCGCGCGGCGTGCGCGTGCAGCTCGGCCATTCGCTCGCGACCTACGACGACGCGGTGGCGGCGCTCAAGCACGGCGCGTGCGGATTCACGCACCTGTTCAACGCGATGTCGCCGCTGCATCACCGCAACCCGGGCCTGGTGGGCGCGGCGCTTGCGCATGCCGAATACGCGGAAATCATTCCCGACCTGCTGCACGTGCACCCGGGCGCGATTCGTGCTGCGCTGCGTGCGATCCCGCGCCTGTACGTCGTGACCGACAGCACGTCCGCCACCGGCATGCCCGACGGCGAATACCGGCTCGGCAGCCAGCACGTGACGAAGTGCCTCGGCGGCGTGCGCCTCGCCGACGGCACGCTCGCCGGCAGCACGCTGACGATGGACCAGGCGCTGCGCAACCTCGTGTCGCTCGGCCTGCCGATCGCCGACGTGTCGAACCGGATGTCGCGCTATGCGGCCGACTACCTCGGCGTCACCGATCGCGGCCGCCTCGAGCGCGGCGCATGGGCCGACCTCGCGGTGTTCGACCGCGACCTGAACCTCACCGCGACCTACGTCGAAGGAGAATCGATTGTCGAATATGCTTAAGGAAGCGCGCGAGTCCGCCCAGGTCGTCGCCGCGCAGATCGCCGACACCTCGCGCGTCGAAGCGCTTGCCGGTCAATTGCTCGATCACCCGCCGGCCGTCGCGCTGACGGTCGCGCGCGGCAGCTCGGATCACGCCGCGAGCTATTTCGCGAGCCTGACGATGAGCCGCCTAGGCGTGCCGGTCGCGTCGCTGCCGATGTCGGTCGCCACGCTGCAGCAGGCACCGCTGAAGGTGCAGGACCAGCTCGCGATCGCCTTCTCCCAGTCGGGCAAGAGCCCCGATCTCGTCAACACGATGGCCGCGCTGCGCGAAGCCGGCGCGCGCACCGTCGCCGCCGTGAACGTGCTGCCGTCGCCGCTCGCCGACGCGTGCGAGCACCAGTTGCCGTTGCTCGCCGGCCCCGAACTGTCGGTGGCCGCGACGAAGAGCTATATCGCGATGCTGTCGCTGTCCGCGCAGATCGTCGCGTACTGGCAGCGCGACGCCGAGCTGACGACCGCGCTGTGCGGTCTGCCCGACGTACTCGCGCAAGCCGGCCAGCTCGACTGGTCGCCGGCCGTAGCCGCGCTGGCGGGTGTCGAGCGGATGATCGTGATCGGCCGCGGGCTGGGCCTCGCGATCGCGCAGGAAGCCGCGCTGAAGCTGAAGGAAACGTCCGGCATCCAGGCCGAGGCGTTCTCGAGCGCCGAAGTCCGTCACGGCCCGATGGAGCTGATCGACCGCGACTATCCGCTGCTCGTGTTCGCCCCGCCGGGG
>NZ_CAJNKE010000340.1 GCF_905232215.1 Burkholderia sp. LMG 13014
GCGATCGAGGTGGCGGTCGAGATGGAGTGCGCGCTGATGGTGTCGGAGTTCGGGCGCGGCGCGTCGCCCGAGCGCTCGGTCGGCGAGCGGCCCGGCGCGAACCCGAAGGAGCTGTGCGAAGCCGCGTGGTTCCGTTCGATGGACGAACTGCTGCCGATCCTCGAGCGCGAACGCATCGTGCTGTCGGTCGAGCCGCATCCGGAGGACTGGATCGAGCAGTTGCAGCCCGCGATCGACATCGTCACGAACCTCGGCTCGCCGTCGTTGAAGCTGTCGTACATCGCGCCGCACACGTTCTACTACGGCGACGACATGGCCGCGATGATCGCGCAGGCCGCGCCGATTCTCGCGCACGTGCGCGTGGCCGACACCTTCGACCACCGCAAGAGCAGCCAGCTGCGCTACATCGTGAACCCGCCCGGTTCGAACCAGATCCGCGTGCACCAGCATCTCGACATCGGGCAGGGCGAGATCGACTGGGACGTGTTTTTCCGCGCGCTCGGCGCGGCAGGCTTCGACGGCGTGATGTCGTCGTGCGTGTTCGCGTGGGAGGACCGCGCGGAAGCATCGTCGCGTTACATGCGCGACACGATCCAGCGCTACGTCGATCGTCATTTCGATCGCACGACGCGCTGACGGATGACTGACCGGTGCGGCGCGTGCCGCACCGCCAATGAACGACTGGAGACTTTGAGATGACCTTGCAAATCGGCGTGATCGGCTGCGGTGCGATCGGCCAGGACCATATTCGCAGACTGACCCGCACGCTGTCCGGCGCGCGGGTCGTAGCTGTCAACGACATCGATCCGCAGCAGGCGCGTGACGCGGTGACGAAGTACGGGCTCGATGCCGAGATCTATGGCGATGGCCACGAGGTGGTCGCGGCCGCCGACGTGCAGGCCGTGCTCGTCACGTCGTGGGGGCCGACGCACGAAGCGTTCGTGCTCGATGCAATCGCGCACGGCAAGCCCGTATTCTGCGAGAAGCCGCTCGCCGTCACGGCCGAAGGTTGCATGCGGATCGTCGAGGCTGAAGTCGCGCACGGCAAGCGGCTCGTGCAGGTCGGCTTCATGCGTCCGTACGACGAAGGCTATCGCGCGCTGAAGCGCGTGATCGACAGCGGCGAGATCGGCGCGCCGCTGATGCTGCATTGCGCGCACCGCAACCAGTCGGTCGGCGAGCGCTACACGACCGACATGGCGATCACCGACACGCTGATCCACGAACTCGACGTGCTGCGCTGGCTGCTCGGCGAGGACTACGTGAGCACCCAGGTCGTCTATCCGAAGAAGACGCGCCATGCGTCCGCGCATCTCGCCGATCCGCAGATCGTGCTGCTGGAAACCGCGAGCGGCGTGCGCATCGACGTCGAGATCTTCGTGAACTGCCAGTACGGCTACGACATCCAGTGCGAGGTGGTGGGCGAGCAGGGCATCGCGAAGCTGCCCGATCCGCCGGCGGTGGGGCTCAAGCATGCGGCGCGGCAGTCGGTCGAGATCATGACCGACTGGAAGGAGCGCTTCATCGCGTCGTATGACGTCGAGCTGCAGGCGTTCATCGACGGCGTGCGGGCGCACGCGCTGACCGGGCCGTCGGCCTGGGACGGCTACGCGGCGGCAGTCGCGGCCGACGCGTGCGTGCGTGCGCAAAAGAGCGGGGCGGTCGAGCCGATCGCGATGGCCGAACGCCCTGCGTTCTATCGCGGCTGAACCGCAGCCGCCTACCTGCCGGACTGACCGACATGACGATGAAGATGGGTTGCGCACCGTGCTGCTGGGGTGTCGACGACGTGAAGAACCCGCACCTGCCGCCGTGGCGACAGGTGCTCGCCGAGGCGGCGCAGGCCGGCTACTCGGGTATCGAGCTTGGGCCATACGGCTACATCCCGCTGGAACTCGACGTGGTGAGCGCGGAGCTGGAGCAGCAGCGCCTGAGCATCACCGCCGGCACGATCTTCGACGATCTCGTGTCGCCGGCGAACCTGCCGAACCTGCTGCGCCAGACGCGCGACATCTGCGCGCTGATCACGCGGCTGCCGAAGCTGCCGACGCAGGACGGCCAGCGCCATGCGGCGCCGTACCTGGTCGTGATGGACTGGGGCCACGAGGAACGCGACTACGCGGCGGGCCATGGCGATCGCGCGCCGCGGCTGTCGGACGAAAGCTGGTCGACGATGGTCGAGCACATCCGGCAGATCGCGACGCTCGCGCGCGACGCATTCGGCGTGCGCACGGTGATCCATCCGCATGCGGGCGGTTACATCGAGTTCGCGGACGAGATCGACCGGATCGTCGCCGACATCCCGGCCGACACGGCCGGCCTGTGTCTCGACACGGGCCACCTGTACTACTCGGGCATGGATCCGGAAACCTGGCTGCGCCGCCACGCGGCGCGTCTCGACTACGTGCATTTCAAGGACATCGACGCGGCCGTGTACGACGCGGTGATGGGCGAGCACATCGCGTTCTTCGCGGCTTGCGCGCGCGGCGTGATGTGCCCGATCGGCAAGGGCGTGCTCGACTACCGGTCGATCAAGCAGGCGCTCGACGAGATCGGCTACGCCGGCTACATCACGATCGAACAGGAGCGCGACCCGCGCAATGCCGGCACGAGCCTGCGCGACGTGGCCGCGAGCCGCGCGTTTCTCGCGTCGGCCGGTTTCGCTTGATGATCTGACTACGGACAAGGAACGACACAATCATGATCGACGGACAGATTCTGCTTGGACATTCGATTCGCTGGGGCATGGTCGGCGGCGGGCTCGGCAGCCAGATCGGCTACAGCCACCGGTCGGCCGCGTTGCGCGACGGCAGCTTCGAGCTGGTCGCCGGCGCATTCGACATCGATCCCGAACGCGGCCGCCAGTTCGGCGTGAAGCTCGGCGTCGCGGCCGAGCGCTGCTATCCCGACTACGCGACGATGTTCGACGCCGAGGCGCGCCGCCCGGACGGCATTCGCGCGGTGTCGATCGCGACGCCGAACAACACGCACTTCGAGATCTGTCGTGCCGCGCTGAACGCGGGGCTGCACGTGGTCTGCGAGAAGCCGCTGTGCTTCACGACCGAGGAGGCCGAGGCGCTGGAGCGGCTGTCGGTCGAGAAGAACCGGATCGTCGGCGTCGCGTATGGCTATTCCGGACACCAGATGATCGAACAGGCGCGCGAGATGATCGCGCGCGGCGATCTCGGCGAGATCCGCATCGTGCAGATGCAGTTTGCACACGGGTTCCACAGCGAGGGCGTCGAGGCCGCGAGCGCGGCCGCGCGCTGGCGCGTCGATCCGAAGTTCGCGGGCCCGAGCTATGTGCTCGGCGACATCGGCACGCATCCGCTGTACATCTCCGAAGTGATGGCGCCCGAGCTGAAGATCCGTCGGCTGATGTGTTCGCGGCAGAGCTTCGTGAAAAGCCGCGCGCCGCTGGAAGACAACGCGTTCACGATCATGGAATACGACACGGGCGCGGTCGGCTACGTGTGGTCGAGCGCAGTGAATGCGGGATCGATGCACAGCCAGAAGGTGCGCGTGATCGGCTCGAAGGCGAGTGTCGAGTGGTGGGACGAGCATCCGAACCAGTTGCGCTACGAAGTGCAGGGGCAGCCCGCGCAGGTGCTCGATCGCGGGATGGGTTATCTGCATCCGCACGCATTGCGCGAGGATCGCATCGGCGCCGGGCATCCGGAAGGGCTGTTCGAGGCGTGGTCGAATCTCTATGCGCGCTTCGCGCTCGCGATGGATGCGGCCGATCGCGGCGACGCCGCGGCGTTGAAGAGCATCCGCTATCCGGACGTCCATGCGGGCGTGGAAGGTGTGCGCTGGGTCGAGAACTGCGTGCGCTCCGCCGATGCGGGCGGCGTGTGGGTCGACTATCGCTGAACCGCGCGCGACGGGCCGGCTGCGGTGCGCGGCGCGCCCGTCGCGCAAGGCTTCGCACCGGCGGCCGGCCTCGGTAGACACCCTAATCTTTACGACGCCGCGAGAGCGTTGGACAATCGCTTCCAGTATTGCCGTGGAGCGTAGGCAAGTGATGATCGAGCGCGTGGGAGCGAGCACGCGGCGCGGGCCGCGCCGCAAACGTGATTAAATTCGCCCTTCATGCATGTATCCAGGTGAGCCCCGGGCCGCGTTCGTCAACCTCGCGCGCACGTCGGGGCCGTCAACTTCGCGCTATCCGATGAGTTCATCCGAGAAACCTCCCGCCACTGTCGAGCAGTTCCTGCAGCATCTGACGCAGGAGTACGACGGCCTCAGCAATCGCCTGAAGGTGATTGCGCGCCATGTGGAAACGCATCGGGACCAGCTTGGCCTGGAAGGCATTCAGTCGCTCGCGGAAGCGTGCGGCGTCCAGCCGTCGGCTGTCGTGCGCTTCGCGAAGCATTTCGGGTTTTCCGGCTTCTCCGAGATGCAGAAGCTGTTCCGCGAAGGCCTCGCCCAGCAGATCGCGCCAGGGCGTGCGTACAACCTGCGGCTGCGCGACGTGATCGAATCGGGCTCGTCGAGCCTGCAGCCCGAGCAGATCGCCGACGAATTCATCAAGGGCAGTATTGCCGGGATGCAGCAGCTGCGGCAGACGCTCGATTCGCAGGCGCTCGCGCAGGCCGTCGACCTGCTCGCCGACACGCAGGCGATCTGGATCGCGGGCTCGCGGCGCGCGTTTCCGATCGCCGTGTACCTCGACTATGCATTGCAGCACACCGACAAGCGCATCGGCCTGTTCAGTGCGCTCGGTAGCATGCATCTCGGCCAGATCCGCTCGGTGCGCGAGGGCGACGTGATGATCGTCATCTCGTTCATGCCGTATGCGGAGGAAACCGTGCAGGTTGCGCAGCAGGCCGTGCAGCGCGGCGCGCGGCTGATCGCGATCACCGACAGCCGGATGAGCCCGCTGGCGCGGGAGGCCGAGGTGACGCTGATGGTGCAGGACAGCGCGACGTTCGGCTTCCGCGCGCTGACGGCCACGATGGGGCTCGCGCAGAGCCTGTTCGTCGCGCTCGCGTACCGGCTCGAACTGTCGTACCTGCCGACCGCCGACGGCGCGCACGGCACGCAGGCCGGCTGACGCAGCCTGCCGGCGTACCGCCCGCTCGACCGATCGGCGGGCGGCGTGCCGTCAGGCGGTTACTTCGCGGTCGGCATCGCGAATTCGGGACCCTTGCCGATGCTCGACGACCAGCGCTGCATCACCGACTTCTGGCGCGTGTAGAAGCGCACGCCTTCCTCGCCGTACGCGTGCATGTCACCGAACAGGCTCTTCTTCCAGCCGCCGAAGCCGTGCCACGCCATCGGCACCGGAATCGGCACGTTGATGCCGACCATGCCGACCTGGATGCGCCGCGAGAACTCGCGCGCGATGCCGCCGTCGCTCGTGAAGCACGACACGCCGTTGCCGAACTCGTGCGCGTTGATCAGGTCGACCGCGTCGCCGAAATCCTTCACGCGCACGCAGCCGAGCACGGGCCCGAAGATTTCTTCCTTGTAGATGCGCATGTCGGGCGTCACGTGGTCGAACAGGGTGCCGCCGGTGAAGAAGCCGGCCTCGCGGCCCGGTACGCGCAGCCCGCGGCCGTCGACCACCAGTTGCGCGCCTTCGTTCACGCCTTGCTCGATATAGCCTTCGATACGCTTCAACGCATCGCCGGTGACGATCGGGCCCATCTCGACTTCCGGCGACATGCCGTCGCCGATCACCAGCTTGCGCGCGCGCTCGGCCACCAGCGGCACGATCTGGTCCGCAATGTCGCCAACCAGCACCGCGACGCTGATCGCCATGCAGCGTTCGCCGGCCGAGCCGTACGCGGCGCCGATCAGTGCATCGACGGCCTGCTCGAGGTTCGCGTCGGGCATCACGACGAGGTGATTCTTCGCGCCGCCGAGTGCCTGCACACGCTTGCCGGATTGCACGGCACGCTGCTGCACGTAGGCCGCGATCGGCGTCGAGCCGACGAAGCTGACGGCCTGCACGTCGGGGTGATCGAGCAGCGCGTCGACCGCGCCCTTGTCGCCTTGCACGACGTTGAACACGCCGGCCGGCAGCCCGGCCTGCGTGAGCAGGTCGGCGATGAACAAGGCCGCCGACGGGTCGCGCTCGCTCGGCTTCAGCACGAACGTATTGCCCGTCGCGATCGCGACCGGGAACATCCAGCACGGCACCATGCACGGGAAGTTGAACGGCGTGATGCCCGCGACGACGCCGAGCGGCTGACGCATCGTCCAGTTGTCGATGCCGGTGCTGACCTGGTCGGTGAAGTCGCCCTTCAGCAGTTGCGGCACGCCGCAGGCGAATTCGATGATGTCGATGCCGCGGGCGACTTCGCCCTGCGCGTCGGAGAACACCTTGCCGTGCTCGGCGGTGATGATCGCCGCAAGTGCGTCGCGGTGCTCGTTCATCAGTTGCAGGAAGCGGTGCATCACGCGCGCGCGGCGGATCG
>NZ_CAJNKE010000341.1 GCF_905232215.1 Burkholderia sp. LMG 13014
GATCGAGTCGCTGACGAACAGCCCGCCGCGGTCGGCGTCGGCCATGATGCTGCCGACGAGGCGCCCCGCGGGCAGCCAGTCGGCTTCCGCGCGCGCGACGATCAGCGCGTCGAGATCCGCGTAGTGGCCGCTCTTGATCGTGTTGCTGACCCAGTAGCGCAGCTCGGCGTTCAGGTGCTTCGCCTCCTGCCATTCGAGCGCGAGGCGGCCGATGCGCAGCACCGAGATCGGCGCGGCTACCGGCCGCTTGCGCGCCAGCTCCGCGGCCGAGAACATCCCGGTCGCGCATGCCTGGTCGGTGCGTGACAGCGACGCGCGCTGCGCGGTGTCGAGATCGGCGGCCGACAGCCGTACTTCGTTCAGGCGTTGCGGGACGTTGCGCAGGTGATAGGCGACGCGGCGCAGCAGCAGCTTGTCGCCGACGCTCGGCGCGTGCCACACCACCACCTGGCCGGTATCGGCCGCGAGCTGGTCGAGGCGCGCGAACTCGCCTTCGATCTCTGCGTTCCAGTCGGGAATCTGGTCGCCGAGCACGCGCTGCCAGAAGGCGGCGCGCGTGTCGGGCGTCTCGTCGGCGCCCTTGAGCGGCCCGACGCCGAGATCGTCGAGCAATCCGACGACGAGCTCGTCGCGTCCGGCTTGCGCGAGTGCCTCGCGCAGCGACGCGGCGGCGGTGCCGCCCTGAATCACATGAATGGTACTCATCGGCCTGTCGTCAACAAAAGAAAACCGCCGGCCGGGCGGACGTTGCGATGTCCAGCCGGCCGGCGGCCCCTAGTGTAAGCGAGATGTGTGACGGCGAGAAACCGTCCGGCGCCGCGACGCGACGTCGCTCAACGCTCGTCGTAGCTCACGACGACCTTGTCGCTGATCGGGTGGCACTGGCACGTGAGCACGAAGCCGTCCTTCACTTCATGCTCCTCGAGCGTGTAGTTCTTCTCCATCCGCACTTCACCTTCCAGCACCTTCGCGCGGCACGTGCAGCACACGCCGCCCTTGCACGCATACGGCAGCGCAAGGCCCGCGCGCAGGCCGACATCGAGCAGGCTCACGCCTTCGTACGGCAGGCGCAGCTTGCGCTTCTTGCCGTCGAGCACGATTTCCAGCTCGGCGGCCGGCGTCTGCTCGGTGATTTCGACGACCGGCGCGCCGGCCTGCGGCAGCGGCGTGCCGAAGCGCTCGACGTGCACCTTCGCCTGCGGTACGCCGGCCGCCTTCAGCGCGGCTTCGGCCGCATCCATCATCGGCGCGGGGCCGCAGATGAACGCTTCGTCGATTGCGTCGGCCGGCGTCAGCGTGCCGAGGAATTCCGCGCATTTCGCCTGGTCGAGCACGCCATTGAACAGCTCGACGTCCTGCTGGTCGTCCGACAGCACGTGATAGAGGACGAAGCGGTTCATGTAGCGGTTCTTCAGGTCCTCGAGCTCCTCCGCGAACATGATCGCGTCGACGCTGCGGTTGCCGTAGATCAGCGTGAACGTGCTGCGTGGTTCGAGTTCGAGCGTCGTCTTCACGATCGCGAGCACCGGCGTGATCCCGGAGCCGCCGGAAAACGCGACGTACTGCTTGCCGTGGTCGGCATTCAGGTGCGTGAAGAACCGGCCGTCCGGCGTCATTACGTCGATCGTGTGGCCGGGCTTGAGCGTGTCGAACGCGAAGTTCGAGAAGCGGCCGCCGCGCACGCGCTTGATGCCGATGCGCAGTTCGCCGTCACGGTCGTAGTCCGTCGTGCCGACGCAGATCGAATACGAGCGGCGCGTTTCCTCGCCGTCGATGTGGGTCTTCAGCGTGACGAACTGGCCCTGCGTGAAGCGGTACGCGTCGCGCAGCTCGGGCGGCACGTCGAACGAGACGGTCACGGCGTCGGCGGTTTCGGGCCTTACGTCGCGGATACGCAGCGGATGAAATTGCGGGGTCGCCATATCGATTAATAAGGTTTGAAGTAGTCGAAGGGTTCGCGGCAGTCGACGCAGCGATACAGCGCCTTGCAGGCCGTGGACGCGAATTGCGCGAGACGTTCGGTACGGGCGGAGCCGCAGCGCGGGCACGCGGGCGCCGCGACGGGCCGCGGCACGAAACGCACGACGTTCTCCCGCGGCGCGGCGGTGCCGCACTGGCCGACCGGCGGCGCGATGCCGTACGCGCGCAGCTTGTCGCGCGCTTCCTGCGTGATCCAGTCGGTCGTCCACGCGGGCGCGAGCACCGTCTCGATCCGGTGCGGCGGGAGGTCGGCGGCCTGCAGTGCGGCGGCGATGTCCTTCGCGATCTGCGACATGGCCGGGCAGCCCGAGTAGGTCGGCGTGATCACGACTTCGAGCTGGCCGTCGTCCGCGCGGCGGACGTCGCGCAGGATGCCGAGCTCGCGGATCGACACGACCGGGATCTCGGGGTCGGGCACGGCTTCGAGCACGTCCCATGCACGGGCGAGCAGCGGATCGGCGTGGCGCGCGGCAGGTACGGCGTTGGCGGGGGCGGCGGTCTGGACGGACATCGTCGGGCTCCGTTGGGGGCGGCGGGTTACCAGCTCGCGCCGGGATGTTGGCGCGCGAGGCTCTGCATTTCAGCGAGCAGGTAGCCCATGTGTTCCGAGTGCTCGCCCTGCTTGCCGGTCGTCACATGCTGCACGGGTGCCGGCAGCGTGAGCGTCGCTTCCGCGAGCGCGTCGTCGACGTCCGCGCGCCATGCCGCTTCGAGCGTGGCCAGCGCGGGGGCGATGTCCGCAGCGGCGACCGCGTCGTCGATCGCATCGGCGACGAAGCATTCGCGCGTGTACGGCGTCAGGTAGTCGAGCGCGTCCTGCGCACGACGGTGCGATTCGTCGGTGCCGTCACCGAGGCGAACCAGCCACTCGCGTGCGTGCTGCACGTGATAGCGGGTTTCCTTCACCGATTTCGCGGCGATCGCGGCGAGCTGCGTGTCGGCCGACGTTTCCAGTGCGCTCCACACGTGCAGCATCAGCGCCGAGTACAGGAAGTTGCGCACGATCGTGACCGCGTAGTCCTTGTCGGCGTGCGCGGTACCGGCGATCGGGCCGTAGTGCGGCAGCTCGGCGAGGGTGAAGTTCGCGAACTCGCGCTCGGTGCGGAAGTACGCATAGTCGTCCTCGGTCTTCGTCGCGCCGGTAAGCTGGCGCTCGAGTTCGGCCGCGTGCGTATACAGCATGCGCGCCTGGCCGATGAGGTCGAGGCTCATGTTGGTGAGCGCGATGTCTTCCTCGAGGATCGGGCCGTGGCCGCACCATTCGGCGTTGCGCTGACCGAGGATCAGCGTGTTGTCCGCGAGGCGCAGCACGTAGGAGAGGTGTTCGGGCGTGATCGTCATGGCGCGGGCGTTACATGTGGTTGACTTCGTCGGGCAGCGTGTAGAACGTCGGGTGACGGTAGATCTTGTCGCCCGCCGGCTCGAACAGCTCGGCCTTCTCGTTCGGATCCGACGCGATGATCGCCGACGACGGCACCACCCAGATGCTCACGCCTTCCTGGCGGCGCGTGTAGACGTCGCGCGCCATGCGCAGCGCCATCGACGCATCGGCGGCGTGCAGGCTGCCGCAATGTTTGTGGTCGAGCCCCTGCTTGCTGCGCACGAACACTTCCCAGATCGGCCATTCCTTGTTCATCACTTTCTCCTGAATCCTGAATTCGATGGTGTGCCGCCGCTCAGGCGGCGTGCTGTTCGGCGCGCGCGCGGCGCTTTGCTTCGTGGGCGAGTGCGGCTTCGCGCACCCATGCGCCGTCGTCGTGCGCTTTCACGCGGGTCGCGAGGCGTTCCTTGTTGCACGGGCCGTCGCCGTTGACCACGCGCCAGAATTCGTCCCAGTCGATCGTGCCGTAGTCGTGATGGCCGCGCGCCTCGTTCCACTTCAGGTCGGGGTCGGGCAGCGTCACGCCGAGCACCTTCGCCTGGTCGACCGTCGCGTCGACGAACTTCTGCCGCAGGTCGTCGTTCGTGATCCGCTTGATGCCCCATTTCGCGGACTGATTGCTGTGGACCGAATCGGCGTCGCTCGGGCCGAACATCATCAGCACCGGCCACCACCAGCGGTTCACCGCCTGCTGGACCATCGCGCGTTGCGCGTCGGTGCCCTTCATCATCGACAGCAATGCGTCGAAGCCCTGGCGCTGGTGGAACGATTCTTCCTTGCACACGCGGATCATGGCGCGCGCGTACGGGCCGTACGTGCAACGGCACAGCGGGATCTGGTTCATGATCGCGGCGCCGTCGACGAGCCAGCCGATCACGCCGACGTCGGCCCAGGTCGGCGTCGGGTAGTTGAAGATGCTCGAGTATTTCGCCTTGCCGGCGTGCAGCGCGTCGACCAGCGAATCGCGCGATACGCCGAGCGTTTCGGCCGCGCTATAAAGATAGAGGCCGTGGCCGGCTTCGTCCTGGACCTTCGCGAGCAGGATCGCCTTGCGCTTCAGGCTCGGCGCACGCGAGATCCAGTTGCCTTCCGGCAGCATGCCGACGACTTCCGAATGCGCGTGCTGAGAGATCTGGCGAACCAGCGTCTTGCGATAGGCCTCTGGCATCCAGTCCTGCGGCTCGATCTTGCCGTCGGCGGCCATGACCGCATCGAACCGCGCCTGCTCGGGCGACTCGGCTGCGGCGTCGAGCGGCGCGACGTTGCCGGGGATGTCGAGGGATTGCGTGTACATGGCGAGGCTCTCGTCCGGTTGAATGTGTGCGAAGTATAAACCAACCGACCGGTCGGTTAATAAATTTCTTGCGGATTTGCGGCGAGACTCGGGTAAACGAGGGACGTCGGGGCGCGATCGGGTGGCGTGATGGTGGTCTGGTGCGTGGGGTTCGCGTCTTCTGCGGCACAATGCCCGCTTTCCGACGAGGATTTTGCCGATGTCATTCCGAAGCAGTATCGCCGCGGCCGTGCTGGGCGCGGCCGTCTTTGTCTCGCCGCTCGTGGCGTCGGCCTCGGCCGCGCCGGCCGGATGGGTTGCCGCATGGGCGACGGCACTGCAGCCGATTCCCGACCTTGCCGCACCGCCGCCGCTTTATCGCGCGCCCGACGTGGCGGGGCGAGCTGTGCGCCAGATCGTCTACCCGACGGTGTCGGGCCGCGCCGCACGGATCCGCGTCAGCAATGCATACGGTCGTGCGCCGCTGGTCGTCGAGGCGGCGAGCCTCGCGCGCGCCGGTGAAGGGGCGGCACTCGGCGGCGGTGCGGCCGTGCCGGTCCGGTTCGGCGGCAAGGCGTCGGTGACGCTTGCGCCGGGCCAGGAACTCGAAAGCGATCCGGTGGCGATAGACGTGGCGGCCGGGCGGCCGTATGCGATCAGCCTCCAGATGGGGCCGAACCAGCGGATGACGGTCTGGCACCGCGTGTCGAACCAGTTCAATTACGTGTCTGCACCGGGCGATCACGTGAGTGATCCGGGCGCCGCCGCGTTCCGCACCCGCTTTACCCAATATGCGTGGGTGACCGAGTTCGCAGTCGAGACCGGTGCCGCGCGCGCCAGCGTAGCCGCGATCGGCGATTCGATCACCGATGGGCTGCGCTCGAGCGTGAACCGCAATCGCCGTTGGCCGGACGCGCTTGCGCATCGGCTGACCGCCTCCGGCGTGGAGTCGATCGGCGTCGCGAATCTTGGTATCAGCGGGAACCGGCTGCTCAGCGACTCGGCGTGCTACGGCACGTCGCTGGCGTCGCGTTTCGAGCGCGATGCACTTTCACGGGCAGGTGTGAAGGCGGCGATCGTGCTGATCGGGATCAACGACATCAACTTTGCGGCGATGCCGCCGCGCGCGGGGCTCGATTGCGACCACCCGCATACGCAGGTCACGGCCGCGTCGCTGATCGAAGGCTACCGCCGGCTGATCGACGCGGCGCACCGTCAGGGCGTGAAGGTCTTCATCGCGACGCTCACGCCGGCCGGGCTGCCGGCGGGGCGGGAGGCAATCCGGCTCGAGGTGAACCGGTGGATCCGGAGTGGTAGCGGGTTCGATGGCGTGGTCGACTTCGACGCGGTGCTGCGCGATCCGGCGCGCCCGAGCGTGCTGCAGCGTCGCTACGATAGCGGCGACGGTATCCATCCGAGCGACGCGGGCTACACGGCGATGGCCGACGCGGTACCGGTCGAGCAACTGCAGGCTGCGGTGGGTGGCAAGTGACGCACCTCTATATATAGAGGGAAGTGTTGCTGGCGACCTGGAGAGCAGCGACGCCACTCGGCCCATCGAGCCCCGAGCCCCCGTGCGCGGCAGCGCACGGGGGCTTTTTCAAAATATTTTCACAAAGGGGCTTGCGTAGTTGGGGGCGGGTGCTTAGAATCACGCCTCTTTCGCGCTAACGGAAACGCAGCGCGGAAGAGGGAAGCAAGGGTTGGTGGTGCGCAGCAGTCTGGCGCGCTTAGCTGGCCTGGAAGTTGAACCCCGCAGTCGCAACGATGTAGTT
>NZ_CAJNKE010000342.1 GCF_905232215.1 Burkholderia sp. LMG 13014
GTGGGCAATGTCGCCAAGACCGGCGCGCAGGCCGCCGGGCAGAAGGTGGCCGATGGCGCGCGCTCGATGAAGGAGCGTGTCGCCGCTGCCTTCCGGCCGGATGACGCCCCTGCATCCAGTGGCCCGCAGAGCGCAGCCGATTCGGCAGCGCCTACCGCTGCCGAACAGCCCGCCTGGGCCAAGCGCCTGCATCGCAGGCAGCAACTGACCCATGCCGCGACGACTGCCGCCCACACGCTGCGCGGTGGCGATGGCGGCAGCTCCAGCCAAGGCCCCAGCCTGCGCGATTCCGACTCATAAGGAGATAGACCATGCGATTCAAAAGACCCCAGGTGCGCTACGCCGACACGTCGCAGCCCGCCACGCCGTACCAAGCCGCAGGCCAGGTCTGGGACGAGCGCATCGGCTCGCCGCGCGTGCAGGCGAAGAACTGGCGCCTGATGGCCTTCGGCTGCCTCGCTCTCGCATTGCTGATGGCCGGTGGCCTGGTCTGGCGCTCGGCGCAGTCCATCGTGACGCCCTATGTGATCGAGGTCGATCAGGCTGGGCAGGTGCGTACCGTGGGCGAAGCCGCCACGCCGTACCGGCCCAGCGATGCGCAGGTGGCCTACCACCTGGGCCGCTTCATCGGCCTGGTGCGCTCGCTGTCCATCGACCCCATCGTGGTTCGGCAGAACTGGCTCGATGCCTACAACTACACCACCGACAAGGGCGCCGTGGTGCTAAACGACTACGCCCGCGTGAACGATCCGTTCGCGCGCATCGGCAAGGAGTCGGTGACGGTGCAGATCACCAGCGTGACCCGCGCCAGCGACACGTCTTTCAACGTGCGCTGGACGGAGACGCGCTACGTCAACGGCGCCCTGGATCGCACCGAGCGCTGGAACGCGGTGATTTCCATCGTGCAGCAGACCCCGCGCACCGAGCAGCGCCTGCGTAAGAACCCCTTAGGCATCTACGTCAACGGACTGTCGTGGAGCCGCGAACTGGAAGGAAACGAAGGAGCAAAACCATGAATGCGATTTTCCGTAAATCCGCCTTGCCGCTGATCTTGCTGGCATCCAGCGTCTTGTTCTCGGGCTGCGCCACGCAGGGCAAGCCGCCGCCGGTCATCTCGCTCGACGAGCCGGTGCAAGCCCAGCCGCTGCCCGAGGCGCCGAAGCCGGTGGAGGTCGTGACCGTGCCCGAGGTGTTGCCGATGCCGGCGCAGATGAAGCCCGTACCGGATGCCAAGTCTGCGGTGGAACCCGCCGATGAAACCGTGCGCGTGGCCCGCGCCAATGCCGAGGCGCGCATCGCGCCCACGCGCGAGGGCTACGTCAATGCGATTCAGGTGTGGCCCTTCACTGATGGCGCGCTGTACCAGGTCTATGCGGCCGTGGGCCGTGTGACGGTGATCGCGCTCCAGCCCGGCGAGGAACTGGTGACGGTCGCCGCTGGCGACACGGTGCGCTGGATCGTGGGCGACACATCGAGCGGCAGCGGTGAGGCGTTGCGCGTCAACGTGATGGTCAAGCCGATCCGCTCGGGCCTGAAGACGAATCTCGTCATCACCACAAGCCGACGCACCTACCTGCTGGAGCTGACCTCGACCGAGAAGACGTGGATGGCGTCGGTGTCCTGGGAGTACCCCAAGGACAAGATGCTGGCCCTGCAGCGCCAGGCGCAGGCGGCCAGCGCCGCTGCGCCGGTCGATGCGGGCCTGTCGCTGGAGAAGATCCGTTTCCGCTACGCGGTCAGCGGCAGCAATCCGCCGTGGAAGCCCCTGCGTGCCTTCGATGACGGTGAGAAGGTCTACATCCAGTTTCCGCCGGGCATTGCCCAAGGCGAGCTGCCGCCGCTGTTCGTGATCGGCGCGCAGGGCGACGGCCAGCTCGTCAACTACCGATTCCGCTCACCGTACTACATCGTGGATCGGCTGTTTGGCGCGGCCGAACTGCGCCTGGGCGGGGACAAGGGCGACGTGGTGCGGATCGAGCGCACGGATGGCACGCGGAGGAACTGACCATGAGCCAGGACGACATTCCCGACCATGCCGCGCCGCAGACCGGCAAGGTGGCGCCCGAGGCAATGGCGCTGCGCGCGCAGCCGCGTCCGGTGACTCGGTTGAATCGGCGCACGCTAGCCATCCTCACCGGCGGCCTGTCGGTCGCCGTGCTTGGGGCCACGATCTGGTCGTTGCAGCCGCATCGGCGCGGCGCGGGCGAGCAAACCGAGCTGTACAACGTGGATCGCGTCTCGAAGTCCGAAGGGCTGGACGGCCTGCCTTCCGACTATTCCAAGCTGCCGGCGAAGGTGCCGGAGCTGGGGCCACCGCTGCCGGGCGACCTCGGCCCGGCCATCGTGAAGTCACAGCAGCCGGTGACACCGGCCTATGCGCCGCCAGGCCACGACCCGGAGGATGCTCGGCGCAAGGAAGCCGATGCCGCTGCGGCCTCGACGGTGTTCTTCCGCTCGGGCAATCCAGGCAAGACCGCTGCACCGGCGACTGCGCAAGCCGCTGCGGCGGGCCCGGCATCGGCCTTGGCGGGCTTTGATCCGCTCGCCGCCGGGCCGGCCTCGACGGCGGCACAAACTCAACAATCCGCGTCCGACCCGACCGCCGTGCAGAACCGACAAGACCAGAAAGAGGCTTTCCTGAAAGGCGCTTCTACGGAAACCCGCAATTCCGGCCAACTGACCCTGCCGGCTTCGCCGTACCAGGTCATGGCCGGAACGGTGATCGCTGGCGCGCTGGTGACGGGTATCAAGTCCGACCTGCCGGGCGACGTGATCGGCACGGTGACGGAGCCTGTCTACGACTCGGCCACGGGTAAGTTCCTGCTGATCCCGCAGGGTTCGCGCCTCATGGGCAAGTACAACAGCCAGGTGAGCTACGGGCAGAGCCGCGTGCAGGTGGTGTGGAACCGCATCATCCTGCCGGACACGTCTTCGCTGACGCTCGACAACCTGGCGGGTACCGACCCGGCCGGCTATGCCGGCCTGGAGGATGGGGTCGATTGGCATTGGGATCGCGTTTTTGCCGGCGCGGCTCTGACCACGCTGCTGGGCGTGGGCGCCGAGCTGGCCGCGCCGCAGAACCGGCAGGACGGCAACCGCGTCATCATCGCCGGACAGGGCAGTTTGCAGGACAGCGTGAACCAGGTAGGCCAGGAGATGACCCGGCGCAACATGAACATCCAGCCGACGTTGACCGAGCGGCCGGGCCTGCCGGTTCGCATCATCGTGAACCGCGATCTCGTGCTTCGGCCGTACCAACCGTTGTTCTTCAACCGGGGAGCGATGCGATGAGCACGACCAAGAAGCTGCGGCTGGGGCCGCTGCCGAAGACCGAGAGTGTCAAGCTGACCTTCGCATGTCCCGCTGGCTTGAAGACAGACCTTGACCGCTATGCCGCGCTACATGCGCAGACCTACGGCGAAACGGTCGATGCGGCGACGCTGATCCCGCACATGCTGGAGGCATTCATGGCGGGGGATCGTGGATTCAGGAAAGGAACGACCGCCAAGGTCGTTCCGCAGAAACAGACCTGACGACCTTGCCGCCACTTCAACGACAAAGCGCAGCCTGAGGCTGCGCTTTGTCGTTCCGGGGGCAGTTGGGCTACTATAGAGAAAGGAGAAAGGCAAGTCGGCCTGCTGTTGGGAAACGTCCCCCGATGCAACGCGCTCCGGCTTTCTTCCTCATCGCTCTTATGTGGCACCTAGCCCACAACGCAGCAGTCAATCCAAACTGCCCGAAACAGAGCTAACCTCGCGTCCCATATAGAGTTTCAAGCCCTGGGCGATTTGCGCTCAGGGCTTGACACGAGCAGTTTTTTATTGCGCGGCGCTCTCGTACGCGACCGTGCGGCCAGCGCACCGCACCATTCGTTGTAGTATCGCTGCATCAGGCTTCTCTCCTTACTCATGCGAATTCTCGGCATCGACCCCGGCCTGCGCGTCACCGGCTTCGGCATCATCGACGTCAGCGGCCACCGGCTCGCGTATGTCGCGAGCGGCGTGATCCGCACGCCGACCGCCGACCTGGCCACCCGGCTCGGCACGATCTTCCAGGGCGTCTCGACCATCGTGCGCGAGCACGCACCCGACCAGTCCGCGATCGAAAAGGTGTTCGTCAACGTGAACCCGCAGTCGACGCTGCTGCTCGGCCAGGCGCGCGGCGCCGCGATCTGCGGCCTCGTCGCGGGCGGCCTGCCGGTGGCTGAATACACGGCGCTGCAGCTCAAGCAGGCGGTGGTCGGCTACGGCCGCGCGACCAAGACGCAGATGCAGGAAATGGTCACGCGGCTGCTCAACCTCTCCGGACAACCGGGCTCCGATGCGGCCGACGCGCTCGGCATGGCGATCTGCCATGCCCACGGCGGCAACACGCTCAGCACGCTCGGCGGCCTCGCGCCGGCGCTCGCGAAGAAAGGGCTGCGCGTGCGGCGCGGGCGGCTGGTCGGCTGATACCGCACATGCCAGCGCGCGACGCACGGAATCGGCCGTGTTGAGCGCACGCGGCGCGCCCACGACACCCATCGCCCTGGCCTGACGGCCGATCCCGTCGGCATAGCGCCGCACGTGCGCTACACTCGCGCTTTCTTCCTCGCATCAAGCCATCCATGATCGGTCGCATCGCCGGCATCCTGCTCGAAAAAAACCCGCCTCACCTGCTCGTCGACTGCAACGGCGTCGGCTACGAAATCGACGTGCCGATGAGCACCTTCTACAACCTGCCGCAAAACGGCGAGCGCGTCGTGCTGCTCACGCAGCAGATCGTCCGCGAGGACGCGAACCTGCTGTACGGCTTCCTCACGCAGCAGGAGCGCACGACCTTCCGCGAGCTGCTGAAGATCACCGGCATCGGCGCGCGCATGGCGCTCGCCGTGCTGTCCGGCATGAGCGTGCAGGAGCTCGCACAGGCCGTGACGATGCAGGACGCCGCGCGCCTCACGCGCCTGCCCGGCATCGGCAAGAAAACGGCCGAGCGCCTGCTGCTCGAGCTGAAGGGCAAGCTCGGCGCCGATCTCGGCGAGCTCGCCGGCGCCGCGTCGCCGTCCGACCACGCAACCGACATCCTCAACGCGCTGCTTGCGCTCGGCTATTCCGAAAAGGAAGGCCTCGCCGCGATCAAGAACGTGCCGGCGGGCACCGGTGTATCCGAAGGCATCAAGCTCGCACTGAAGGCGCTGTCGAAGGTGTAACGCCCGCATGACGCGCCGCCAACCGGTGCGTCGAAGCCAGTGTCGCGCGGCCGCGCGACGCTCGCCAGTCGGCCGTTCGGCCAGGTGGGCGGGACAGCGGCGCGCGGTACAATGGCCGCATGATTGAAACCGACAAACTCGCCACCGAGCAGCGGATCATCGCCGCCACACCCGCCTCGTCGCACGAGGAGGTGTTCGAACGTGCGCTGCGGCCGCGCCAGCTCGACGACTACGTCGGCCAGGAAAAGGTGCGCGGCCAGCTCGAGATCTTCATCGAAGCCGCCAAGCGCCGCTCCGAGCCGCTCGACCACGTGCTGCTGTTCGGGCCGCCGGGCCTCGGCAAGACGACGCTCGCGCACATCATCGCGCGGGAGATGGGCGTGAACCTGCGCCAGACGTCGGGCCCCGTGCTCGAACGCGCGGGCGATCTCGCCGCGCTGCTGACCAACCTCGAAGCGAACGACGTGCTGTTCATCGACGAGATCCACCGGCTGTCGCCGGTCGTCGAGGAAATCCTGTATCCGGCACTCGAGGATTACCAGATCGACATCATGATCGGCGAAGGCCCGGCCGCGCGCAGCGTGAAGCTCGACCTGCAGCCGTTCACGCTGGTCGGCGCCACCACCCGCGCCGGGATGCTGACCAACCCGCTGCGCGATCGCTTCGGGATCGTCGCGCGCCTCGAGTTCTACGATGCCGAGCAGCTGTCGCGCATCGTGCGGCGCTCGGCGTCGCTGCTGAACGCGCAGATCGATCCGAACGGCGCGCTCGAAATCGCGAAGCGCTCGCGCGGCACGCCGCGGATTGCAAACCGGCTGCTGCGCCGCGTGCGCGACTTCGCGGAGGTCAAGGCCGACGGCCAGATCACCGCGGCCGTCGCCGATGCCGCGCTCGCGATGCTCGACGTCGATCCGGTCGGCTTCGACCTGATGGACCGCAAGCTGCTCGAAGCGATCCTGTACAAGTTCGACGGCGGCCCGGTCGGCATCGACAACCTCGCCGCAGCGATCGGCGAAGAACGCGACACGATCGAGGACGTACTCGAACCGTACCTGATCCAGCAGGGCTTCCTGCAGCGCACGCCGCGCGGGCGCGTCGCGACGCTGCTCACCTATCGCCACTTCGGGCTTTCCGTGCCGGACGCCGGCCGCACCGAACGCGGCGAGTGGGATACCCCCGACGGGAAGTAACCCGTCGCCCGAGCCACACGCA
>NZ_CAJNKE010000343.1 GCF_905232215.1 Burkholderia sp. LMG 13014
GGTTGTTTCTGGTTTTCGTCACGTCGTATCGATCTTCGTCTGGAGTCGCCGCACGCGGCCGCACCGGGTAGCCCGGGCGGCCGGCGACGCGAAACGTCAGATGATACAAAATATCAATTCACTTCGTCAGGATTTTGTCAGCTTGTGCCGGGCGCCCGGCCGACGGGCGCCGCGCCGGCGTCTACAGCGGAAAACTGAACTGCACCCACAGCTTGTCGCCCTGCGGCCGGTTGCGCACCGCGAACTCGTGCTGGTATTTCACGACCACGCCCGACGCCGGCCCCCACATGTAACGCAGCTGCGGGCCGATCGCCACCGACTGCCCGCGAAAGCCGTCCGACGCGACCTTGATGCCGTCCTGTGTATCGTCGGTGAACTGCTTCAGGAACGTGCCCTGCACGCCGAGCTGCACGCGCCGGTCGATCGAATAGCCGATCAGGTAGTCGAGCACGGCGACCGCGCCCGAGTGGTACCGCGTCGCATGGTTCGGCGAATTCAGCTCCAGCAGCGTGGTCGTCGAGATCTCCCAGTCGCGGCCCGGAAACCAGGTCGTGCTGACGTACGGCAGGAACGCATACGTGTTCAGCCCCGTGTTCGCGATCCGGTTCGCCGCATACGCACCCGTCGGCACCGCGAACGACGGCGAGAAGAACGCGAAGAAGGTCTTCGATGCGTTCGCATAGTTGATCATGAACGGCTCGAGGATCACGTCGCCGAGCGACGTGCGGTTGCCGGTGCCGCCCGGCGTCGACAGATGCAGGTGCACGATCGGCACGATCGCGCTGCTCGACAGCGAAAACGGCCCGAAGGTCGCGCCCCAGGTGTGGACCACGCGCGGCGTTTCCGCGACGACGCTCAGGTGGAATCCCGGCACCGCGCTGCCGCCGCTCGGTCCGGCAAACCGGTTCGATGCCGAGTACAGCGCGTAGTTGAAGTACTGCGTGTTGCCGGGCGGCGGGAGCATCCCGTTCAGCACCGTGTTGACGCCGAACGGATAGCTGATCTGCCCGTTCTCCGTGGCCGACGCCGGAGCCTGAATGGCCCCGGCGATCAGGAGTGCCAACGGCACCCGTCGCAATGCGAATTTCATGTCGTCTCCAGACCGGATTGTTATCGTGTCATCGCAAGCCGGGCATCGCAGGCCCGGGGAGACGCAATGTAATGCGCACGACAGCGGCGAAAAAGACGACGTTCGGGAGAACAGTTCTCCGTCACACGGAGAAATGCGCGACGGCGCAGCACCGGCCTGATATCAGCGGCCGACTTCCTTCCACTTGCGCGCGAGCCCGAGGCGTTCGAAACGCTCGATCAGGAACTCGGTGAACACGCGGATCTTCGCCGGCTGGTGACGGCGGCTCTGGTACGCGATGTTGACGGTGAGTGCCGGTAGTTGCCAGTCGGTGAGCACCGGCACCAGCTTCCCCGCGACGATATCGTCGTGGATGATGTAGAGCGGCTGGATCAGGATGCCGAGGCCCGCAAGTGCCGCGGCGCGGATCACCTGCCCTTCGTTCGCATCGAGCACGCTCTTGATCGTGACCGACTGCTTCCGCGCGCCGTGACGGAAATGCAGGACGTACGGATCGTTCGCGAGGTTGTAGACCAGCAGCTGGTGGTCGCACAGCGCATCGGGCGTCGCCGGCGCGCCGTGCTTCGCCAGACACCCGGGCGACGCGGCCAGCACGCGTCGCGTCTCGGCGAGCTTGCGCACGGTGATGCCCGAATCCGCTTCATGCTCGCGCGTGCGGATCGCCACGTCGATGCCGGCCTCGATGAAATCCGGGTAGCGGTTCGCCGCGACGATCTGCACGTTCAGGTTCGGGTAGCGCCGGTGAAACTCCGGCAACGCCGGTGCGATATAGATCGACGCGAACGATACCGAAGCTGTCACCCGCAGTGTGCCGGCCGGATTGACGCTCGCTTCGTTGACCGCCGCATCGGCCTCCGACAGTTCCATCAGGATCGCGACGCAACGCCGGTGGTACTCGTGCCCCGCGTCGGTCAGCCACAGGCGCCGCGTGGTGCGCTCGACGAGCCGCGCACCCAGCCGCTCCTCCAGCGCGTTCAGGCAGCGGCTCGCCGCCGCGCTCGACATGCCGAGCCGCTCGGCGGCCTTCGACAGGCTGCCCAGCTCGGCGACCTGCACGAAAAATTCGATCTGCGTCCACTTGTCCATGCGTTCAATTCTTCCACCTGGCGGAGAACAAAACTCCTCCAAACCATCTTTTTTACGATTCAAGGAGGAATTAATGTTACGTCAACGCGCCATCCAACGACATCAGGAGACAACCCCAATGCGCAATCTCAATGAAGACACCATCACGCAGGCCGTGATCGCGTCGCTGCGCGGCTGTCGCGACGAGCGGTTGCGCACGGTCATGACCAGTCTCGTCCAGCACCTGCATTCGTTTGCGCGGGAGACGAAGCTCACCGAGGCCGAATGGCAAACCGCGGTCGGCTTCCTGACCGCCGTCGGCCATATCACCGACGACACGCGCCAGGAGTTCATCCTGCTGTCCGACGTGCTCGGGCTGTCGACCCTCGTCACCGCGCAGAACCATGCGAAGCCGCCCGGCTGCACGGAGGCCACCGTATTCGGCCCGTTCTACGTCGAAGGCAGCCGCGACTTCGGGATGTTCGACGACATCGCGAACGGCGCATGCGGCGAGCCCTGCTTCGTGTCGGGCCATGTGCGCGACATCGACGGCACGCCGATCGCGCACGCATCGCTGGAAGTCTGGCAAGCCGATGAAGACGGGCACTACGACGTGCAACTCCCGGCCGACGATGGCTCGGTCACGCACCGCGCGCGTGGCCGGCTGCGCACCGGTGCCGACGGCCGCTACGCATTCCGCTCGATCCTCGCCGAGCCGTATCCGATTCCGCACGACGGCCCCGTCGGCGCGATGCTCGATGCGCTCGGCCGTCATCCGTGGCGCCCCGCGCACTTGCACTTCATGATCGAGGCACGCGGCTACGACACGCTGATCACGCACGTGTTCCGCGACGGCGACCGCTATCTCGACTCCGATGCGGTATTCGGCGTGCGCTCGACGCTCGTCGCCGACTGGGTCCGGCACGCGCCCGGCCTCGCGCCGGATGGATCGCGCATGGATACGCCGTTCTACACGCTCGATTACGACTTCGTGCTCAATCCCGCGGAGCGCGCCGCATGATCCGCCACGTCGTGATGTGGAACGTCGCCGGCGCGACCGAACCCGAGCGCGCGGTGGCACGCACCACCGTCAAGACCGCGTTCGAAAGCCTGCGCGGCCGGATTCCGGGCATGACGCACCTCGAGGTCGGCGCGGATTTCAGCGCGGCCGATTACGCGTGCGACCTGATTCTCGTCGCCGAATTCGAGTCGCGCGAAGCGCTCGACGCTTACGCGACGCATCCTGAACACGCTCGCGTACGCGACGCACTGACCGGCCTGCGCATCGCGCGCCACCAGGTCGACTACGCAACGGAGTGAGAACGACATGAATTTCATCTACCAGGCACGCCCCGCACGCGTGATCTTCGGCGCGGGCAGCCTCGAGCATCTCGAACGCGAAGTGCTGGAACTGGGCGCGCAACGCGCAATCGTGCTCTCTACGCCGGAACAGCGCGACCTCGCGCAACGCATCGTCGAGCGGCTCGGTGCGCGCGCAGCCGGACTCTACGATCGCGCGACGATGCACGTGCCGATCGAGATCGCCCGCGATGCGCAGGCGTTCGCGAGGTCGTGCGACGCGGATTGTGCGATCGCGATCGGCGGCGGCTCGACGATCGGCCTCGGCAAGGCGATTGCGCTCGAAAGCAGCCTGCCGATCCTCGCGATACCGACGACCTACGCCGGCAGCGAAATGACGCCGATCTACGGCCTGACCGAAGGCGGCCTCAAGCGCACGGGCTCCGACGCACGCGTGTTGCCGAAGACGGTGATCTACGATCCCGCGCTCACCGTCACGCTGCCCGTCGAGCTGTCCGTCACGAGCGGCCTCAACGCAATCGCGCACGCAGCGGAAGGCCTCTACGCGAACAACGCGAATCCGGTGATGAGCCTCGTCGCCGAAGAAGGCATTCGCGCACTGGCACGCGGCCTGCCCGGCGTGCGGCGCGACCCCGCCGATCTCGGCGCACGCAGCGACGCGCTTTACGGTGCCTGGCTGTGCGGCATGGTGCTCGGCAACGTCGGCATGGCGCTGCATCACAAGCTCTGTCATACCCTCGGCGGCAGCTTCAACCTGCCGCACGCGCCGACCCACACGGTCGTGCTGCCGCATGCGCTCGCGTACAACGCCGCGCATGCACCGGACGCGATGCAGCGGATCGCCCGCGCGATCGGCACCAACGACGCGGCGCGCGGCCTCTACGCACTGGCGCTCGACAACGGCGCGCCGGTCTCGCTGAAGGCGATCGGCATGCAGGAAGCCAACCTCGATCGCGCGGCCGATCTCGCGGCCGCCAATCCGTACTGGAATCCGCGCCCGATCGAACGCGACGGCCTGCGCGCGCTGCTGCAGGACGCCTTCGACGGCAACCTGCCCCGCTCGAGCGCGCACTGAGCCGAACACACGACAAACCAACGAACGACCCCGTCATGGAGACACCCCGCATGAATACCGAATCGAGCGCACCCGGCGACAGCACCGCCGAACACTGTGACGTCGCCATCGTCGGCTACGGCCCGACCGGCCTCGTCGCCGCATCGATGCTGGGCCGCGCCGGCCATCGCGTGATCGTGCTCGAACGCTGGCCGACGCCCTACGGCCTGCCGCGCCTCACCCACATCGACGGCGAAACCGCGCGCATCGTGCAGGCCAGCGCCGACGTCGATCACGCGCTGCGCAACGCGAAGGCGGTCGACTCGTATCACTACCGCGATGCGAACGGCGACCTGCTGCTCGAACTGAACTGGACCGGCCGTGCATGCGGCTATCCCGCGCACATCTCGATCTATCAGCCCGACATCGAGGATGCGATCGACGCGCGCGCCAGCACCTTCAAGAACGTGACGATCCTGCGCGGCTGGGAAGTCGATACGCTGCTGCAGGACGACGACGGCGTGACGCTGACCGCGCATCCGTGGCGCGGCGGCCAGGACGCGCAATGGACCGGCAAGCCGCGCACCCTCCGCGCGCGGTACGTGATCGGTGCGGACGGCGCAAACAGCTTCGTGCGCCGCACGCTCGGCATCGAACGATCGGATTTCGGCTACAACGAGCGCTGGCTCAATCTCGATTCGGAGAACAAGCGCGATCTCGGCGACGGCTGCGCGCGCACGACGATCTACTGCGATCCGGCCCGCGCGTACATGCACATGCCGATCGGCACGAAGCGCACGCGTTTCGAGCTGCGCGTGCTGCCGAACGAATCGACGGCCGAATGGGAAACGGAAGCCGCCGGCTGGAAGTGGCTCAACGACCACTACGGCTACGGCCCCGACGACCTGACACTGCTGCGCCACGTCGTCTACACGTTCGAGACACGCATGGCCGAACGCTGGCGCGCCGGCCGCGTGCTGCTCGCGGGCGATGCGGCGCACACGATGATGCCGTACATGGGACAAGGCGCGTGCTCCGGCATGCGCGACGGCATCAACCTCGCGTGGAAGCTCGACCTGGTGCTGACCGGGCGCGCATCCGCCGACCTGCTCGACACGTTTGAAGCCGAACGCCGTCCGCACGTGACCGCAATCACGCAGATGTCGCTGTTTCTCGGGCAGGTCGTCAACGAGGACGATCCACGCAAGGTCGCCGAGCGCGACGCGGCGTTCCGCTCGGGCACCATGCCGCCGATGCCGCCGTTCCCGAAGCTCGACCGCGGCATCGTGCACGACGAAGCCGACGGCACGCGCCTGCCGACGACCGGCGCGCCCGCGCCGCAAGGGCGCGTTCGCCGCGGCGCAGCCGAGGGCCGTTTCGACGACGTGGTCGGCCGGGGATTCCAGCTCATCGCGCGCGAACACCCTTCCCGCTATCTCGACGACGCGCAGCGCGCGTTCCTCGCGCGGCTCGGCTGTCACGTGGCGGTGCTGTCCGACGACGTGAGCGCACCGGATGCCGTGGTCGATCTCGACGGCGACCAGCATGCGTTCATGACGGCGCACGGGATCGGCGCGTATCTCGCGCGGCCCGATTTCATCGTGTTCGGTTCGGTGGCCGACCTGCGCGACCTCGGGACGCTCGTCGATTCGCTCCGCGACAAGCTGCACGGGCCAGCCGCGTCGAGCGAGCCGTCCGCGGCTTCGGCCGCCTCGGCGGCTGTCACCCACGCATCGTGAAGGAGACGTACGCATGACGACTGAACTGTCACCGTTCGCGCTGTCCCTGCAACGCGCGATGCCCGTCACGCGCTTGCTCGACTGCGGGATGGACTATGCCGACGCAATGGCGCTGCACGCGC
>NZ_CAJNKE010000344.1 GCF_905232215.1 Burkholderia sp. LMG 13014
GCAGCGTCGATGCGGCCGACGGGTCGGCGAGGTTCGGATCGCCGCCGGAAGCCGCCTTGTTGCCGCTCGGCTGGTACGGCGGCTGCATCGTGTTGATCGCATAGAAGTCCGGCGTCAGGTTGCCCGAGTTCACGAACTTCGGAATGCCGTCGAGCGCGGAAGCCGGCGAGTTGGTCGCGAGCTGAAGCGACTTGCCGTCGGTCGCAACGGCCGAGATCGAGCCGGCGGCGGGGCTCTTGTCCGCGTTCGCGTAGAACGGCGCGCACGCGCAGATCAGGTACTGGTGGTTCAGGAACGAGCCGCCGAACGCGCCCATGAAGAAGTTGTCGGCCAGCGTGAACTGCTGCGCGATCTTCCACAGCGGCAGCTTCGTCGCGTCGGGCGTGTAGTGGCCCATCACGAGGCCGCCGGAATCGGCCCAGGCGGCGAACATGTCGTTCTTGCCGCCGTTGATCTGCATCTGGTTCTCGTAGAAGCGGTGATACAGGTCGCGCGTCGTCACGCTCATCGACGTGTTGAAGCCGTTCGGGTCGTCGATCGCGAACGGCGCGTTCGGCAGGTTGGCCGTCATCGCTTCGGTCACGGCCGGCGTGACGCCCTTCGCGGTCAGGCCGCCCCAGACCTTCGGCAGCGTCGCGAGCGGCTGGCCGTTGCGGTCCTTCTGCTGCGCGCTTGCCGCGGTCACGTTCTGCAGGCCGTTCGCGCCCGGGAAGTTGCCGTACAGGTTGTCGAAGCTGCGGTTCTCGGCGTAGATCACGACGACGTTCTTCACCGTCGACAGGCCTTGCTGCTGCACGTCGTCGCCGCCGCAGGCGGTGAGGGCGGCGGCCGCGGCAACGGCGATCGGTGTAAAGCGAATCCAGGCGTGGTTTTTCATCCGTTGTACTCTCTATCTCTCTCTTGTCGCGTGGGGAACCGGAGCATTCGTGTACCGCCGGTTCGCGAGGGTGACCGTGGCATGTCCGGCTGTAAGCATTTTGAGGGTGCGATTTGACAGCCGGGTGTAGGCGTCCTTTCGATTACCTGTCGGTTGGCCGTCATGTAACGGTCATGCGGCTGACATAAACTCCGGCCGCTCCTGAACCCACTTTCCGACGAATCGATGAAGCCTCGCCAACCGACAGCCGGCGCGTTCGCGCGTTCGTGGCTGCACCTGACCGGCGCATTCGCGCTGGCCACCACGCTTGCAACCCTTGCCGGCTGTGACGGACAGCCGGGGGCGGGCGCACCGTCCGTGCAGGCCGCGAGCGCGGCGAGTGCACCGGGCGCTGCCCATGTAGTTGCGTCCGCAACGGTTGCGGCCAGCGGCGCGGTGGTCGAGACGAACCAGCCGCAGACGCGGGCACAAGTTTACGAAGGCGTGCGCCGGATGACGGCGCTCGGCAAGCAACTTTTCTTTGACCCTACGCTGTCAGGTTCCGGCAAGCTCGCGTGCGCGTCGTGCCACAGCCCCGATCACGCGTTCGGCCCGCCCAATGCGCTGGCCGTGCAGTTCGGCGGCGACGACATGAAACGCCCGGGCTTCCGTGCGGTGCCGTCGCTCAAGTACCTGCAGGGCGTGCCGCAGTTCACCGAACACTTCCACGATTCCGACGACGAAGGCGACGAGAGCGTCGATGCGGGCCCGACGGGCGGCCTCACGTGGGACGGCCGCGTCGACACGGGCGCCGAGCAGGCGCGCATTCCGCTCACATCGCCGTTCGAGATGAACAGCTCGCCCGCGAAGGTCGCGCAGGCGGTGAAGGCCGCGCCGTATGCGGACGAGTTCCGCGCGGTGTTCGGCGTCAAGGTGCTCGACGACGATGCGGCCACGTTCAAGGCCGTGCTGCGCGCGCTCGAGACGTTCGAGCAGACACCCGAACTGTTCTCGCCGTACACGAGCAAGTACGACGCGTATCTCGCCGGCCATGCGCAGCTCACGCCGGCCGAATTGCGCGGGCTGCAGTTGTTCAACGACGAGAAGAAGGGCAATTGCGCGAGCTGCCACATCAGCCAGCGCGCGCTCGACGGCACGCCGCCGCAGTTCAGCGATTTCGGGCTGATCGCGGTCGCGGTGCCGCGCAACCGCGCGCTGCCCGTCAATCGCGATCCGCGCTTCTACGATCTCGGCGCGTGCGGCCCCGAGCGCACCGACCTGAAGGGCCGCGACGAATTCTGCGGGCTGTTCCGCACGCCGTCGCTGCGCAACGTCACACTGCGCAAGACGTTCTTCCACAACGGCGTGTATCACACGCTCGAGGACGTGATGCGCTTCTACGTCGAGCGCGACATCCATCCGGAGAAGTTCTATCCGGTCGTGCACGGCAAGGTGCAGATCTACGACGACCTGCCCAAGCGCTACTGGCCGAACATCAACCGCGAGGCGCCGTTCGACCGCAAGCGCGGCGAGCAGCCTGCGCTGAACGAGGCCGAGATCAAGGACGTGATCGCGTTCCTGGGTACGCTGACTGACGGATATCAGCAAACGGCCGCGCCGGCCGGCCACTAGAAGGCGGCGTCGACGGCACGCATGCTATCCTCGCTCGCTGACAGGCGCAGTGTGCGTGCCGGATGGCCGGCCCCCGGTTCGCCGGCATGCACACTGCGCCGTTCGATCGAACATCCAAGGAGAACAACATGTCGATGCGTGCATCCCTTTCCGTCGTCACGCGTGTGCTGGCCGGCGCCGCGTGCGCAGCTGCGATGCTGCCCGCCCATGCGCAGAACAACCTGAACTTCCTGAACGACACGCCGCTCAGCTACTTCAGCAAGACCGACCGCGCGTCGCTTTCCAAGGCGGTCGTGCAAGTGCGCGACGAAGGCAAGGACGGCGAGACCACGACGTGGCAGAGCAGCGGCCGCGGCACGCAGATCGATGCGAAGCTCACGCCGAGCACGACCGAGGCGGATGGCAAGACCTGCCGTGAAATCGCCACCGAGATCACCGCGAAGGGCCAGACGATGACGCTCAAGCCCGTCTATTGCAAGACCGACGCGGGCAAGTGGCAACTGCAGAAGCGCTGAGCACGCACGTGATGAAGCGGGGCGGCGCGCCGCGCACGGTGTCGTGCGGCGTCGTGATCCTCGATGGGGCCGGTCGCGTGTTCCTCGCACACGCGACGGATACCACGCACTGGGACATCCCGAAGGGGCAGGGTGAGCCGGGCGAGTCGCCGGCCGACGCGGCGCTGCGCGAACTGCTCGAGGAAACCGGCATTGCATTCGCGCCGGCCCGATTGCTCGATCTCGGCCGCTTCGCGTACCGGCACGACAAGGACCTGCATCTGTTCGCGGTGCAGGTGGCCGACGGCGAGATCGATGCCGCGCAGTGCACGTGCACGTCGCTGTTTCCGAGCCGTCGCGACGGCTCGATGATTCCCGAGATGGATGCGTACCGCTGGACCCTGCCCGGCGACATCGACGCGTATGCGAGCCGCAGCCTCGCGCGGCTGTTTCGCACGAAGCTGTCGCTGGCGGATCTGCATCGGCGGTTGATGGGTGGGTGAATCAGCGTGGCGGTTTGCGCTGCCACGTGACCTGGCTTCGCTTCAAAGCGCGCAACAAAAAACCGGCCCTGAGGCCGGTTTTTTTATGGTCACGCGACGGTGGCTTGCGAAGCCGCGCGCCGCGTGCGAAGCACGCCGTTACGCCGGCTTGCCCCAGCTGTCGCGCAACCCGACGATCCGGTTGAACACCGGCTTGCCCGGCTTCGAATCGACACGATCGGCCACAAAATAGCCGTGACGCTCGAACTGCAGGCGCGTTTCCGGTGCGATGTCGTCGTTGCCCGGCTCGATGTATGCCTGCACGATCTTCTTCGAATCGGGGTTCAACGCCTCGAGGAAGTTCGCGCCGCCCGCGTCCGGATGCGGCTCCTTGAACAGGCGGTCGTAGATCCGCACTTCGGCCGGTTGCGCATGCTTCGCGCTGACCCAGTGAATGTTGCCCTTGACCTTGTACGTGTTCGCGCCTTCGGTGCCCGACTTGCTGTCCGGGAAGTAGTTGCAGTGCACGGCCGTCACGTTGCCGTCGGCGTCCTTGTCGAAGCCCGTGCACTCGATCACGTAGCCGTAGCGCAGGCGCACCTTGTTGCCCGGGAACAGCCGGAAATAGCCCTTCGGCGGGTTTTCGACGAAGTCCTCGCGCTCGATCCACAGCTCGCGCGAGATCGGGAACGTGCGCACGCCGCGTTCCGGATGATGCGGGTGCACGGGGGCCGTGCACGCCTCTTCGAGATCTTCCGGATAGTTGTCGATCACGAGCTTCAGCGGATCGAGCACCGCGACGGTACGCGCGGCCTTGTCGTCGAGGTCGTCGCGCAGCGCGCCTTCGAAGATGCTCATGTCGATCCACGAGTCGATCTTCGTCACGCCGATGCGCTCGCAGAACAGGTGGATGCTCTCCGGCGTGAAGCCGCGGCGGCGCACGCCGACGATCGTCGGCATCCGCGGGTCGTCCCAGCCGTCGACGTGGCCTTCGGTGACGAGCTGCAGCAGCTTGCGCTTGCTGGTGATCGCGTACGTGAGGTTCAGTCGCGAGAATTCGATCTGTTGCGGCAGCGGGCGCGTGAACATGCCGGCTTCCGCGAGTTCGTTCAGCACCCAGTCGTACAGCGGGCGGTGATCCTCGAATTCGAGCGTGCACAGCGAATGCGTGATGCCTTCGATCGCATCCGAGATGCAGTGCGTGTAGTCGTACATCGGGTACACGCACCACGCGTCGCCGGTGCGGTAGTGGTGCGCATAGCGGATCCGGTAGATCACCGGGTCGCGCATGTTCATGTTCGGCGAAGCCATGTCGATCTTCGCGCGCAGCACGTGCTCGCCTTCCTTGAACTCGCCGGCCTTCATGCGGCGGAACAGGTCGAGGTTTTCTTCAGGCGTGCGCTCGCGGAACGGCGACGGCTTGCCGCCTTCGGTCAGCGAACCGCGGTTCGCGCGCATTTCGTCGGCGCTCTGGCTGTCGACGTACGCACGGCCGCGCTGGATCAGCAGCTCGGCGAATTCGTACAGCTTGTCGTAGTAGTCGCTCGCGAAGTACTGGTGATCGACCGCTTCCTTGCGCCAGTCGAAGCCGAGCCAGCGCACCGCGTCGACGATCGAGTCGACGTATTCGACGCTTTCCTTTTCCGGGTTCGTGTCGTCGAAGCGCAGGTGGCACACGCCGCCGTAGTCGCGCGCGACGCTGAAGTTCAGGCAGATGCTCTTGGCATGGCCGATGTGCAGATAGCCGTTCGGCTCGGGCGGAAAGCGCGTCTCGACGCGGCCGCCCCATTTGCCGGTGCGGTTGTCGTCGTCGATGATGTTGCGGATGAAATTGGAAGCCGCGGGGGCGTCGTTGCGTTCGGTGCTCATGCGGATGGCGTCAGGTTGTGTCGGCGCGCGCGTCGCGCCGGTTTAATCCCGTGATTCTACCTGACCGGGGTCCGTCCCGCGCGGCTTGCGGCATGACAGACGCGGGTTTCGACCGATTATCTCGATATTGTGTCGGCTGTAACACGACGTAAATCGGATTGCCCGGGCCGTTTGGCGTTGCCTATGATGGCCTCACCGATTCAATGCCGCCGTTCGGGTTGCCGCGCGGCGGGAGGAAACTAAAAATCATGATGAAGAAGACCACGTTTATCGTTCGTACCGCCGTGATCGTCGCGGCCCTGTCGCAACTCGGCGCATGCGCGATGACGCATACGCAGCGCAATGCCGGTATCGGCGCGGCCGCAGGCGGCGCGCTCGGCTACCTGGTGACGGGCGGCCCGCTCGGCACGGTCGCGGGCGCCGCGGCGGGCGGTATCGTCGGCGCGAACGTGCGCTGACCGATGACATGACGCGAGCCGCCTGCCAGGCGGCTTGCCGTCCGGTCGCGACGCTGTTCCGAATGCGTCCCGACCCCACGCACATCCTTCCGGTTTCAGACAGGCGGCATCAGGGAGGAACGGGTGTGCGACACTGCGTCGACGCCACATAACGATTTCACTCGTCGACGCACTTTCCATGAGCCGATTCCCCGTTCTCGTCCTGCCGGGCTACGCCAATTCGGGCCCGCTTCATTGGCAGAGCCGCTGGGAGCGTGCCGATGCACGCTTCTCGCGCGTCGCGATGCCCGACTGGGACAGTGCGTTCCGCAACGGCTGGTGTCTCGCACTCGATCGCGCGGTCGAAGCCGCGCGTGGCCCGGTACTGCTTGCCGGTCACAGTCTCGGTACGCTGACCGCCGCGTGGTGGGCGACGCGCTATGCGCGCCCGGCCGCGCTCGCGAAAGTGCGCGGCGCGCTACTGGTCGCGCTGCCCGATCCCGACGGTCCCGCGTTTCCGGGCGATGCGCACGGCTTCGGGCCCGTGCCGTATGAACGGCTGCCGTTTCCGACCTGCGTCGTCGCCAGCAGCGACGATCCGTATGGCTCGCTCGCGTT
>NZ_CAJNKE010000345.1 GCF_905232215.1 Burkholderia sp. LMG 13014
CGGACGCAGCACGCCGACGGCGAGACAGCGCGCAAGCGCGCGCCACATACGGGATTCGCATGTCTCCCCCACCCAGATGGATTCGGCCTGTCAGCGGCCGTGTCCAAAGATCTTATGAAACCTTTTATTGGTATTCAAGTGGTATCAATCTGGCGCTAAATTGGCATCGATGCGCTGGGCCTGTCCGGCCTGTCGGGGCGAAAAAAAACCTCGCGCGAGGCGAGGTTCCTTCCGGATGGCGGCCGCGTGACCGGCCGTACGCGTCAGTCGCGGACGCGCGCTTCCTGCGTCTTCTGCCGCGCTTCGAGCCACATCGCGTTGACGATGCCGAACGACAGCGCGACGCCGATACCGAGAATCCAGCTGAAATACCACATGATCCGACTCCTTGCGAAACGGTGGGCGAGGGCGCGTGCGCGCCCCGTCCCGGTTCAAAGCATCAATACATCGAATGCTTGTTCTCTTCGAGCACTTCGCGCGTGACCTTGCCGCGCATCACGCGATACACCCAGCTCGTGTAGAGCAGGATGAGCGGCAGGAACACGATCACCGCGAACAGCATCACCTGCAGCGTCATGTGGCTCGACGTCGAGTCCCACACGGTCAGGCTGCTGCGCGGGTCAAGCGACGACGGCATGATGAACGGGAACATCGAGAAGCCGGCGGTCAGGATCACGCCCGTGATCATCAGGCCCGTGCAGAAGAACGCCGTCTTCTCCTGCTTCGAACCGGCGAGCAGCAGCGCGAGCAGGCCGCCCGCGATCGCGACGACGGGCGCTGCGATCATCCACGGGAATTCGCCGTAGTTCGCGAGCCACAGGCCCGAGCCCGCGGCGACGTCCTTGAGCAGCGGGTTCGCGACCGTATCGGTCGGCGCGGCGTGCGTGATGTGGAAGCCGCCGATGGTGGACGCGATCAGCACGCCGGCCAGCACGAACAGCACGACTGCGAGGAACGACGCCACGCGCAGCGCGACCGATGCGCGGCGTGCGATCACGCCTTCCGTCTTCATCTTGATGAAGGCCGCACCGTGCGCGACGAGCATCGTGAGGCTGACGAGCCCGCACAGCAGCGCGAACGGGTTCAGCAGCGCCCAGAAGCTGCCGTAGTAGGTCACGCGCAGGTCGCTGTCGAACTTGAACGGCACGCCTTGCAGCAGGTTGCCGAACGCGACGCCGAACACGAGCGCGGGCACGAAGCCGCCGATGAACAGGCCCCAGTCCCAGCCCGCGCGCCAGCGCGGGTCAGGCCGCTTGCTGCGGTAGTCGAAGCCCACCGGCCGGAAGAACAGCGCGAACAGCACGAGCAGCATCGCGAAGTAGAAGCCGGAGAACGACGCCGCGTAGACGAGCGGCCAGGCCGCGAACATTGCGCCGCCGGCCGTGATCAGCCACACCTGGTTGCCTTCCCACGTCGCACCGACGGTGTTGACGATGATGCGGCGCTCCTCGTCGGTCTTGCCGAGGAACGGCAGCAGCGCGGTCGCGCCCATGTCGAAGCCGTCGGTGACGGCGAAGCCGATCAGCAGCACGCCGACGAGCAGCCACCAGATCAGCTTGAGAGTTGCATAGTCCATAGCGATTCCTTGTTCCGTTTCAGGTGCGTGCTCACGCCGGGGCGCGCTCGCTGGCGGCCGCGATTTCGTGGTGATAGCGGCCGGTATGCAGCGACGACGGGCCGAGGCGCGCGTACTTGAACATCAGCTTGATCTCGATGACGAACAGCGCGGTGTAGAACAGGATGAAGCCCGCGAGACTCAGGTACAGGTCGCTCGGCTGCAGGCTCGACGCGGACAGGTGCGTCGGCAGCACGCCGGCGATCGTCCACGGCTGGCGGCCGAGCTCGGCGACGATCCAGCCGAATTCGATCGCGATCCACGGCAGCGGGATCGCCCACACCGCATAGCGGAGGAACCAGCGGCGGTTGTCCTGCAGCAGTTCGCGGCGCGCGCAGAACCAGAACGCGGCAATGAACGTCGCAACGAACAGGAAGCCGAGGGCCACCATGATCCGGAACGAGAAGAACACGGGCGCGACCGGCGGGATCGTCTTCTTCGCGGCGGCCTTGATCTGCTCGGGCGTTGCATCGACCACGTTCGGCGTGAACTGCTTGAGCATCAGCCCGTAGCCGAGATACTGCTTGTGCTGGTCGAACAGTGCGCGGGTCGCGTCGCTCGTGTCACCCTGCTTGATCTTCTGCAGCGCGCCGTACGCGATCATCCCGCTCTGGATGTGCTCCTCGCTGTGCTTCGCGAGGTCGCGCAGGCCGATCACCGGTTCGTCGATCGAGCGCGTCGCGATCAGGCCGAGTGCATACGGGATCTTGATCGCATAGTCGGTGCGCTGTTCTTCCTGATTCGGAATGCCGATCAGCGTGAACGATGCGGGGGCCGGCTGCGTTTCCCATTCGGATTCGATCGCGGCGAGCTTCATCTTCTGCACTTCGCCGGTCGTATAGCCCGATTCGTCGCCGAGCACGATCACGCACAGCGTCGCCGCGAGGCCGAAGCCGGCCGCGACCGCGAACGAGCGCAGCGCGAAGTCGACGTCGCGCTTCTTCAGCAGGTACCACGACGACACGCCGAGCACGAACATCGCCGCCGACACGTAGCCGGCCGACACCGTGTGCACGAACTTCACCTGGGCGACCGGGTTGAACAGCACGTCGAACAGGCTCGTCATCTCCATGCGCATCGTCTGGTAGTTGAACTCGGCGCCGACCGGGTTGTTCATCCAGCCGTTCGCGACGAGGATCCACAGCGCGGACAGGTTCGAGCCGAGCGCGACGAGGAACGTGACCATCAGGTGCTTGACCTTCGACAGGCGGTTCCAGCCGAAGAAGAACAGGCCGACGAACGTCGACTCGAGGAAGAACGCCATCAGGCCTTCGACCGCGAGCGGCACGCCGAAGATGTCGCCGACATAGTGCGAGTAGTACGACCAGTTCGTGCCGAACTGGAATTCGAGCGTGATGCCGGTCGTCACGCCCATCGCGAAGTTGATCCCGAACAGCTTGCCCCAGAACTGGGTCATGTCCTTGTAGACCTGTTTGCCGGTCATCACGTAAACAGCTTCCATGATGACGAGCAGCCAGGACAGGCCGAGCGTCAGCGGCACGAACAGGAAGTGGTAGAGCGCCGTGATGCCGAACTGCAGACGTGACAGATCGACGACTTCGCTACTTATCATGGTGGTCTCCCTCGGTGGGTGCAGGCGCCGGCACCGAGAGCAGCTTCTCGGCGACGGCGGCAGGCGGCAACGACATGTGCTCGGCCTGCGGATGATTGAAGAATGCGTATTTGAGCGACATCAGGAGGATCAGCTTGACGATCAGCACCAGGGTGATGTCGCGGGCGAGGGTCGGTCCGCGTGCCCACGCGGCGATGCGCGCGCGCCAGCCGATCGCGCCGGCCGGCCGCGGCGGAGGCGCAGGCTCTTTATTGATCGAGATCAAGGCGATTATCCTGAATCGATTTAGGTCTGATTTGGGGCGACTTTACGTCGGATTTATGACGGCCGTGAAGCGGTTTTAATCCTTTTGCGCCTGACATGCCAATTTTAAAAGGACGGCTTTGCAATGCCGAGTGCTGCGCTGCGGCAGACCGTCGCGAAACACGGGCCGAAATTTGAGGCAGATCAAGGTTATGCGGAAGGGGCCCGCAAACGGCCTATTACCTGACGAATCAGGTCAATTAATCGGCAAAGAATCGGGTGGAGAAGCGGGTGAAAAGCAGCGGATAAAGCAGGCGAAAAAAAACCGCTGCCGGTCGGGCAGCGGTTTTTGATGAAGCGCTCTAAATCGCAGCGATTTACGCGTATTCGGCGAGGGCGGTGCGCATCTTTTTCATCGCGCTCGCTTCGATCTGGCGGATGCGTTCCGCCGACACACCGAACTCGGCGGCGAGATCGTGCAGCGTCGAGCCGCCCGAACCGTCGTCGTCGACGTGCAGCCAGCGCGCCTCGATGATGCGGCGGCTGCGCGCGTCGAGCGCGTCGAGTGCCTGCGCGATGCCGTCCGTCTGCAGCGTGTCGCGCTGACGCGCGGCGAGCACGGCGGTCGGTTCGTTGTGCGAGTCGGCCAGGTAGGCGATCGGCGCGTACGACTCCTCGCCGTCTTCGACCTGCCCTTCGAGCGCGATGTCGCCGCCCGACAGGCGCGTTTCCATTTCGGTCACGTCTTCGCGCTTGACGTTGAGTTCCTTCGCGAGGCCGTCGATCTCCTCGGGCGTCATCGCCTGCAGGCCCTTCTTGTGGCTGCGCAGGTTGAAGAACAGCTTGCGCTGCGCCTTAGTCGTCGCGACCTTCACCGTGCGCCAGTTGCGCAGGATGTACTCGTGGATCTCGGCCTTGATCCAGTGGATCGCGTACGACACGAGACGCACGTTCTGGGCCGGATCGAAGCGCTTCACGGCCTTCATCAGGCCGATGTTGCCTTCCTGGATCAGGTCGCCGTGCGGCAGGCCGTAGCCGAGATAGTTGCGCGCGATCGACACGACGAGCCGCAGGTGCGACAGCACGAGGCGGCGTGCCGAGTCGAGATTGTTGCCTTCACGGAATTCGGTTGCGTACTGGCGTTCCTCTTCGGGCGTCAGCAGCGGAATGCGGTTGACGGCCTGGATATACGCGTCGATGTTGCCAAGCTGGCCCGGCAACATCGATTGGGCTGCGAGCGCCAGCGAGCCTGCCGATGCGGCCTTGGCCGGCGTCTGGCTCAGGGTGTTCGGGAGGGTCAGGGCATTGCTCACTAAAAAAACTCCTTTGGAATCAGGGACAAACCCCCGGTCTCGAATGAGATTCCGTGGGCCATCTTAGCACTCCCGCAATCCGAGTGCTAATTCCTTAGAGCAAGCGTGGGCATCGGAGTTCCCACTTTTTCTATCGAGCCAGTCGAGTCGATAGTCTAATCTGCGACAGAGGGAGCGAGGCGAAGTTCCGTAAGCCGTTGTTTCTGATGGTAATCAGTAGACGATTTCAATTTTTGTCGTTTTGGAAGGAAGCCATTTCGCTTTGTGATGCCGATTCGAAAAGTCCTTTACCATACCATTCAGTTCGCTCGAGCCGGCCGAAGCGGCAGGCTCCATTCAACCCATAAAGTTGGAGTGTCAGATGAACAATAAGAAGAATCGCCGGCCCCGCAGCCGGCTTGCGCTGCACGCGATGCTGGCGGCGTCCCTTCTGGGCGGATCGGGTGCGGCATGTGCGGACCGATGGGGGATTCAGGCGGGCGGCGGCTTTTCGGATCGCCGCGGGGTCGACAAGGCCGATCTCGGCGTGGTGTGGGATCCGGGCTGGAACTGGTGGGAAATCGGCGGCTGGCACTTCGCGTTTGTCGTGGAAGGGCATGCCGGCTACTGGCATACGGGCGGCAACGTCCACAGCAGCATCGGTGAATTCGGCGTGACGCCGATGTTCCGTTTCATCAAGAGCGCCGGGGCGATCCGCCCGTTCATCGAGGCCGGCGGCGGCGTCCGGCTGCTGACGCACCCGACGATCTCGGATAGTTTCTCGATGGGGACCGCGTTCCAGTTCGCGCCGACCGCGGGGGTGGGCGTGCAGTTCGGCCAACGGCAACAGTATCAGGTCGGCTACCGTTTTGAACATGTGTCTAACGCGGGTATCAAAGAGCCGAATCCTGGTATAAATTTCCACCAGTTCTACTTGCAGTACAACTTCTGATCCGCACGCCCGCGCACGGCGTGCGCGTTGCCGAGGAGTCAGGCGATGGCGAAGGTGGTCGATGCGGTCCGCGCGCTCGAGCGCGACCGGTTCCGGGCGATGGTGGACGGGGACGGCGAAGCGCTCGACACGCTTTTGTCGGACAAGGTGTTCTTCGTGCACACCAACGGCAAACGCGAAACCAAGCAGCAGTTCATCGACGCCATCGTCGCCGGCCGCCGCCGCTATCGCCAGATCGAAATCCAGTCGCAGGACGTGCTGCCCGTCGGCGATGCGACCTGTGTCGTCACCGGGCGTGCGTTGATCGAGATGGAAACGAACAACGGCGGCCTGGTCTTCCCGATTGCGTATACCTCCGTCCATACCCACGAACAGGGCCGCTGGTGCCTGTTCGCATGGCAGGCGACGCGGTGCGCGACCGAGACATGAGCGCGTGTGGCGCTCCTTTTCATGTCCCGACCGAAGCGGCCTTCTGGGCCGCTTTTTGCTGCCTCGTGCGGCGCGGATCGCGCGGCGCACGGGCGGTCACGCCCCGCTCGCTGACGTTTGAACCCTGAAACGGAACCCAGCGGTCAGGCCGCCGCGCGGCGATCCGCGCAGTGCCAGGCCGAGCGGTTGATCGCACTGACGACCGCATCGAGCGCGGCGCTCGCCGCATCGGCGTGCAGGCCGACACCGTGCCGCAGCGGCGCATCGCCGACCC
>NZ_CAJNKE010000346.1 GCF_905232215.1 Burkholderia sp. LMG 13014
ATCCTCAGCGGCCGTTCGAACAAGGAAGTCGCGAACAAGCTGGCCATTTCGGCAGAAACGGTCAAGGTGCATCGCCGCAACATCTACGGGAAGCTCGCGATCAACTCGCAATCGGAGCTGTTCTCGCTGTTCCTGAACGCGCAGACCGGCTCCTGAAACGCATCGCGGGTCACGCGGGTCGGCGCTCGCCGCCACCGGCGGCGTCAAAGAGCAATACCCCCGACGGGTTAACGCACCGGCGGGATGGGAAATCCGCCGCTTCGGCGCATACTGGGGCCTCTTTACCCACCCGTCCGGCGCCACCGGCGACGGCCCCCCTGCTACCGACATCGCCATGAAACTGAAGCTCGACATCGTCCAGCTCGCCGGTCGCGACGGCGACACGCACTACAACCTGCAGCGCACGCTCGCAGCAATCGCGACCTGCGCGCCGGGCACCGACATCGTGATGTTTCCGGAAGCGCAGCTCACCGGCTTCCTCGATCCATCAAATCTCGCCGAATGCGCCGAGCCGCTCGACGGCCCGAGCGTCGGCGCGGTCATCGCGGCCGCTCGCGCGCGTGACGTTGCCGTCGTGGTCGGGCTGATCGAGAACGACGGCGGCCGCTTCTACAACACCACGGTATTCGTCACGCCGGACGGCATCGCAATGCGCTATCGCAAGACGCATCTGTGGGTGAGCGAGCACGGCGTCGTGCTGCCCGGCGACCGTTACGCGACGATCGAATGGCGCGGCGTGCGGATCGGCCTGCTGATCTGCTACGACAACGAATTCCCCGAAACCGGCCGCGCGCTCGCCGCACTCGGCGCCGAGCTGATCCTCATCACCGACGGCAACATGGAACCGTACCGCGCCGTCCACCGCACGTCGGCAACGGCGCGCGCGATGGAGAACCAGGTGTTCGCGGTGGTCGCCAACCGCGTCGGCGGCAGCACGCACGACGTCGTGTTCGCAGGCGGCAGCCTCGCGGCCGATCCGTTCGGAAACCTGATCTTCGAGGCCGGCAATGCCGAATCGCGTCACGCGGTCGAACTCGACTTCGACCAGCTCGCTGCGTCGCGCGCGGTCTACGACTATCGCCAGGATCAGCGCCTGCATATTGCGGGAGAACGCATCGAGCACGCAAACGGCCTTCGCGAACTGCTGATCCCGTAAGGACGGGCCCGCCCGGCGCGACACCATCCGTCACGCCGGGTCGGGCACCTCGCTCGCCAGCAGCACCGAACCGATCGATTTGCGGTGCGCGTCGAGCGCCAGCGAGCGCACGCTGCCGTGCGTAGCGCAGGCATTCGCAGAAACCATGCGGATGGAATTGAAAAGGCGCGCGTGAACCGCGCGCCCGGATCGGGACGGCACGCCCGGCCGACGCTTACTTCGCGTCCGGGTCCACGTGCAGCGATTCGCCGATCGCATAAAAATTGCCGCCCGCGATGTAATGCAGGCTGCGCAGTGCCGGATCGGCCGATTCGAAATACCAGTGGCCGTCGCGGAACACGCGCGTGTCGGACCACGCCGCGACCACCTCGCCGATGAACAGGTCGTAGGTCTGCTGGTTGTGCGGCTCCGGAATCAGCTTGCACGCGAGCCAGCCCGAGCAGCCGGCGACGAACGGCAGATCGTGGCCTTCGAAGTCGAACAGCGTGACGCCCGCTTCGCGCAGCTTGTCGGGCCGCTCCGCGAGACTGTGGCTGCCGACCGCATGCGTGAGCTGAATCTGTGCGGCCGTCGGCACCTGGATCACGAACGTGCCGCTGCGCTCGACGAGTTCGCGCGTCTTCGCGGTCTTGTCGAGCACGACCGTCAGCTTCGGCGGCTGGAAGTCCAGCGCGCACGCCCATGCGGCGGCCATCACGTTGTCGACGCCGTCGTGGCGGGCCGACACGAGCACGGTCGGGCCGTGGTTGAGGAGACGGTAGGCTTTCTTCAGCTCAACCGGCGCGATATGACTGTCCATACGGGTTCCTTGGAGAACGGCACGCACGAATGCCGTGCGGCGCGGCGCCGGTCGGTGCGCATGCGCACAGCCGGGCCGGAGGCCGCATTCTCGCACCCAATTTCAATCGGCGCTGACCGCGCCGCCGGTCACTTCGCGAACAACTGGCCGATATCGCGGAACGCCTTGAATTCGAGCGCATTGCCGCACGGATCGAACAGGAACATCGTCGCCTGTTCGCCGACCTGCCCCTGGAACCGCACATACGGCTCGATCACGAAGGTCACGCCGAACGATCGCAGCCGCTCGGCCAGCGCTTCCCAGCTCGGCCAGTCGAGCACGATCCCGAAATGCGGTACCGGCACGTCGTGACCGTCGACCGCGTTCGTGTGCGCACCTTCCTGCGACGCGGTCTTCGGATGCTCGTGGATCACGAGCTGGTGCCCGTAGAAGTCGAAGTCGACCCACTGCGCGCTCGAACGCCCCTCTGCCAGCCCGAACACACGGCCGTAGAAATCGCGCGCGGCCGGCAGGTCGTAGACCGGGATCGCCAGGTGAAACGGGGAAAGACTCATGGTTGCCTCGTGATGAAACGCTCGCGTGGCGCGAGGACGGCACCATGGTAGTCAAGGTCAAGCAGAAATTAAATCAATATATAGTTGAGCCATTCACAAACGGAATTGATGAATGATCCGCGAACTGAAAACCCTCGTCGCCGTCGCCCGGGAAGGCACGTTCGCCGCGGCCGGCAACCGTATCGGGCTCACGCAGGCGGCTGTGAGCGCGCAGATGCAGCGTCTCGAAGCCGAGCTCGGCTTCGCGCTGTTCGACCGGCAAAGCCGGTCGGCGCGGCTCAACGAGATGGGCCATCACGTACTCGACCAGGCGCAGGCACTGATCGGCCTGTACGACAACCTGAGCTCGACGGCGCCCGGTTCGCCGGCCGCCGTGCGCGTGACGATCGGCGCGATCGCGTCGGTGCAGAGCGCGCTGCTGCCGGCCGCGCTCGCCGATTTCCATCGCCGGCATCCCGCGTGCCGGACACGCGTGATACCGGGGCTGTCGATCGAACTGGTCAACCGGGTCGACGCGGGCGAGATCGACATGGCCGCGATCATCCGGCCGCCGTTTTCGCTGCAGAGCGACCTGCACTGGACGACGCTCGCGCAGGAACCGTTCCGGCTCATCGTGCCGCGCAGCGTAAAAGGCAGGGACTGGGCCGAACTGCTCGCGAGCGAACCGTTCGTGCGCTACGACCGCGCGTCGTTCGGCGGCCGCCAGGTCGATCGCTTTCTGAGGAAGATGCACATTGCGGTGCGCGACACCTGCGAACTCGACGAGCTCGACGCGATCGTCAAGCTGGTCGAGAACGGCGTCGGCGTCGCGCTCGTCCCGCAGACCGGCGTGTATCGCCGCTGGCCGGCCGGCGTGCGCGCGATCGACCTCGGGCCTCACACGTTTCACCGCGACATCGGGCTCGTGCATCGCGCGCGGCGGACGATGTCGGAGCCGGCGCAGCAACTGGCGCAACTGATCGAAGCGGCATCGCTGCAATCGACCTAGCACCGCTGTGGCAAATCAGCGCCGCCCGGCCGCCCAGTCGACGGCCGCGTCGAACAGCGCGACACCGGCCGGCGACAGGTTCACGAACGTGTCGTTGTCGAGGAAGAACATCACGCGGCGCGCCGGCGCGAGCGCTTCGTAGTCCATCGTCGCGCCCTTCTCGTACGCAAAGATCGCGGCCTTGTCGGGTTGGCCGTACACGGTCGCGATCGTGATCGCGCCGAGCCCCGGCTTGCCCCAGCTCATCGGCGCCTGCTTGCCGTACACGTTCGTCGCGCCGGCCGGCAGCCCGGCCGAGATCGGGTGCGGCGCATTGACGAGCCACAGGTAGCGCTCCTTGCCCGTTTCGCCGAAGTCGGCGTCGTGACGCTTGCCCGTCATCGCGAGATCGTCGAGCAGGTCGTTTTCCCAGGTCACGAGCGGCTTGTCGAGCGTGCGCCAGCCGGGCCGCACGTTCTTCGACGACACCGTTGACGAGATCACGACCAGGTCGGCATCGCGCGCCGCATCCGGCGTCGACGATTCGTCGATCAGGCGTACCGCGTAGCCGCGTTCGCCGAGATGCTGGACGATGCGTTCGTCGACCTTCAGGTTCGGGCCGCGCAACTGCACGAGCATCGCGACGCGCGTGACGGCCTGCGGCGCATCGGCTGCCAATGCGGGGGTGGCCACACCCGCGCCGAGGCCAAGGCCTGCGCCGATCGCGAGCACCGAGCCCGCGATCGCGCGCAAGGTACGACGCCGCGCACTGGCGGCAACGGCGCGCACGGCGCCGGTCTTCATGTTCCGGTTCATCTGGAGCTTCTCCGAAGCCGCGCGCCATCATGACGGCCACGCGGCGATTGCGTGGTCAGAACTGCAGCGTGGTGAGCAGCGACACCTGTCGCGCATCGCCGATCGCGACGAAGTAGCGGTTCGCGCTCGACGGGTAGTACGTGCGATTGAAGAGGTTCTTCACGTTGAGCTGGAACGACAGCTTCTGCTTGCCGATCCGCGTGTCGTACGTGGCGAACGCGTCGGCGAGCACGTACGACGGCAGCGTGAAGCTGTTCGCCGAATCGCCGGGGCGCGCGCCGACGTAGCGCACGTCCGCGCCGATGCGCAGGTCGTCGCCGCCGATCACCGTGCCGAAGTCGTAGACGCCCGCGAGCGACGCCGTGTGGCGCGCGACGTTCCACAGCTGATTGCCCGCGTACAGCGGATCCTCGGTGGTCTTCGCGTCGATATACGCGTAGCTCGCGATCACGTTCACGCGCTCGCCGATCCTGCCCGACACGTCGAGCTCGATCCCGCGCGAGCGCGCCTTGCCCGACGTGCGCCAGTCGGTCAGCTTGGTCGCGTCGTTGTACTGCGACACGAGCACGTTCTTCTTGTCGATGTTGAAGAATGCGAGCGTGCCGGTCATCCCGCCCGGCAGGTCGAGCTTGCCGCCCACCTCCCACGCGGTCGCTTCCTCGGGCGGCGTCGCGCCGTCGATGATGTAGCCCGTCATCGGCGCGATCGACGACGACGGCTTCAGCGACTGCGAATAGCTGCCGTACAGCGAGAACGTGTCGGTCCACTTGTAGACGACGCCCGCGCGCGGCAGCCACTTCGAGCCGCTGAGATCGGTGTTCGCGACGAACGGCCGGCCGCGCCCCGCGACCTGGTTGTACGTGATGTAGCGCAACCCGCCCGACACGATCCACTTGTCGGTCAGGTGGATCGTGTCCTGCACGAACGCCGATGCATCGTGCAGCGTGTCGGTCTGGTCGCTGTCGCTCGCGGACACCGTGCTCGACGGCGGCAGCAGCCCGTAGACGGGATTGAGATAGCTGAACGGCGTCTTCACGGCCTGCCGCAGCATGTCCTTGCGGTAGATGCGGCGGTATTCGGTGTCGAAGCCGACCTGCACGTCGTGCTGCATCCCGCCCAGCATCAGCTTGCCGTTCACGTAGCCGATCCCGTAGCTGTCGGTGCTGAGCGAGCCGTGCGTCGCGTCGTTGCTGCGCGTCATCGTGCCCTTCACCGGATCGACGCCCGTCGTGCGCAACTGGTTCGCGTCGTAGGTCTCACGGTTGTAGCTGTAGCCGAAATGCGCGCTCCAGTCCGCGTTGAACTGGTGATCGACGCTCAACTGCGCAAGGTGCGATTCACCGTCCATGTTGTTGAACGGCTCGTCGATGCGCCGCCGCGCGGGAATGTCGAGCGGTGCGTTGGTGCGCGGGTCGAGCGCCGTGCCGCGATCGAACGGCGAATGGAATTTCCGGTACTGGTAGGACACCGCGACCTGCGTATCGCGGCCATACCACGCGAGCGACGGCGCGACGAAGGTCTGCCGGTATTCGCCGAAGTTGCGCCAGTACTGCTCGTTCGACTGGTCGACGATCAGCCGGTACGCAAGCCGCGAATCGCCGACCGGCCCGGTCGAATCGAACGTCGCGCCGCCGCCGTTCTTGCCGTGCCCGAACGTCGACGCGCCAAGCGAGATCGCGTTGTAGCGCTTGAGCTGCGGCTGCTTGGTGACGACGTTGACCACGCCGCCCGGGTCCATCAACCCGTACAGCAGCGACGTCGGCCCCTTCAGCACCTCGACGCTGTCGACCGCCGCGTTGAACGCGCGCCCCTGCACGAGCGGCATCCCGTTCTGCATGATCGAGCCGTCGCGGTTGCCGCCGAAGCCGCGCTTCATGATGGTGTCCTGCGTGCCCGCGAGCGTGTTGCCCTGCGTGATGCCGCTGACGTTGCCGAGCGCGTCGTCGAGATTGCGCGGACGCTGGTCGCGCAGCACCTGCGCGGGCACGATGTTGACGGCCTGCGCGGTGTCGAGCAGCGGGATGTCGGAACGCAGCACGCCCGCCTCCTTCGGCGCGCGATAGCTTTCGGCGCGCA
>NZ_CAJNKE010000347.1 GCF_905232215.1 Burkholderia sp. LMG 13014
CGCGCGCGCATTTTTTCCTCAATTTTTTCGATCCGCGGCCGTTATACCGGGAGTCACGCAACCCGGCGGCCGCAGCGCGGCCGGCTCATCAGGATCGCGCATGTCCAACACACTCATGAACCTCGGCGTCAGCGGCCTGAATGCCGCACTCTGGGGCCTCACGACGACCGGCCAGAACATCAGCAACGCGGCGACGCCGGGCTACTCGGTCGAACGCCCCGTCTATGCCGAGGCGAGCGGCCAGTACACGAGCAGCGGCTACCTGCCGCAGGGCGTAAACACCGCCACCGTGCAGCGCCAGTACAGCCAGTACCTGAGCGACCAGCTGAACGGCGCGCAGACGCAGGGCGGTGCGCTGTCGACGTGGTATTCGCTCGTCACGCAGCTGAACAACTACGTCGGCAGCCCGACGGCCGGCATCTCGACCGCGATCACGAGCTACTTCACCGGGCTGCAGAACGTCGCGAACACCGCGTCCGACTCGTCGGTGCGGCAGACCGCGATGAGCAATGCGCAGACGCTCGCGAACCAGATCACGGCGGCCGGCCAGCAGTACGACGCGCTGCGCCAGAGCGTGAACACGCAGCTGACGAGCACCGTGACGCAGATCAACGCGTACACCGCGCAGATCGCGCAACTGAACCAGCAGATCTCGGCCGCGAGCAGCCAGGGCCAGCCGCCGAACCAGCTGATGGACCAGCGCGACCTCGCGGTATCGAACCTGTCGAACCTCGCGGGCGTGCAGGTCGCGCGCAACAGCGACGGCTACAGCGTGTTTCTCGCGGGCGGCACGCCGCTCGTCGTCGCGGACAAGAGCTACCAGCTCGCGACCGTCACGTCGCCGTCCGATCCGAGCGAGCTGACCGTCGTGTCGCAGGGCATCGCCGGCGCGAACCCGCAGGGCCCGAACCAGTACCTGTCCGACGCTTCGCTGTCGGGCGGCACGCTCGGCGGCCTGCTCTCGTTCCGCAGCCAGACGCTCGACCCGGCCGAAGCCCAGCTTGGCGCGATCGCAACCAGCTTCGCCGCGCAGGTCAACGCGCAGAACGCGCTTGGCGTCGACCTGTCGGGCAATGTGGGCGGCAACCTGTTCACGACCGGCACGCCGATCACGTACGCGAACCAGGGCAATACCGGCAACGCGGCGCTGTCCGTGTCGTTCGCGAACGCGTCGCAGCCGACCACGAGCGACTACACGCTGTCGTACGACGGCAAGAACTACACGCTGACCGATCGCGCGAGCGGCACGGTGGTCGACCAGAAGCAGGGGCCGATGCCGGTGTCGCTCGGCGGGCTGAATTTCTCGACCGCGGCCGGCACGCAGATGCAGCCGGGCGACAAGTTCACCGTGCAGCCGACGCGCGGCGCGCTGAACGGCTTCGGCCTCGCGACGTCGAACGGCTCCGCGATCGCGGCGGCGGCGCCGTTCGTGCCGGCGGCCGCCACGACGAACACGGGCACCGGCACGATCGGCGCGCTGTCGGTCACGAGCGCGACTGCCGCGGCCAACCCGCACAACTACACGATCACGATGGGCGGCACGACCGCCAGCCCGACCTACACGGTCACCGACAACTCCGTCACGCCGCCGAGCACGGGCACGCCGCAGGCGTACCAGGCCGGCTCGCCGATCACGCTGACGGCCGGCGTCACGGTGGCGGTGTCGGGCACGCCCTCGGCCGGCGACACGTTCACGGTCGCGCCGAACTCGGGCGGCACGAACGACGGCAGCAACGCGCTCGCGCTGTCGAAGCTCGTCAACGCGAAATCGTTCGGCAACGGCACGACCACGCTGACGGGCGCGTACGCGAACTACGTGAACGGCATCGGCAACACGACGAGCCAGCTGAAGTCGTCGAGCGCCGCGCAGACCGCGCTGGTCGGCCAGATCACGTCCGCGCAGCAGTCGGTGTCGGGCGTGAACCAGAACGAGGAAGCGGCCAACCTGATGCAGTACCAGCAGCTTTACCAGGCGAACGCGAAGGTGATCCAGACGGCGGCGACGCTGTTCCAGACCGTGCTCGGCCTGTTCAACTGATTTCGGGGATCGAAGCGATGCGGATTTCCACCACCCAGTTCTACCAGATGAACGTCGCGCAGATGAGCGACCAGCAGGCGCAGCTGTCGCAGCTGTACCAGCAGATCTCGAGCGGCGTGAGCCTGTCGACGCCGGCCGACAACCCGCTGGGCGCCGCGCAGGCGGTGCAGCTGTCGATGACGTCGGCGACGCTGTCGCAGTATTCGTCGAACCAGAACGTCGCGCTGTCGTCGCTGCAGAAGGAAGACCAGACGCTCTTCAGCGTCAACGACCTGCTGAACACCATTCACTCGGTCGTGATACACGCCGGCGACGGCTCGCTGGCCGACAGCGACCGGGCGGCGCTGTCGACCCAGTTGCAGGGCTATCGCGACCAGTTGCTGACGCTCGCGAACTCGACGGACGGCGCGGGCAACTACCTGTTCGCGGGCTTCCAGTCGACCACGGCGCCGTTCGCGAACGCGCCGGGCGGCGGCGTGACCTACAGCGGCGACACGGGTTCGCGGCAGGTGCAGATCGCCGACACGCGCGCGATCTCGCAGGGCGACAGCGGTTCCAGCGTGTTCCTGTCGGTGCCGATGCTCGGCAGCCAGCCGGTGCCGCTCGCCGGTGCGAACAATACGGGCACGGGTACGATCGGCGCGGTGTCGATCACGAGCCCGTCGGCCGTGACCAACACGCACCAGTTCACGATCACGTTCGGCGGCACGGCCGCCGCGCCGACCTATACGGTCACCGACAACTCCGTCGTGCCGCCGACCCCGGGCGCCGCGCAGCCGTATTCGGCCGATTCGGCCATCCCGCTCGGCAACGGCCTGTCGGTGCCCGTGTCGGGCACGCCTGCGCCGGGCGACACGTTCACGGTCACGCCCGCGCCGCAGGCCGGCACCGACGTGTTCGCGGCGCTCGACTCGATGATCACCGCGCTGAAGACGCCGGTCAGCACCAACACGGCTGCCGCGACCGCACTCGCGAACACGATGACCACCGGCACGACCAAGCTGAACAACATGATGACGAACGTCCTCACCGTGCAGGCGTCGGTCGGCGGCCGCGAGCAGGAAATCAAGGCGATGCAGGCGGTGAACCAGACCAACACGCTGCAGATCACCAGCAACCTGTCCGACCTGACGAGCACCAACATGGTGTCGACGATCAGCCAGTTCCTGCAGATGCAGAACGCGCTGACGGGCTCGCAGAAGGCCTACGCGCAGTTGCAGAACCTGTCGCTGTTCCAGTACATCAATCCCTGATGCACGACGCGCCGGCCGCGATGTGAGCGCACGCTTGCGTCGCGTGCCGGCGTGGACCGCCGCCCGCGCACCTTCACGCGCGGACGGGCGCTTCACCGGGCCGCACGTTCGTGCCCCGTTTCGCGCGCACGGCGAGCCGTGCCTTGCGCTCGCCGGCCCGCGCATCAGTGCGCTTGCCAGCCCCATTTCCGCTCCGTAAACTCGCGCCAGATTCCAGACCGGCGCATCCTCCGCAGCCGGCGACCGACCGACAGGAGCTCCTTTTCCCCATGTCCGATTCCTACTTCCCGCGCTGGCGGGTGCAATCGACCGGCGCGGCATCGCGCGTGGTCGGCCCCGACGAGCGCCTCGCGTGGCCGCAGATGATCGCGATGGGCGTGCAGCACGTCGTCGCGATGTTCGGCTCGACGGTGCTCGCGCCGCTGCTGATGGGCTTCGACCCGAACCTGTGCATCTTCATGTCGGGCATCGGCACGTTGCTGTTCTTCGTGCTGGTGGGCGGCCGCGTGCCGAGCTACCTCGGCTCGAGCTTCGCGTTCATCGGCCTGGTGATCGCGGTGACGGGCTACGGCGGCAGCGGCCCGAACCCGAACATCCCGGTCGCGCTCGGCGGGATCATCGCGTGCGGCGTCGTGTACATGGCGCTCGGCGCGCTGGTGCAGGCGATCGGCACGCGCTGGATCGAGGCGCTGATGCCGCCCGTCGTCACCGGCGCGGTGGTCGCGGTGATCGGGCTGAACCTCGCGCCGATCGCGGTCAAGGGCGTCTCGGCGTCGACCTTCGACTCGGTGATGGCGCTCGTCACGGTGCTGTCCGTCGGCGGCGTCGCGGTGTTCGCGCGCGGGATGATGCAGCGCCTGCTGATCCTCGTCGGGCTCGTGATCGCGTACGCGATCTACGCGGTCGCGACCAACGGGATGGGCCTCGGCAAGCCGATCGATTTCTCGATCGTCGCGCATGCCGCATGGTTCGGCGTGCCGAGCTTCCGGGCGCCGGTGTTCGATCCGCACGCGATGCTGATGCTCGCGCCGATCGCGGTGATCCTGGTCGCGGAAAACCTCGGCCACATCAAGGCCGTCAGCGCGATGACGGGCACCAACCTCGATCGCTACGTGGGCCGCGCGTTCATCGGCGACGGGCTCGCGACGATCGTGTCGGGCAGCGTCGGCGGCACGGGCGTGACGACCTACGCGGAGAACATCGGCGTGATGGCCGTCACGCGGATCTACTCGACGCTCGTGTTCGCGGTGGCCGCGGTGATCGCCATCGGGCTCGGTTTCTCGCCGAAGTTCGGCGCGGTGATCCAGACGATTCCGGGCCCGGTGCTCGGCGGCGTGTCGATCGTCGTGTTCGGGCTGATCGCGGTGACGGGCGCGCGGATCTGGGTCGTCAACAAGGTTGACTTCTCCGACAACCGCAACCTGATCGTCGCGGCCGTCACGCTGGTGCTCGGCGCCGGCGACTTCTCGCTGAAGATCGGCGGCTTCGGGCTCGGCGGGATCGGCACCGCGACGTTCGGCGCGATCATCCTGTACGCGATCCTGCGCAAGGAAAAGGAACCGGGCCCGGTGGTCTGAGGTTTCGGCGGGCGGCGTCCTGCCGCCCGCATCATCGTCTGCGTCGAACGTCGCTGCGCTACGCGCCGACGTTCGACTGCGTCTGCAGCCACGCGCAGAACTGCGCGACCAGCGGATCGTCCGCCGGCGCGCGCGGCGCGATCCACCAGTAGCTGCGCGTCGCGATGCGCGGCCCCTCCAGCGGCATCACCAGCCGGCCGCTCGCCAGTTCGTCGTCGATCAGCGGCAGCGGGCCGAGCGCGACGCCGAGCCCGTCGACGGCTGCCTGCAGCGCCAGGTAGAAGTGGTCGAACGACTGTCGCTTGCGCCCCTTCATCGCCACGCCGGCCGCCGCGAACCAGTCGCGCCAGCCCTCCGGACGTGTATCCGAATGCAGCAGCACGTGGCGCGCGAGATCGTCCGCGCGCGCGATCGGCGCGCGCCTGAGCAGCGCGGGGCTGCAGACCGGAATCACGCTTTCGTCGAGGAAGTGGCCGCTCGTGCAGTTCGGCCAGTGGCCGGGGCCGCGGCGGATCGCGACGTCGAAACCGTCGAGCGTGTCGAGCGGCGCGTTCGACGTCGACAGCTTCAGCTCCACGTTCGGCACGTCGCGCTGGAACCGCGACAGGCGCGGCAGCAGCCATTTCATCGCGAAGGTCGGCAGCGCGTTGATGCGCAGCACGCGCGCGGCGCCCGTGTTGCGCAACTGATCGGTCGCGAGCGCGATGCTGTCGAACGCGGCGCGCACGGTGTCCAGGTAGCGGCGGCCTTCGTCGGTGAGCTTCACGCGCTTGCCGTAGCGGTGGAACACCGGCTTGCCGAGCCACGCCTCGAGCCCGGCGATCTGCCGGCTGATGGCACCGTGAGTCACATGCAGCTCGTCGCCGGCGGCGCTGAAGCTTTCGTGTCGTGCCGCGGCTTCAAAGGCCCGAAGCGCGGAAAAGGGTGGGAGATCGCGTGCCATGCTTGTGATTCTAGATCACAAGGATGCGCCAATAAAATCGTTTTGCCGGGATCTGGAACGGCGGTAACCTCGGTTCACCGTTTCGTGAGGAGCCCCATGCAATCCGCTTTTCCGCCTGCTTCCCCGCCGCCGGCCTCCCCGCCACCTGCCGCGCGCCGCGTCGGCCTCGCCGAGCTGTTCACCGGCTTCCTGTCGCTTGGCCTCATGTCGTTCGGCGGCGCGCTGCCGTTCGCGCGCCGCACCATCGTCGAGGAGCGCAAATGGCTCTCCGCCGATGAATTCACCGATCTGCTCGGGTTGTGCCAGTTCCTGCCGGGCGGCAACGTGATCAACCTGTCGGTGGCCGTCGGCATGCGCTTTCGCGGCGTCGCCGGCGCGTTCGCCGGCATTCTCGGGCTGATTGCGGGCCCGACGCTCGTCGTCGTCGCGCTCGGCGTGCTGTACGCGAAGACGCAGAACGATCCGCGCGTGCAGCACCTGTTCGCCGGGCTTGCCGCGGCGGCGGCCGGGCTGCTCGTCGCGATGGCCATGAAGGTCGCGAAGCCGCTGCGGCATG
>NZ_CAJNKE010000348.1 GCF_905232215.1 Burkholderia sp. LMG 13014
GCCCACCTTGACCTTGATTTCCTTCACGACGCCGCCTACCGGGCTCGGCACGTCCATCGTCGCCTTGTCCGACTCGAGCGTGACGAGCGACTGCTCCGGCTCGACCGTATCGCCGACCTTCACGCCGATCTCGATCACCGGCACATCCTTGTAATCGCCGATATCCGGCACCTTCACTTCGATCGCTTGACTCATCTGTTTCTGTCTCCATGGCCGCGCGCGCCCCTCGCGGGAGCGGCGCGCAGCATCACACGGCGTGTGCGTTAAACGGTCATCGGGTTGGGCTTGGACGGATCGAGGTTGTACTTGGCGATCGCGTCCGCGACCACCTTGCGCTCGATCGTGCCTTCGTCGGCCAGCGCGTTGAGCGCGGCGACGGTGACCCAATGACGGTCGACTTCGAAGAAGTGACGCAGCTTCTCGCGGGTATCCGAGCGGCCGAAGCCGTCCGTGCCCAGCACGACGAAGCGGCGATCGATCTGGCCGCGGATCTGGTCGACCAGCGCACGGACGTAGTCGGTCGATGCGATGACCGGGCCCTGCGTGTCCTTCAGGCACTTCTGCACGTGCGACAGGCGACGCTCTTCGGTCGGATGCAGCAGGTTCCAGCGCTCGATCTCGTGACCTTCACGCGCGAGCTCGGTGAAGCTCGGCACGCTCCACAGATCGGCAGCGACACCCCAGTCGTTCTTCAGCAGGTCGGCAGCGGCGATCACTTCGTTGAAGATCGTGCCCGCACCCAGCAGTTGCACGCGCGGTGCCTTCTGGTCGGCGTCGGCCTTCTTGAACGCGTACATGCCCTTGATGATGTCGGCCGCCACGTGCTCGCCCTGCGGGATCGCCGGGTGCTCGTAGTTCTCGTTCATCACCGTGATGTAGTAGTACACGTCTTCCTGGTCCTGCACCATGCGGCGCAGGCCGTCCTGGATGATCACGGCCAGTTCGTAGCCGAAGGTCGGGTCGTAGCTCACGCAGTTCGGCACCGATGCCGCCCACAGGAGCGAGTGGCCGTCTTCGTGCTGCAGGCCTTCGCCGTTCAGCGTCGTGCGGCCCGCGGTGCCGCCGAGCAGGAAGCCGCGCGAACGCATGTCGCCTGCGGCCCAGGCGAGGTCGCCGATCCGCTGGAAGCCGAACATCGAATAGAAGATGTAGAACGGCACCATGATCTCGCCGTGCGTCGAGTACGACGTCGCCGCCGCGATCCAGTCGCACATGCCGCCCGCTTCGTTGATGCCTTCCTGCAGGATCTGGCCGGTTTCCGATTCCTTGTAGAACATCAGCTGGTCGGAATCTTCCGGCACGTACTTCTGGCCCTGCTGGTTCCAGATACCGATCTGGCGGAACAGGCCTTCCATGCCGAACGTACGCGATTCGTCCGGGACGATCGGCACGACGCGCTTGCCGAGCGTCTTGTCCTTCAGCAGGATGTTCAGGATCCGCACGAATGCCATCGTCGTCGAGATCTCGCGGCCTTCGCCCGTGCCCTTCAGCAGCGGCTCGAACGCGTCGAGCACCGGCACCGGCAGCGACGTCGCCTTCTCGCGGCGGTGCGGCAGGTAGCCGCCGAGGTCCATGCGCTGCTTGCGCATGTATTCGAGCTCCTTCGAGCCTTCCTCGAACTTCAGGTACGGCACGTCGGCGATCTGCTCGTCGGTGATCGGCAGGCGGAACTGGTCACGGAACTTCTTCAGTTGCTCGACCGGCAGCTTCTTCTGCTGGTGCGTGATGTTCATCGCCTGGCCCGACTCGCCCATCCCGTAGCCCTTGATGGTCTTCGCGAGGATGACGGTCGGCGCGCCCTTCGTGTTGCTGGCTTCGTGGAACGCCGCGTAGATCTTGTGCGGATCGTGGCCGCCGCGGTTCAGCGCCCAGATGTCGTCGTCCGACCAGTCGGCGACCAGCGCCTTCAGTTCAGGCGTGTTGAAGAAGTGCTCGCGCACGTACGCGCCCGACTCCGACTTGTACGTCTGGTATTCGCCGTCGACGGCTTCCATCATGCGGCGCATCAGCGCGCCCGACTTGTCGCGCGCGAACAGCGCATCCCAGCGGCTGCCCCAGATGACCTTGATCACGTTCCAGCCGGCGCCGCGGAATTCCGATTCGAGTTCCTGGATGATCTTGCCGTTGCCGCGCACCGGGCCGTCCAGACGCTGCAGGTTGCAGTTGATCACGAACACGAGGTTGTCGAGCTTCTCGCGGCTCGCCATCCCGATCGCGCCGAGCGATTCCGGTTCGTCCGTCTCGCCGTCGCCGAGGAATGCCCACACCTTGCGGCCTTCCGTCTTCGCGATGCCGCGCGCCTGCAGGTACTTCATGAAGCGGGCCTGGTAGATCGCCATGATCGGGCCGAGGCCCATCGACACGGTCGGGAACTGCCAGAAATCCGGCATCAGCCACGGGTGCGGGTACGACGAGATGCCGTTGCCGTCGACTTCCTGGCGGAAATTGTCGAGCTGCTCTTCCTTCAGGCGGCCGAGCAGGAACGCGCGCGAGTAGACGCCCGGCGACGAGTGGCCCTGCACGAACACGAGATCGCCGCCGTGCTGGTCGGACGCTGCGTGCCAGAAGTGGTTGTAGCCGACGTCATAGAGCGTCGCGGCCGACGCGAACGACGCGATGTGGCCGCCGACGTTCGTGTCCTTGCCGGCACGCAGCACCATCGCCAGCGCGTTCCAGCGCGTGTACGAACGGATGCGGTGCTCGATGTCCTGGTCGCCCGGGATCTTCGCCTGCGCGGCGACCGGGATCGTGTTGATGTACGGGGTATTCGCGGAGAACGGCAGGTGTTCGCCGTGCACGCGCGCGAATTCGATCTGCTTTTCAATCAGGTAGTGCGCGCGGCCGGTGCCCACGGAGGAGATCACGCCATCGAGCGACTCCAGCCACTCGACGGTTTCTTGCGGGTCGTCGTCATGTTCGGCGGCGACATATTTCATCACTTCGTTCGGTACAGCGGACATTCTCGTCTCCTGGGTCCTGGAATGTGAGGATCGCTCTCGTGCAGACGACGCGACGCGACCGGCTGCGGGCAAGCTCCAGCGGATTGTAATGAGCGTGTACGGGCACGCGCAACAAAATTTTCGAATTGTGAGATCTTTTCTCGCAATACGAAATATTGCTGCGCCGCACCCATCATTCGGGGCTCTCCGGCACGTCCCGGCTGAACAAATCCGTTTCCGTTCAACATATCCGGTATAGGTTTTCCATGTATTGCGCTGCGCTACAATCCTGCCATGTTGACCGATCGGCTTTTCGCACGCTCGGCGCGACCGTCGGGCCCGCCGGCGGAGTCGCAGCCGTCCCGTTGGCACCACGGACCGTGGTGGTCCAATTCCTATTTGCTGACGCCACTGCTGTCGATCCTCGTGTTCCTGGTGGTGGTGAGCCTCATTCTGTGGAGCCTCAATCGCCGCGAGCAGCAACAGCAGGAAGACACCCTGTTCCGTAACGTCGCGTGGGCCCAGCAGCAGATCCGCCTGTCGATGACAGGGGCGCAGGAACAGCTCCAGGCGCTGTCGCGCGATCTCGCGTCCGGCCGCCTCGACCAGAACGCGTTCCAGATGGCCGTCGCGGACGTGATGCAGACGCATCCGGAAATCCTTTACCTGAACTGGTACACGTCGCCCGGCGTGCAGCGCTGGCCGACCGTGCATCCGCCGCTGCTCGGCCAGCGGCTCGCGAAACCCGGCGAAGCGCAGATGCAGGACGCCGTGCGCGGCGCCTACGACGAGGCACGCAGCACGCGCCGCCAGGCCTATTCGCCGCTGATCTACGACGACTTCGGCAACGGCTTCATCACGCTGCAGACGCCCGTGATGCGCGGCGACCGCGAGTACCTCGGCTCGATCGCCGCGGTGTTCTCGGTCGAAGGCATCCTGAAGCACGACATCCCGCAGGAACTGTCGTCGAAGTACAAGATCTCGATCACCGACGCGAACAACCGCGAGCTGTCGTCCACCTCCACCCGCCCGCGCCTGCCGCGCGACTCGCACTACGACCTGCCGCTCGATCCGCCCGGCCAGGGGCTGACCGTGCGTGTGTACGCATTCCCGCAGCTCACGAACCTGACCAACAACACGCTCGTGTGGCTCGTGGCAGGCCTGTCGTGCTTCGTGCTGTGGAGCCTCTGGAGCCTGTGGAAGCACACGCGCCAGCGTTTCGAGGCGCAGCAGGCGCTGTATGCGGAAGCGTTCTTCCGCCGCGCAATGGAAAACTCGGTGCTGATCGGCATGCGCGTGCTCGACATGCACGGCCGCATCACGCACGTGAACCCCGCGTTCTGCCGGATGACGGGCTGGGACGAGACCGACCTCGTCGGCAAGGTCGCGCCGTTCCCGTACTGGCCGCGCGACGCGTACCCGGAAATGCAGCGCCAGCTCGACATGACGCTGCGCGGCAAGGCGCCGAGCTCGGGCTTCGAGCTGCGCGTGCGGCGCAAGAACGGCACGCTGTTCCATGCGCGCCTGTACGTGTCGCCGCTGATCGACAGCTCGGGCCGCCAGACCGGCTGGATGTCGTCGATGACCGACATCACCGAGCCGAAGCGCGCGCGCGAAGAACTCGCGGCCGCCCATGAGCGCTTCACGACGGTGCTCGAAAGCCTCGACGCCGCGGTGTCGGTGCTGGCCGCCGACGAGGCCGAGCTGCTGTTCGCGAACCGCTACTACCGCCACCTGTTCGGCATTCGTCCGGACGGCCATCTCGAGCTGTCGGGCGGCGGCTTCGACCGCGCGCAGGCATCGTCCGATTCGATCGACATGGTCGACGCGTTCGCGGGCCTGCCGGCCGCCGCGCTGACGAGCAGCACCGCCGACGCGCAGGAGGTGTACGTCGAGAGCATCCAGAAGTGGTTCGAGGTGCGCCGCCAGTACATCCAGTGGGTGGACGGCCACCTCGCGCAGATGCAGATCGCGACCGACATCACGACCCGCAAGAAGGCACAGGAACTCGCGCACCAGCAGGAAGAGAAGCTGCAGTTCACGAGCCGATTGATGACGATGGGTGAAATGGCGTCGTCGATTGCTCACGAATTGAACCAGCCGCTCGCCGCGATCAACAACTACTGCTCGGGCACGCTCGCGCTCGTGAAGAGCGGCCGCGGCACGCCGGAGACGCTGCAGCCCGCGCTGGAAAAGACCGCGCAGCAGGCGCTGCGCGCGGGGATGATCGTCAAGCGGATCCGCGAATTCGTGAAGCGCAGCGAGCCGAAGCGCCAGCCGGCGCGGGTCGCGGACATCGTCGCCGACGCGGTCGGGCTCGCCGAAATCGAGGCCAGGAAGCGCAGGATCCGGATCGTCACGGAAATCCTCGCAAGAATGCCTATTATTTATGTCGACCCCGTGCTGATCGAGCAGGTGCTCGTGAACCTGATGAAGAACGCGGCCGAGGCGATGGCCGACGTGAAGCCGGCGTCGGCGGACGGCGTGATCCGCGTCACCGCCGACATCGAGGCGGGCTTCGTCGACATCCGCGTGATCGACCAGGGCCCGGGCGTCGACGAAGCGACCGCCGAGCGCCTGTTCGAACCGTTTTACAGCACCAAGTCCGATGGCATGGGCATGGGGCTGAACATCTGCCGTTCGATCATCGAATCGCATCGGGGGCGTCTGTGGGTGGTCAACAACGTCGAGCCGGATGGCCGCATTTCCGGCGCAACGTTCCACTGCAGCCTGCCCATTGGGGAACCCGCTGATCTCGGCCGAGGGGGGCGCGAGGCATCGGCATCACATACTGTTACGGGAGAACTATGAATAGCCCTGTCACCACCACACAGGAAACCGTCTTTGTCGTCGACGACGACGAGGCCGTACGGGACTCGCTGCGTTGGCTGCTGGAGGCGAACGGCTATCGCGTGCAATGCTTCTCGAGCGCCGAGCAGTTCCTGGATGCCTACCAGCCTGCACAGCAGGCCGGCCAGATCGCTTGCCTGATCCTCGACGTACGGATGTCGGGCATGAGCGGCCTCGAACTGCAGGAACGCCTGATTGCCGACAATGCCGCGCTGCCGATCATCTTCGTCACGGGTCACGGCGACGTGCCGATGGCCGTCTCGACGATGAAAAAGGGTGCGATGGACTTTATCGAGAAACCGTTCGACGAAGCCGAGCTGCGCAAGCTCGTCGAGCGGATGCTCGACAAGGCCCGAAACGAAAGCAAGAGCGTTCAGGAACAGCGTGCCGCGAGCGAACGCCTGTCGAAGCTGACCGCGCGCGAGCAGCAGGTGCTCGAACGGATCATCGCGGGCCGCCTGAACAAGCAGATCGCCGACGATCTCGGCATCAGCATCAAGACGGTCGAAGCGCACCGCGCGAACATCATGGAAAAGCTCAACGTCAACACGGTGGCCGACCTGCTGCGCCT
>NZ_CAJNKE010000349.1 GCF_905232215.1 Burkholderia sp. LMG 13014
CGCAGCGGCAAGCCGATCTGCCGCGCGCAGGCGACCACATCCGAGTAGGCGGCCTCGATCGCTTCGAGCGTCGAGTCGCCGCGCTCCTCCTTGCCGCGCGCGCAGGCGCGTGCGAGCCGGAATTCCAGCACCATCGCTTCGGACGCGATGCGATCGCACGCGGCACGGATCTCGGCGAACGGCCCGACGCAGCCGCTGGCCTGCAGCCAGCGTGCGTAGTGGCCGAACAGTTCGAAATTCGCGCCGAGCTGCCGAACCGAATTGAACGAGTAAGCATGGAAGTGCTCGAGCGGTGAGTCGGCGAGCGTCCGCGCGTCGGTCTGCAACTGCCGCCGGAACGCGGCGATCGGGTCGACGACCGGCAGGCGCCGCAGGTGGCGCTGCAGCGCGGCGAGCGACGTTTCGCACAGCGCGCGCTCGTCGAGCGGCGCGAACCGCCGCTTCGCGCATTCGACGTACGGCGGCAGCGTCATCGGCGAACTGCCGCCGACGAGCCCGTCGTAGTCGAAATCCTCGGCCACGTAATAGCCGCTGTTGTGGAAGTAGCCGATCTGGCGCTTCGCGCGGTCGATCGCATCGATGCCGATCGTCGTCTTCGTGTGCTGCATGCGGTAGCTGCTGCCGCGCGTATCGGGCAGGAACCACGCGTCGACCTCGACGATCATCAAGTGGCCGCGCGCGACCTGCGTTTCGATGTGCCGGTCGAGCGGTTCGTAGATCGAGTGCTCCTGCACGACGATGCCGTACAGCCGCTCCAGTTCGTCGTGCGGAAACTTGAAGAACGTGAACTGGTCGCCCTCGAAGTCGAGCGCAATCGTGAACGGCAGCGCCGCGTACGGATTGAAGCCCCACCACCGGAGCACCTCGAGCCACATGTCGACGTAGCAGTTGGTCTGTTTCCAGACCATCTCCTGGCTGTGCAGCGGATGCGGCCGGTAGTGGCGCGCGCGGTGGCGCACATCCTCGAACGACGCGTCTTCGCCGTCGCGGGACACGAATCTCATGGCGTGCCCCACAGCACGTCGCGGACGTTGCTCGGCCACGCATCGAGGTCGAAGCCGTGATGGCGGAACAGCGCGAGCGTGAGCCGTTCGAGGCCGAAGCCGACGCAGCCGGTGTGCGCGACGTCGCCCGTCGCGGTGCGGATGTCCCACAGCAGCCCGAAATGATCCATGTGGTAGTTGAAGCTCAGGCAGGCGGTCTGGCGATCGTCGTGTTCGATCGGAATCAGCAGCTCGAACTTCAGGTTCTGCTCGCGCTGGCTGTTCGCGACGATCTTGCCGCCGCGCCCGAAGAACGGATCGTTCGCGAGATCGATCGCGTTGGGCAGGCGCAGCGCCTCGATCATCCGCGTGCCGCGTTCGATCCACGTCTCGCGGAACGACACGATCTGCTCGGGCGTGCCGATCCGCACATATTCGCGCATCCGGAACAGCTGCATCCGGGTCGGATCGAGCGACGGCTCGTGGCGGAAGCAGTACGAGAAGACGTCGACGATCCGCCCGTCTGCCGGCAGCGCGCCCGCACGCGCGACGACAGGATAGACGGGGTAGCACGCGGCCGGCGTCATCACGACATAGGTCGGTTTCTGGCTTTCCGTCCAGTCGTCGCCGCGATCCAGGCACTGCAGCACGCGCTGGTGCTGGCGCTCGTCGCCGCAGAACGCATGCACGCTGCCCGCGAGCTGCGGGAAGCTCTTCATGTATTCGCTGCGCTCGAACTCGGTGCGGCTCATCGCCGGCGGGAAGCGCAGCACTTCCGCCTGCTGGTCGGCGCCGATGCGCGTGACGAACGCATCGAGCGCTTCCACGACGCGCTCGAATCGTTCGCTGCGGCCGAACAGGCCCTGGATGCCGGTCGAGACCAGCAGGCCCGCGTCGATCAGTTCGTCGCGCAGCGGGTTGACGCCCGCGCGGTCGATCGGCGCGTCGGCGGGAGCGGAGGAGGGCACGGCAAGGCGATCGTTCACGTATGTTTCTCCAGCGTCGCAGGACGCAGTGCGAGCAGCAGGTTCGAGGTATTGGCGGCAATGCGGTCGTTGCTGATCATCAGCGGCGCCGCGTGCAGGTCGCGAATGTGGCGGCCGATGCTGAACGGCGTGCCTTGCTTGTAGCCGGCCATCCCGCAGATCATCATGGCCTGGTGCGCGACTTCCAGCGCGGTCGTCGACACGTAGGTCTTCAGCGTGTTGATCTCGGCGGCCCAGGCCATGCCGGCCGACCACGAGCGCGCCGTCGCATTCGCATGGAGGCGCAGCACGTTGTCGACGCGGGCCTGCATCGCCTGCATCAGCGCGAGCGACTCGGCGATGCGCCGCGACGCGGGCGACGGCGCGCCGTCGGTCTGGCGTGCCTGCGCTCGGAAGAACTGGTGTGCGCGATGGAACGCGTCGCCGGCCACGCCGATCCATACCGCGGCCCACAGGATGTGCGACACCGGCACCATCGTTTCCTCGGCGATCTTCGCGAACGGCACCGGCAGGCACTGGACGGCGGCGCCTTGCGCGTCGAGCTCGAAGCCGTTGCTGCAGGTGCCCCGCATCCCGAGCGTGTCCCATTCGCCGCGACGCGTGAGCGTGTAGCCGTCGCGCAGCAGCGTGACGAGCACCTGCTCGGAAGCCGGCGCGTCCGCATCGCGTCGCGCGGTCGCGAGGATGCCGTCCGCATAGTCGCCGTAGGAGATCGTCGGCGCGGATTTGCGCAGCCGGAACTCGCCGCCGTCGGTTTCGAGCGCGCACTGGCTCGCTCGCAGGTTGCCGCCGACGCCGTTTTCCGACGTGGCCGATGCGAGCAGCCACTGATGGCGCACGAGCTGCTGCAGGAACAGCTTGTGCCAGCCCTGGTCGACCGCGTGGTCGACGATGCACGCGACCTGGATCTGGTGCATGGCGAACACCATCGCTGACGACGCGCAGGCCTGGCCGAGAATCGAGCAGGCCGACACGACGTCTTCCAGCGACGCGCCAGCGCCGCCAAGATGGGTCGGCACCATCGCGCCGAGCAGGCGGCGCGCGCGCATCGCCTCGATCGCCTCGACGGGGCAGCGCGCGTCGCGGTCTACCGCGTCCGCGTGCTGTGCGGCGATCTGCGCGACGGCATGCGCGGCCTCGTCGAGCCGACGCGAATCGCTGTCGGACGCGAGTTCGGGAAGCAGCGCGCTCATGCGGAATGCTCGGTGCGTTGCAGCGTGGCGATCGTGTCCGCGAGCGCATCGATGCTGCGGAACAGGTTGCGGTTCAGCATCTCGTCGGGAATCTCGATGTTGAATTGCTTCTCGATCGCGAGCATCAGCTGGATCGTGTCGAGCGAGGAGAGGCCCGCTTCGTAGAGGTCGTCCCCGTCGCCGATCGAATCGATCGCGGCTTCGAGGTGGGCGACGTGCTTCAGGATGGTTCTGATTTCGTTTTTCACGTGCTGCTCCGGCGTGCGTGGTGTCGTCCGCTCGGGCAGACGCGCGATACGCGCTGACGTCCCCCCGGCAGTCCGGCATCAGTAGACCATTGGCAGACACTGCGTTCTGTTCGCCACCCTACAAACAGCTAACCCCGCGCACCGACGCGCGGCGCCGAGCGGGCAGGCCGGTCAGGTGCGCGATGCGGCCGGCACACCCGAGTCGGCCGACAGGATGCGCTTCATCTCGTCGCGCACGATCGCCCGGCAGCCGCACGACATTTTTTCGAGGCCGTCGAGGTTGGCGAGCTCGATCGAACTCCGGTATTGCCGGATCAGGCCCAGCTTCTGGATTTCGCCGGCCGCATCGGTGACCGTCTCGCGCCGCACGCCCAGCATCTGCGCCAGCATGCTGTGCGTCACCTGGATCTCGATGCTGCGCGTGCGGTCGTACGCCAGCAGGAACCATCTGCATAACTGATGTTTGAGCACGTGATGGCGACTGCAGAACGTGATCTGCGAGACCTGTGCCATCAGTACGCGCACGCAGACGAACACGAGATGGCGGATCACCGGCGACGCATCGAACGCGGCGGCGAACACGCGCCGGTCGAGCCGGTAGACGAAACCGTCGCGGCAGGCGACGGCCCGGCAGGGCATCCGGCCGCTGCCGCCGATCACGTCGTCGCAGACCACGCTCTCGCTGCCGATCTCCGCGACTTCGAGCGTCATGCCGCCGGACGACACGTACTGCAGCGAAATGGCGGTCGTGACGGGCAGGTAGACCGCGGCGAGCATCTCGCCGGGTTCGCAGAGCACCTGCCCCGATTTCAGGTGGACCAGTTGAAGGTGGGGCGCCAGCGTCGCGAGCTCGTCGCGGTCGATGGCCGCGAGAAACCGGTTCGCGTCGAAGCTGTGGGAAAGCTCGATCATGCCGTTCGCGTACGCGACGGCGTCAGGGGCCTGGTGAGTCACGGCGCATCCTCGTAGGGTGGCGGTCGCGCGTCGTCGCGGCGATACCCCGGAAAGGGGAATTCGCACGCTCGTGCGGACTTGTGTTCGTCATGAATGGAGTGGCGGTGCTGGAGAAAAGGCTAGCACGTCATTGAATTCGATCAATTGCACATTGCGTCATTTCACAAAGTTTGACGATTTTATCCCGAGTGCAAACGTTATCCGGATTTAATGATTCATTCCGTCGGAATTAATCATCCGAAAACAGAATGCGACTGCCGGCATTCATTCGGTGTCGGTCGTGAATCAATCGGGCGGTGGCGCGCATCGCGTGGAGAAAGTGCCTGCTGGACATTGAACATTATTTGACAAATAAATGGTGTGCGCAAGAATGTCTATATCAATCAAAGGCTTGGCGGCGAAGTGTGCGGTGGGTAACAGAGTTTTGAATTAGTGCGTCGATTCAAATTTGAGACAGTTTCAAACAACCGTGTGAGGTGGGGTGTCACTGCGGAGTGTTGTCCAGTACGTCATGTAAACAATTGAAAATGGACTGTAAGTATATGAACGGCAAGCCTCGCGACGCCGGTGCGGCTGCCTCGGTTCGATGCAAACGAAATGATCAGTCAAATGGCGTGCAGTGTCCGTCGTTCGGAAGAGTGTCCGGAAATGAGACGGTTTTTTGTTTTTTAGCCGATTATTCGGGCGATCTAAATCCGGCGTGATTCACATATTAAGGATGGGCATGTATTGGCACGTAAATCGCTTATTCGGGCTGGCGTGTCGAAACGGGACGGCCGACTCGATCCGGCGGCGACAAGCCGATGGTCGGTCGGAATCAGGGTTGTGGGCCGCAACCACTGTCAACGTCCAGGCGCGCATCGCGATAACGAGTTCCGTGCACGCGGCTGCAGGCGGCGCGGACAATAAAAGGGATACAGACATGCTTCATCTTCACTCGAGCTACTCGGCGAACGCCATCCTCGCAGCCCTCCCGGAGGACAGCATCCGCACCATGGCACCGCATCTCGAACTGGTCCGGGTCAAGGCCGGGGCGCTCGACCGGGTCGGCGAGCCGATGCGCCACGTGCATTTCCCGACGACGGCAATGATGTCGGTGCAGCACCTGATGGAGGACGGTGCGATGGTCGAGGTGGCGCAGATCGGCCGCGAGGGGGTGGTCGGGCTGGCCACGCTGGCCGGGGGCGCCTCGGTGTCGCACCGGGTCGAAGTTCGCATTGGCGGGATGGCCTATCGCGTGCCGAGCTGCGTGATGCGCGCCGAATTCGAGCGATCGCCGGCCACCTACCGTCTGTTGCTCAACTACTGCCAGGCGACGATGGCGCAGATTTCGCGCAGCGCGCTGTGCAACCGGCATCACTCGGTCAGCGAGCAGCTCAGCCGCTGGCTGCTGCTCGCGCACGATCGCATCGACGGCGACGAACTGGCCGTCACGCAGCAGACGATCGCGAACATGCTCGGCGTGCGGCGCGAAGGCGTGACGGAAGCGGCAGGCAACCTGCAGGAAGCCGGGCTGATCCGGCAGCGCCGCGGCCGCATCACGGTGCTCGACCGCGAAGGCCTCGAACATCACGCGTGTGAATGCTATGACCTGATTCGTGCCGACTATCGCAGGTTGCTCGGCACGCGCGGGACGGCGAGGTCGACGCCGATTCGCTCCCGCATGCCGGAGGCGCGTTGCGGGTTCCCGGCACATGCTGCGTGACGATGCAGTCGAGGTCCGGTGGAACCAATGCGATACGGCGTGCCGCGATCGCAGCGACCGACGTCGTGCTCGTGCTGGCGGGCGCGCTCGCGGCGCAGGCGGCGTCGGGCCTCGCGTGGCGTGAGCTGTCCGACGCGCAGCGCGGCGCGATCGCGCTGTTGTGCGTGCTGACCGTGGCGTTGCTGCCGCGCTACCTGCGCAGCGTGCGCGGCAGCGTGGCGCCGCAAGGTGGCACGCATGCGCTGACGCAGACGATGGTGGCGCTCGTCTGCGCAAGCGTGCTGACGGTG
>NZ_CAJNKE010000350.1 GCF_905232215.1 Burkholderia sp. LMG 13014
CCTCAAGGACGACACACTCGAGTCCCTGCGCAAGGACTACGACGCGTTCGTCCGCGTGTCGCTGAAACTCGACCCGCAGTTCGCGACGCCGTCGTTCGAGGATTTCCTGCGCGCCAAACTGCTCGACAACATGGTGCCGCTGACCGAGCACGCGGTGCAGCGGATGCTGGAGGGCGGCCAGTACGCGTGGGCAAAGCGCACGCTCGACAAGGAATTTCCGGACGTCGTCGCGATCCTGATGCGACAGGCCGGCGAATTCGGCTTCGGCTTCGCGTCGCGCTCCGAATGGACCCCCGACGAACTCGCGAAGGCTTGCCGCGACTGGGCGAAGGCGATCGTCGCCGAAGCGCAGGGCGACCCGTCGCTGATCGACCCGCTCGCCTCGCAGATCAAAGGGGCGGCGCAAGACATCCAGACGCTCGAGGAACTGATGCAGACGCCGGCATGGCGGCTCGCGGAATCGCTGCGACAACGGGTCTACGAGGCCAAGCTCGCGTGCGAGATGAGTGTCGGCAGCACCGCGCGCGACAAGCTCGGCGAACTGCGCGGGCTGCTGCGGCTCGGGCTCTCGCATGGCTCGTTCCAGAAACAGGAAGCGCAGCAGATCATGGAATACCTGCGGCTGCTGAAGCCGGAGATCTTCGTCGAGGAGCCGTACGACGTCTTCGCCCGGCTCGCCGCGTGGCTGCGCAACGTATTCACGCCGTCTGCCGTGCGTCCGGCGCAAGGACAGGGGCAAGGGCAAAGTCAACGCCGGCAGTAACGGCGCGCCCCAGCGCATCAACCCATGAAAACGGCCCGGGTCGCGCAACGCGAACCGGGCCGTCGGAAGGCCGCCGTCGCGACGCGCCGTCCGGGACGAGCGTCGCGCGGCATCGGGCATCGCTTACTGCGTAGCGCCCTGGGCCGATGCACCGCCCTCCGCGCCGACCGCTGCGCCGCCTTCGGCCGCTTCACCGGTCTTCGCCTTGGCCGAGCCGGCATGGCCCTTGGCCGACTTCGCGGCATGCTTCGCGTGCTTCTTGGCCGAATGGACGGCCGACGACGCCGTATCCTTCGCGCCGTCGGCTGCCGCGCCGACCGCATCGGTTGCACCGCCGACCGCATTGCCCGACACGTTCGCGCCCGCACCGCCCTGCACGCCTGCACCGACACCCGCTGCCGGCGTCTGTGCCTGCACGCCGGCACCGGCTGCGCCCTGCACCGCCGTGCCCGTCTGGGCAAATGCGGCCGAAGTGGCGAACGCCGTCAGCGCGGCACCGATCAGCATCGTACGAATCTTGGACATGGCAATTCTCCTCAGGAAGTTGTGAGCCCGAACCGCAGCGATGCGGTCCGTGGCGCCCCGCCGCAACACGCAGCAGGTACGACAAAAGACCCGCGGCGCGCACGGCCGGTTCTCGAATTTCTCAGACTGTTACCCACCGTTTCATTTGCTGACGAATGGCTCACATTCCCTAACAACTGCATGCGGCAGCCGACCGCGCTCGCGCGCCGGCCCGCGGTGCCGTATGATGCGGGGCGATTCCTCCCGCGCTTTGCGCCCCTTCTTCGCCATGCCCAATCTGGATTTCACGCTGACCGGCGAATACGTCGAGCTGCACAACCTTCTCAAGATCACCGGCCTCGCTGACAGCGGCGGCACCGCGAAGCTGATCGTCGCGTCCGGCGCGGTGAAAGTCGACGGCGCGGTCGAGCTGCGCAAGACCTGCAAGATCCGCGCGGGCCAGGTCGTCCTGCTCGGCGACACGCGCATCGCCGTACGCGAAGCCTAGCGTTCCCCTGCCTGCGACATGGCCATCGGTGCGCGCGTTCGACACGGTTCGAATAAAGCCGTAAGCTAACCGTCTCTCAAAATAAATACATATAGCGCGGGCCCGCACCCGCGCGAGCGCCCATTCCATGTCGCATTCCGGTCTTACGCGGACGGCCGCCGCGCCGCCGTCCCTGTCCAGTCATGCCGCCGATACCGCGCGCCTCGCCGCGCCGCTCGCGATCGCGCAGCTCTCGCAGATGGCGATGAGCGTCACCGACACGGTGCTGCTCGGCTCGCTCGGCCCCGATTCGCTCGCGGCGGGCGGGCTCGGCGCGAACTTCTTCTTCGTCATCGTGACCGTGCTGCAAGGCGTGCTGTCGTCGGTCAGCGTCAGCGTCGCGCATGCACGCGGTGCCAAGGCCGACGAGCGCGTCCCGCACATCTACTGGACCGGCTTCGCGCTGTCCGTGTTGCTCGCGGTCCCGGCCATCATCGCGCTGTCGCTGTCCGAACCGATCCTGCTGATGTTCCACGAGCCGCCCTTGCTCGCGCATCACGTCGGCGAATACACGGGCATCCTGCGCTTCGCCGCGCTCGGCAGCCTGATCGGCGTCGGGCTGATGCGCGCATTCCTGCCCGCGATCGGCGCCGCACGCCGGCTGCTGTGGGTGTCGATCGGCGGCGTCGGCGTCAATGGCGTGCTGAACTACGGGCTGATCCACGGCGCGTTCGGGCTGCCGCGCCTCGGCTTCCTCGGTTCGGCCGTGGCGACGACCATCACGATCTGGCTCACCGCGCTCGCACTGATCTGGTTGCTGCACGGCCGGCAGCGCTTCCGTCACTTCGTGACCGCCGCGCGCCCGAAGCTGCCCATGATGGGCGAACTGATCGGCATCGGCTGGCCGGTCGCGATCACGTACGGGGTCGAATCGACACTGTTCCTCGCAACCGGCCTGACGATCGGCGTACTCGGCGCGACGGCGCTTGCCGCCCACCAGATCGCGCTGAACGTCGCATCGGTGGCATTCATGGTGCCGCTCGCGATCGGCCAGGCCGCCAACGTGCGGGTCGGCTACTGGGTCGGCGCGGGGGCACCCGTCGCCGCGCGGCATGCGGGCTTCGTCGCACTCGGCCTCGGTGTCGCGTTCATGTCGCTGTCGGGCATCGTGCTGATCGCCGCGCCGCACGCGATCGTCGGCCTGTACCTGAACCTCGGCGATCCGGCCAACGCGGCCACGGTGTCGCTCGCCGCGGCGCTGCTCGGCATCGCCGCGGTGTTCCAGATCGTCGACGGCGCGCAGACCGTCGCGTCGGGTGCGCTGCGCGGCCTGAAGGACACGCGCATCCCGATGCTCGCAGCGACGCTCGGCTACTGGGGCATCGGCTTTCCGACCGGCTACTGGTTCGCGTTCCACGTGGGCCTCGGTGCCCGCGGCCTCTGGTGGGGCCTCGCGGCCGGCCTCGCCAGCGTGGCCGTGCTGATGGCGTGGCGCTTTCACCTGAAGAGTGCGTCGCTCGTGACGTCGCGGCACTGAGCGCGACACGACGCGAAATTCCAGCCGGCGCTATGCTAGTCGGCTGAAGATCTCAAGACGCCGCGCGAGCGGCGCGACTGCCTCACGATACGTCTGATTACGTCTGATGCCGCGCGGCGACGCGCGGCCTTTCCCCTTTCCTGGAGGAGTGGATCATGAACGAAGCAGTTCGGATGGAACGCGATACGTTCGGCGAAATCGCCGTGCCGGCCGACCGGCTCTGGGGCGCGCAGACCGAGCGCTCGCTGCAGAATTTCAAAATCTCGACCGAAAAGCAGTCGCCCGAGCTGATCCACGCGCTCGCGATCGTCAAGCGCGCCGCGGCGGCCGTGAACCAGTCGCTCGGCGTGCTGGCCGACGACAAGGCGCGCGCGATCATCGACGCGGCCGACGAGATCATCGCCGGCAAGCATCCGCGCGAATTCCCGCTCGCCGTGTGGCAGACGGGCTCCGGCACGCAGACCAACATGAACCTCAACGAGGTGATCGCGAATCGCGCGAGCGAGCTGATGGGCGGCGAGCGCGGCGAAGCGCGCAAGGTTCATCCGAACGACGACGTGAACCGCGGCCAGTCGTCGAACGACGTATTCCCGACCGCGATGCACGTCGCGGCCGCGTATGCGATCGTCAACCACCTGCTGCCGGCGCTGCGCACGCTGCGCACGACGCTCGACGCGAAGTCGAAGGCGTTCGCCGACATCGTGAAGATCGGCCGCACGCACCTGCAGGACGCGACGCCGCTCACGCTCGGCCAGGAGTTTTCCGGCTACGTTGCGCAGCTCGACCAGGGCATCCGTCACGTCGAATCGGCGTTGCCGCACCTGTACGAACTCGCGCTCGGCGGCACCGCGGTCGGCACGGGGCTGAACGCGCATCCGGAGTTCGCGGTGCGCGTCGCCGATGAAATCGGCCGGCTCGCGAAGCTGCCGTTCGTGACGGCACCGAGCAAGTTCGAGGTAATGGCGGCCGCGGATGCGCTGGTGTTCGCGCACGGCGCGCTGAAGACGGTGGCAGCCGGCCTGATGAAGATCGCGAACGACGTCCGCTGGCTCGCGAGCGGGCCGCGCTGCGGGCTCGGCGAGCTGTCGATTCCGGAGAACGAGCCGGGCAGCTCGATCATGCCGGGCAAGGTGAATCCGACTCAATCCGAAGCCGTGACGATGCTGTGCTGCCAGGTGTTCGGCAACGACGTCGCGGTCAACGTCGGCGGCGCGAGCGGCAATTTCGAGCTGAACGTGTTCCGGCCGATGATCGCGCACAACGTGCTGCAGTCGGTGCGGCTGCTCGCCGACGGTGCGCAGAGCTTCAACGACCACTGCGCGGTGGGCATCGAGCCGAACCGCTCGCGGATCGACCTGCTGCTGAACGAATCGCTGATGCTCGTGACGGCGCTCAATCCGCACATCGGCTACGACAAGTCAGCACAGATCGCGAAGAAGGCGCACAAGGAAGGCACGACGCTGAAGGCGGCCGCGCTCGCGCTCGGCTACCTGACCGAGGCGGAATTCGATGCGTGGGTACGTCCCGAGCAGATGATCGGGTCGCAGTAACGGCAGGAAAACGGGCGCGGCGCGATGCGCGGCGCCCGCAGCGCTCAGACTGCGCCCTTCGCGACTTCTTCCGGTTTCATCTCGACGATCTTGTCGAGCGCGGCCCGCACGTCGGCCGCATATTTCGCGAGCACCTTCTGCTCGTCGGTCTCGGGCACGAACGGCGGCACCGGTACCGGGTTGCCGTTCTCGTCGACCGCGACGAACACGACGAGGCAATCGGTCGTCTGGCGCAGCATGCCGCCCTTCGGATCGCCGGCATGCACGGACACATGGATGTGCATGCTGGTGCGGCCCGTCGCGACGACGCGCGCCTTCAGCTCGACCAGATTGCCGACCATGATCGGACGCTGGAAACGGATGTTGCCGACGCTGACCGTCACGCAATAGCGGCTCGACCAGACGGCCGCGCATGCATACGCGACCTCGTCGATCCACTTCATCAGCGCGCCGCCATGCACCTTGCCGCCGAAGTTCACGGACGACGGCTCGGCGAGGAAGCGGAATACGGTTTCGGTGCGGTCGAGGGCGGCCGGTACGGGGGACGGTTGGGACATCTTGTTGGCTCCAGGCGGCAGGGGCGCTGTAATCGGGCCATTATACGTTGCGCTGCGGCAACGCGTCGCGGGGCGCCCCGTGTGGCGCGGCTGCCGGGGCCAAGCCCGGTGCGCACGCGGCCGGCACCGGTCAATGGCGCACCGTGATGCCCTGATCGATCGTGCCGTACATCTCGATGCTGCCGCCGCGCTCGCCGGTCGCGCCACCGCCCTGCGCACAGGCTGCACAGACGAGCGCGGCCGCCAGCAAACAGAAAATCGTCTTCATCGTTGCATCGTGTCACATGCGGCAGCCCGCTGCCGCCGCTTTCGGCCATTCTACGCGCGCGCCGCAAGCGGCCGCAGCCCGGTTCGCCGCATCGACGACGCAAGCGCCACTGCATCCGACATTTCAGCCAAAAGCGAAACATCGAATGCGCGCGGCCACTACACTGAAGATCATCCCGCCTGACGAGACACGACGATGACCGACCAAGACGACCACCACTTCCCGGGCCTGAGCCGCATCGGCTCACTGATCGCCGACCCCGGGCGCGCCGCGATGCTGTGGGTGCTGATGGACGGCAGCGCACGACCGGCGGGCGAACTGACGATGATCGCGGGGCTGTCGCCGTCCGCCGCAAGCGCCCACCTCTCGCGCTTGACCGAAGGCGGCCTGCTTGCGCTCGACGTGCGCGGCCGGCACCGCTACTACCGCATCGCATCGGCCGATATCGCGGCCTCGCTCGAGGCGCTCGCGAACGTCGCCCGCGCGGCCGCGCCGCATCGCCCGGTTCCGGCGCCGTCCCGCACGGTCCCGGCCGAACTGCGCTATGCGCGCACCTGCTACGACCACATGGCCGGCGAACTCGCGGTGCGCATCTTCGACGGGCTCACCGCGCGCGGCTGGCTGCTTGCCGACGGCGATGCGATCGAGGCCACCGAA
>NZ_CAJNKE010000351.1 GCF_905232215.1 Burkholderia sp. LMG 13014
TCTACCAGCGCTTCGAGAAGGAAGCGCTCGTGATCGACAAGTGGTTCGCGATGCAGGCCGCGCAACGCGGCACGGCCGCGCAGCCGACGCTCGCGAAGGTTCGCAAGCTGCTCGCACACCCGGCGTTCAACCTGAAGAACCCGAACCGCGCGCGTTCGCTGATCTTCAGCTTCTGCGCGGCCAACCCCGCGCAATTCCACGCGGCGGACGGCTCGGGCTATGCGTTCTGGGCCGAACAGGTGCTCGCGCTCGACGCGATCAACCCGCAGGTCGCGGCGCGCCTTGCCCGCTCGCTGGAACTGTGGCGCCGCTTCACGCCGGCGCTGCGCGACCGGATGCGCGAAGCGCTCGAGCAGGTCGCCGCCGGTGCGAAATCGCGCGACGTGCGCGAGATCGTCGAGAAGGCGCTCGCGTAACGCCATCGCCCGCATCGCGCCCACGCGCGACAGCCGGTGCCGTCCGTCGCGGCACCGGCTTTTTTATTGTGTGAGCACCGCGTGAACCGGGTGCAATCGCGGGGTCCGACCGCGCCGCCTGCCGCCGCTGCAAAGCGCATCCCGCCCGCCCCCGCCACCGGAAACCGGGCCGGTTCGGCCGCCCGGCCATGTAACCGGACGAAAAAAGCCGATGGCACGGGAGGCGCGACGGGTAAAATTGCGGCCATTCAAGGATTCTTTGGCCTTCTGGAGTCTGTCATGTCCATTGCCCGCCGCACCACGCTGTCGAAGTTCCTGATCGAACAGCAACGTGAGACCAACAACCTCCCCGCCGACCTGCGCCTGCTGATCGAAGTCGTCGCCCGCGCGTGCAAGGCGATCAGCTACAACGTGTCGAAGGGCGCGCTCGGTGAAGCGCTCGGCACCGCCGGCAGCGAGAACGTCCAGGGCGAAGTGCAGAAGAAGCTCGACATCCTGTCGAACGAGATCCTGCTCGACGCGAACGAATGGGGCGGCAACCTCGCCGCGATGGCGTCGGAAGAAATGGAAACGTTCTTCCCGATCCCGGCGAACTACCCGCGCGGCGAATACCTGCTCGTGTTCGATCCGCTCGATGGCTCGTCGAACATCGACGTGAACGTGTCGATCGGCACGATCTTCTCGGTGCTGCGCTGTCCGGACGGCAAGCAGGCCACCGAGGAATCGTTCCTGCAGCCCGGCACGGAACAGGTTGCCGCCGGCTACGCCGTGTACGGCCCGCAAACGGTGTTCGTGCTGACGACCGGCAATGGCGTGAACTGCTTCACGCTCGACCGCGAAGTCGGCTCGTGGGTGCTCACGCAAAGCAACATGCAGATCCCGGCCGACACGCGCGAATACGCGATCAATGCATCGAACGCGCGCCACTGGTACGACCCGGTCAAGCGCTATGTCGACGAACTGAACGCCGGCAAGGATGGCCCGCGCGGCGACAACTTCAACATGCGCTGGATCGCATCGATGGTCGCCGACGTGCACCGGATCCTGAACCGCGGCGGCATCTTCATGTACCCGGCCGACAAGCGCACGCCCGATCGTCCGGGCAAGCTGCGCCTGATGTACGAAGCGAACCCGATGTCGTTCATCGTCGAACAGGCAGGCGGCGCCGCGACGACCGGCACGCAGCGCATCATGGAAGTTCAGCCGACGGGCCTGCATCAGCGCGTCCCGGTGTTCCTCGGTTCGAAGAACGAAGTCGAGCGCGTGACGGGCTACCATCAAGAAAAGCAATAAATTTGCACTGCAGCACTAGACAGTGTCGCGCGGCGTCAGTACAATCGCGCCTCTTGATGTGACCCCAGCGGGTCACATCGCAGTGAAACGAAGCGGGAAGTTTGCCGAGTCGATGAGTTTCGCGAAACAGCAGCAGCAAGCTGAAAAAAATTCGCAAAACCTATTGCCAAGGTCTCAGATTTCACCTTATAATTTCGTTTCTCTGATGCCGGTGTAGCTCAGTTGGTAGAGCAGCGCATTCGTAATGCGAAGGTCGTAGGTTCGACTCCTATCTCCGGCACCAAGTTATAAAGGGCTGACAAGCAATGCTTGTCAGCCCTTTTCTCATTCCGGGCGCCGAATCGTGCGCTGCCCTCCTTCTGCCCGCGTCCGCTCCGCTTGCGGGCATCACCCGACTCCCGCGCCGCACCCTGCCGACTACAATCGACGGACCACCCCGCCCTTTCCGAGCATCATGCGCACCTGGCGTCTCGAGCGACCGAACCTCACCGGGCAACTGGATGTATCGCGTGCGACGCGCCTCGTCGCCGCGATCGGCGGCAGCGAACCGAACGCATTCGCGGCCGAAGTGCTGAAGCTGTTCGACGACGCGCTGTCGGTCACGCAATGCACGATCTTCGCGTACGAGTTCGGCAATCGCCCGCGCACGCTATCCGTCGCCGACCATCGTGGCGGCCGTTACCTGCGCGACGTCGCCGACACCTACGCGCGACACTTCTACGCGCTCGACGGCAACCAGAAGATCGTGTCGAGCGCGCATCGCGGCACGCGCCGCCACGACCTGCTGCTGCACCAGCAGGCCGGCGACGAGATCGATCATGAAGCGTATCGCGCGGCCTGCTACCGCGGCCCCGACGTGTCCGACCGGCTGTCACTGCTGATGCAGCCAAACGATGCGAGCTGGCTGTCGATCAACCTGTACCGCGCGCATCGCAGCGGTGCGTTCCAGCCGCGTGAGATCGCGGAGATCGAAGCACTCGCGCCGCTGATCGCGCAGGCCGCGAAGCATCACTACGCGCTCGCCGGTGCTGCGCAGATCGGTATCCCGCAACTGATGCTCGCGCGGCTGCGCAGCGCATGCCCGGCACTGTCCAAGCGCGAACTCGACGTGCTGCGCGGCGTACTCGAAGGCCAGACCGCGCACGAGATCGGCGAGACGATCGGCGTGAAGGCATCGAGCGTCGTCACGTACCAGAAACGCGCATACCGGCGCCTGGGCATCTCGAGCCAGCGCCAGCTGTTCGCACTCTGCCTGCAGCCCTGAACCGAACCGGCCGGCGATGACCGGATCGGGGTAAATCCCGGTCGGCTTGCTGTACCCGGAATGGGGACAGCGGATTTCCGCCCGGCTTCCATACTGCTTCGACTGCCTGCACGCGTTGCCCCGGCGCGCGTGCACGTCGAACCGCCCTCCCCTGGAAGCCAACGATGGATCTCGACTTCAAGCCCTACCCGTTCGTCGCCAAGCGCCACCCCGCGCATCTGCCGGCCTGCGACGACGGTATCGATACGCACCGGCATCGCGTGGCGATCGTCGGCGGCGGGCCTGTCGGCCTGGCCGTCGCGCTCGGCCTCGCGAACCACGGCATCCGCAGCGTGCTGATCGAGGCCGACGACGCGGTCTGCCACGGCAGCCGCGCCATCTGCATTTCGCGGCGCAGCCTCGAGATCATCGAGCGGCTCGGCGCGCTCGACGACTTCCTGCACACCGGACTGCCGTGGACCGGCGGACGCAGCTTCTACCGTTGCGACGAAGTTCTGCATTTCACGATGCCGCAGGACGACAACCAGAAGCTGCCGCCGATGATCAATCTCGCGCAGTATCACATCGAGCAGTTCCTGCTCGACGCCGCGCTGCGCCGCTCCGAACTCATCGAGATTCGCTGGCAGGCGAAAGTCACCGGCGTGACCCGGCAACCGGACGGTGTGCGCCTCGACGTCGACACACCGCTCGGCGGCTACGCCCTCGACGCCGACTGGGTCGTCGCATGCGACGGCGGACGCAGCACGATGCGCGACGCGCTCGGCCTGTCGCTCCAGGGTACGAGCTACGAAGGCCGCTACGTGATCGTCGACATCGCGCTCGACAGCGACCGACCGACCGAACGGCTCGCGTACTTCGATCCGTCATCGAACCCGGGTTCGACGGTGCTCGTCCACAAGCAGCCCGACAACGTGTGGCGGATCGACTACCAGTTGCGCGACGATGAGGATCCCGAAGCGGCCGTGAAACCGGAGAACGTGATCCCGCGTGTGCAGAACCTGCTCGACATGATGGGCGAGCGCGGCGACTGGTCGCCGATCTGGATCACGATCTACAAGGCGAACGCGCTGACGCTCGAACGCTACCGGCACGGCCGCGTACTGTTCTGCGGCGACGCCGCGCATCTCGTGCCGATCTTCGGCGTGCGCGGCGCGAATTCGGGCATCGACGATGCCGACAACCTTGCCTGGAAACTCGCGTACGTGACTCGCGGGCTCGCATCGGACACGTTGCTCGACAGCTACTCGGACGAACGCGTGTTCGCGACACACGAGAATCTCCGCTACGGCACGAAGAGCACCGAGTTCATGGCGCCGCCGTCGTTTGCGTTCGAACTGATGCGCAAGGCCGTGCTGTCGCTCGCGGTCCGGCATCCGGCACTGCGTTCGCTGATCAATCCACGCCAGACGACGGCCATCGCCTACGCGACGTCGCCGCTCAACGCAGCCGAACGCGATACGTTTGCCGCCGGCCCCGCGCCCGGCACGGTGCTCGCCGAATGCCCGCTGATGCTGTACTCGGCGCACGGCAGCGACATGCGCCGCGGCCACCTGACCGATCTCGTCGCCCCACGCTTCACCGCGTTCTGCTTCACGTCCGACGGCGTGCCCGATCCGACGCTCGCCGATCTCGAACGGCGCCTGCACGCTGCGCGGATACCGTTCGCGCTCGTCACGCTCGCACGGCATGCGGCGCCGCGGCAACCGGCCTGCGGCGGCCATGACGACGACGGCCGGCTGTTCGACATGTATGGCGCGCGCGACGGCACCGTCTATCTCGTGCGTCCGGACGGTCACGTACTCGGCCGCTGGCACGACGCTCGCGCCGGCGACGTGGCCGCCGCGCTCGACCGCGCACTCCATCCGTGCGCGTCAACCGATCCTCAGGAGACCGCATGATGACGGATACCGAACGCGACACCCTCTACACCGACCTGTGCCGCACGATGACGCGAATCGGTGAAACCGACGCGCCGCTCTTTCTCGCCCGCTTCGCACTGCTGTCGATCGAGGCGATCGGCGATCCCTCGACCGTCGCACGGCTGCTCGCCGACGCAAGCGACGGATTGCCCGACATGGGCACGCAGGCATCGACGCGCGAACGATGACGCTCCTGGCCAGCCGGCTTCACCGTCGGCCATTTATTACAAATTCATTTCGCCATGCATCGCCCGCGCACGCGCGTCGCCGTACGCAGACAAATTCCCTGGAAAATCCGGTTGAGGGTGCATAACATTACTTAACGATTCCGACCCGTCTATCGCGTTACATTGCGTGGGCGGCGCGGCAGGTCGCGATGCCGCCTTCATTCAGCTTGCGGCAACGCAGCCGACGTCCGGTCATTCGACACAACTCAAGGAGAGGAAAACCATGGCTCATGGCTTGATTATGTGGCTCATCATCGGTGCGATCGCCGGCTGGCTTGCCGGCTTGCTCGTCAAGGGCGGCGGCTTCGGGCTGATCGTCGACATCATCGTCGGGATCGTCGGCGCGGTGATCGGCGGCTGGCTCGCCGGGCTGCTCGGTATCAGCGTCGGCAGCGGCTTCATCGGTTCGGTGATCGTCGCGGTCGTCGGCGCGGTGATCCTGCTGTTCGTGATCCGGCTATTCAAGCGAGCGGCCTGACGATTCTCTCCACGCGCCTTCGGGCGCGTTTTCGTATCAGGCCGGCGCGCGGCCCGTCCGCCGCGCGCCGCTGGCCCGTTCAGCGCCTGGCGCGCTGCAACCAGCCGTCGAGCACGTCGGCCGTCAGCAATCCGCTGCGCGCTTCGCGTGTGCCATCGCGCCCGATCCACACGGTGCGCGGCATCTCCCCTCTCCATCCCGCATCGAGCGCCGCCCGCAGACGCTCGGGCATCGGCTCCGCATTTGCATACTGCACAACCTGCGGCGGCAAGCTCATCTGCGCGAGCGCCTGCGAGATCGCCGCACCGTTGTCGTCGTACGCATCCATTGCAACCATCGCGAGCTGCACGTCCGGATGACGGCGCTGCCACGCGACCAGGTGCGCGGCGTTCTCGCGACAGTATCCGCAATCGAGCGACCAGATCTCGACCGCCAGCGGCCGCTCGTGCGCGGTCGCATACAGGCGCGCGACGTCGGCCGCGCGCAGCGGCTGCAGTTCGCCGCCGGCCCACGCCGGCGTGCTCGCGAGCACGATGCCCAGCAACGCAATCAGCCACTTCATTTCACCCCCTCCACCGCGATCAGCCGATAACCGTCGTTACGCGTGCGCCACGACAGATAGAGGCGGCCCGCATCGTCGAGCAACTGCGGGTTGTCGCTCGCGCCCGACGTCGACGCGATCACGCGCGGCGCCGACCAGTGCGCGCCGCGATCG
>NZ_CAJNKE010000352.1 GCF_905232215.1 Burkholderia sp. LMG 13014
GTCCGCAGCACGCTCGCCGATCATCACCGACGGCGCATTCGTGTTCCCGCCGACCAGCGTCGGCATCACCGACGCATCCACCACGCGCAATCCTTCGACGCCGCGCACGCGCAGTTGCGGATCGACGACCGCGCGCGCGTCCGAACCCATCCGGCAGGTGCCGACCGGGTGATAGATCGTGTCGGCATGCTCGACGATCGTCTTGCGCAGCTCCGCTTCGCTCTGGTCGGCGCGCGTGTAAAGCTCGCGCCCGCCCTGCGACGCGAGCGGTGCCTGCGACAGGATCTTGCGCATTGCCTGCGTGCCGCGCACGAGCAGGTCGAGATCGCGTGCATCGCTGAAGAAGCGCGGATCGATCAGCGGTGCATCGCGCGCATCGCCGCTCGCGAGCGCCACCGTGCCGCGGCTGAACGGCCGCAGCGCGCACACGTGCAGCGAATAGCCGAAGCCCCAGTGCATCTTGCGGTTGTGGTCGTCCACGAGCGCCGTGCAGAAATGCAGTTGCAGGTCGGGACGCTCGAGCGACGGATCGCTCTTGATGAAGCCGCCGGCCTCCGCGACGTTGCTCGTCATCATCCCGGTGCGGCTCGAGAAATAGCGCGCGAGCGCGGGCGTCATCTTCGCGATTCCGCGCAGGCACACACCGACCAGCTCCGATGAATTCACGCGCGTATTGATGATGAAATCGATATGGTCGATCAGGTTCGTGCCGACGTCCGGCGCATCCTGCACGACCGCGATCCCGTGCCGGCGCAGCTGCTCCGCCGGGCCGATCCCCGAACACATCAGCAGTTGCGGCGAATTGAACGCGCCGGCCGACAGGATCACTTCCGCACGCGCGTCGAGCGTCTCGACGCGCCCGTTGCGCGCGACCGCGACACCGGCCGCGCGCTTGCCGTCGAACACGACGCGCAGCACCGTCGCATCGGTGATCACGTGCAGGTTCGGCCGGTTGCGGCCGTAGATGTACGCGCGGGCGACGCTGCAGCGCGAGCCGTCGCGGTGCGTGACCTGGTAGAAGCCGACCCCTTCCTGCGTCGCGCCGTTGAAGTCGTCGTTCAGCGGATAGCCGGCCGCGTGCGCGGCCTGGATGAATCGTTCGGAGAACGGATTGCGAAAGCGCAGATCCGACACCGACAGCGGGCCGTCCGCACCGTGCCACGCATCGGCGCCGCGCTCGTTGCCCTCCGCGCGGCGGAAATACGGCAGCACGTCCTGCCAGCCCCAGCCCGTCGCACCGAGCTGCGCCCATTCGTCGTAGTCGCCCGGGTGGCCGCGCGTGTAGATCATCGCGTTGATCGCGCTCGAGCCACCCATCCCGCGCCCGCGCGGCTGGTAGCCGCACCGCCCGCCGAGGCCCGGCTGCGGCACCGTCTCGTAGCCATAGTTCGTGCCGAGCTTGAACGGCACCAGCGCCGCGATGCCGACCGGCATGTTGACGAGCAGGTTGCGCTCCGTATGCGAGCCGGCCTCGATCAGCGCGATCGTCGCATCGGGGCAGGCATCGGCGAGACGGCCTGCCAGGCTCGACCCGCCCGAACCGCCGCCGACGATGATGTAGTCGTATTGCATGTCACGTCTCCGTCGTGTCATGGAAGGCGCCCGGCACCGCCGCGCGACCGCGTCCCCTCTTGTAGTTCGGGCATTGTAGGAATGGCCGTCGCGCGCGCGGCGCGCGGATTCAAGAGCGATTCCTCTAAACGCCCGCGTGAACTAAATTTAAGATGTATCGATTCGCTTTGCACGATGCGCCGGCCACGAGAAGCCGATCCGTCGCGCATCGGGAGAGACGACGATGCAGCGCCAGGTTCTGCAGGCCGCGTGCCGACCGGGTTGCCCGGATGCGATGCGCGCAGCCCGCATTTCATTTCAAACGGCTGCCCGCGCGGAGAGGCTCGGCGTCACGCGCGCAGTCGATCGAAATCGAACGGCGCGTGTCGTTGCCGACCGTTTGGATGGTTTGTCGCCGCGGCGGCACGATGCGCCGCGGCATGGTTTGACGGACCTGTCGCGCTGCCCCGCTTCGGTGCACCGTCAGTCAGTCACACCGCAGCGTCGCGCGCCCGGCAACAGTCGCATCGCGCGGCATGCAGATGCGCCGCGACACGGTTTCCGGATGCGCACACCGTCGCGTGGATGCGACGCCCGCGGCACGCGGCAACCGGTTTTCGAGCACACGTCGCATCCGGCCCCGCGCCGCGCGACACGCACCACCCCGATCCGCGTCGCCGCGCTCGCCGAGCGTGCGCGTGCGGCGTGACGGCCGGCCGACCAGCCAGGCCCAACTGGAGGAGACGACATGAAGAACGACCTGCCCGAACTGGCCCCGCAAGCGCTGCCGTCGGTCGATGCACTGACGTCGCTGCTACGCGACCAACGCGCGGCCTACCTGCGCGCACCGTACCCGGCATGGGAAACGCGCGTGCAGCACCTGCGCGCGCTGCGCACGATGCTGATCGACCACGCGGATGCACTCGCCGAAGCCATCAGTGCCGATTTCGGTCATCGCGCGAAGCAGGAAGTGCTGCTGTCGGAAATCTGGATGGCGAAGGAAGAGATCGACGACGCGCTCAAGCACGGCAAGCGCTGGATGAAGCCGATGCGCAAGCCGATGAACAAGTGGCTGCGCCCGGCGCGCGCGAAGGTGATTCCGCAGCCGCTCGGCGTGGTCGGCATCGTCGTGCCGTGGAACTACCCGGTGCTGCTCGCGGCCGGCCCGCTGATCTGCGCGCTCGCGGCCGGCAACCGCGCGATCATCAAGATGTCCGAACTGACGCCGCGCACGTCGGCGCTGTTCGAGCAGCTCATTGCCAAGACCTTCACGCGCGACCACGTCGCGGTCGTGAACGGCGATGCGGAAGTGGGCGCCGCGTTCAGCGGGCTGCCGTTCGACCATCTGCTGTTTACCGGCTCGACGCACGTCGGCCGCCACGTGATGCGCGCGGCCGCCGACAACCTCACGCCCGTCACGCTCGAACTCGGCGGCAAGTCGCCGGCGATCGTCGGCCCGAACGCGCGCTTCGATGCGGCCGTCGACGCGATCGTCGCGGGCAAGACGCTGAACGCGGGCCAGACCTGCATCGCGCCCGACTACGTGCTGCTGCCGCGCGGGATGGAAGCGGCGTTCATCGAACGCGCGCGCACACGGTTCGCGAAGATGTACCCCGACCTGTCGGCCAACGGCGACTACACGACGATCGTGTCACCGCGCCACTACGCACGGCTGCAGCAGCTCGCGAGCGACGCGCAGGCGGCCGGCGCGCAACTGCATCCGCTGTCCGACGCGCAATCCGATTCCGCGTCGCGCCGCTTCGTGCCGTGCGCGGTCACGCAGGTGCCGGCCGCGTCGCAACTGATGCAGGAGGAAATCTTCGGGCCGCTGCTGCCGCTCGTGCCGTACGAGCGGCTCGACGAGGCGATCGCGTACGTGAATGCGCGCCCGCGTCCGCTCGCGCTCTACCTGTTCGACGAGGATGGCGGCACGATCGACCGCGTGATGCGCGAAACGATCTCGGGCGGCGTGTCGATCAACGAAACGCTGATGCACATCGCGTGCGGCAGTCTGCCGTTCGGCGGTGTCGGTGCGAGCGGCATGGGCGCGTACCACGGCTACGACGGCTTCGTGACGTTCTCGAAGATGAAGCCGGTGCTCACGCAGCCGCGCCTGAACGCGCGCAACCTGCTCGCGCCGCCGTACGGCAAGCGCTTCGCCGCGCTGATCAAGCTGATGCTGAAGTTCTGAGCCAAACGGGTAACGGGCCGCGCGCATCGCGCCGCGGCCCGCACGAGCATGCCGCGCGGCGAGTGTGCCGCGCGCGCCGTCACACGGGCCAGAGCGGCCCTTCCTGCATCGCGCCGATCTGCTCGCGCAACTCGAGCACGCGCGCTTCCCAGTAACGATGCGTGTTGAACCACGGGAACGCGGCCGGAAATGCGGGATCGTCCCAGCGCCGCGCGAGCCATGCCGCGTAGTGAATCAGCCGCAGCGTGCGCAGCGCTTCGACGAGATGCAGCTCGCGCGGCTCGAATTCGCAGAAATCCTCGTAGCCGGCCAGCAAATCAGCCAGCGCACGCGACGCGCCTTCGCGATCGCCCGGCAGCAACAGCCACAGATCCTGGATCGCCGGCGCCATCCGGCTGTCGTCGAAATCGACGAAGTGCGGGCCGGCATCGGTCCACAGCACGTTGCTCGGATGACAGTCGCCGTGCGTGCGCAGCAGGCGGATCTCGCCTGCTCGCTCGAACGCGGCCTCGACGCCTTCGAGCGCGAGCGTCACGGCCGTCTCGTATGCAGGCCGCACATCGTCCGGAATGAAATCGTGCGCGAGCAGGTAGTCGCGCGGCTCGTAGCCGAACGTATTGATGTCGAGCACGGGGCGCGCGACATACGGCTGCGTCGCGCCGACCGCATGGATCCGGCCGATGAAACGGCCCAGCCATTCGAGCGTGTCGCTGCGATCGAGATCGGGCGCGCGGCCGCCGCGCCGCTCGAAGATCGAGAAGCGGAAACCGTCGAACGCGTGCAGCGTCCGGCCGTCGAATGCGCGCGCGGGCACCGCCGGAATCTCGCGCGCGATGAGTTCGGCGACGAACGCGTGCTCTTCGAGGATCGCTTCGTCCGACCAGCGTGCCGGACGGTAGAACTTCGCGACGACCGGCGGGCCGTCTTCGATGCCCACCTGATACACGCGGTTTTCGTAGCTGTTGAGCGCGAGCAGGCGCCCGTCGGTGCGCAGGCCGGCCGGTATCAGCACGCTGTCGAGCGCGTCGAGCACGCACTCGGGCGTGAGTCCGGCGAACGGCGGGCCGGCGGGAGAAGCGGGAGCGGAAGTGACGTCTTTCATGCCCCGCATTGTGCCGCCAGCCGGGCCGAAAGACGAGCGCCCGGTGCGGTGAATGCGCTTAGTGGAGCGCCGCGCCGGCCGGTAGCACGGATTCGCCGGTGTCGATCAGGTCCTCGAGAAAGAACGGCTCGGTGTTGAGTTCCTTCGACTCGCCCGGTACGCCCGCGTACCAGGTCACCATGGCCATGTCGCCCAGGACGCGCTGGACGATGCCGCGCGCGCCCTTCGGCACCGCGATATGGGTAGTGCAGACAATCGACCCGACATGCATGATGGTTCCCCACTCTTGAATCTTGAAACCCGGCCCGCTGGGGGCCGGCAAATGCACGATCCGCGCGCTCTCGACGGAACGTTGCGCGTAATCCCATTGTTCACGGTTTATCGAAGCACGAAAAGAAGAAGAAGCAGGCGAAGTGCCGCGAATTCGTCGAATGTCTCCAATCAACCACTGCGCCGGGCAGGCGCTTGCCTGCCCGGTTCCCCCCATCATACCCTGTCGAATGTGACTGCCCGCCGAATCCCCGGCATCACCGCGGCGCGCACGTGACGGACGCTCCGCGCGCATCGTGAGCCCGATGCGGGTTCGCCAGGCAATTTCGTGCGACTGGCGACTGCGGTTGCCGAACCGCGTTACGCCGTCATCGCCTTGCCTCTGCCTTGAACGTGGCCAGCGCAGCAACTGTTGCGCACGCACCGCTCTTCGCCCTTCGCCCTTCGCCCTTCGCCCTTCGCCATGCGATGCCACCGACAGGTGTTGCGTCCGATGCCGGCCTTGCGTTACCTTTGATGCTCATTCGCGTTCAAGCGCATTCCGATACGATGCATCCGCTCACGTCCGCCCTTGCAAAATCCCGGCCGCAGTTCGACTCGCGGCCGCAGGCGTGCGCGCATCCGTCGGTTCTTCCCCCTCCTGTCGCACCGCCGCTCGTTGGCGCCGCGCCGCCCCCTCCGGCGGCACGCGCCGGCTGACCAGCCGGCTTTTCGTTTCGTCTTCCATTCGCCCGCAGGCCTGCATTCGTGCGTCGTGACGCACGGCGTGTTGCTGCGCGCGCGGATGGAACATTCCGATCCGTTCGACAGGTGGATTCACATGGTTTCGTTCAAACGCGCGCTCGCCGCGCATGGCGCGACGTCGCTCTTCGTGCTGCTGTGGAGCAGCGGCGCGATCTTCGCTGAACTCGGGCTGCGTCACGCATCCGCGTTCGTCTTTCTCACCGCACGTTTCGCGCTGGCATCGCTCGTGCTGCTTGGGCTGGCCTTCCTGCGCAAACGCTGGCTGCCGCCGCGCGGCGAGCGGCGCATGGCCGCACTGACCGGCTTGCTGATGATGGGCGGCTATTCGATCTTCTACCTGCTCGCGCTCGAACGCGGAATCGCGCCGGGCGTGCTCGCGACGATCCTCGGCGTGCAGCCGATCCTCACGCTCGCGATCGTCGAGCGGCGCTGGCAGCCCGTGCGC
>NZ_CAJNKE010000353.1 GCF_905232215.1 Burkholderia sp. LMG 13014
GGCACTTGTTGCAAATGATAATACCTCTCATTTACATTTTCTGACAACTTGCCGGAACCCAGGGTCAGCGCATGCAATCCTCCCGGCCAACGCACCCGACTGGCCCGACGACTTCGCGCGCCGCTGCGCTCGACCACGTCCGCGCGCATGAAGGTTTCAATCGTGGCTGGTATGCGGCGCCCGTCGGCTGGATCGACGCGCACGGCAACGGCGACTTCATCGTCGCGCTGTGCTCCGCGCTGGTCGACCGTGGCGCGTGCCGGTTGTTCGCGGGCTGCGGCATCGTCGCCGATTCCGAGCCGGTCAACGAATATCAGGAAACCGAACTCAAGTTGTCGAGCATTCAGGCGGCGATCCGCGTGCGCGATGCGGCGGCGGATGCCAATGCCCGCGGCTCGGCACAGCTATCGGATTCGTCGACGGTCGAATGATGCTTCGGCGCGACGACCGCGCGCATCACAACAGCGGCAGCGTGAGCCGGATATGCTCGGCGAATGCCGTCGTCAGATGCGACGGCCGCTTGCGATCGAACTTCAGCGCAATGCCCACCGCCGGCAATGGCGGCAAGCGCGGATCGCCGGTGACGATCGCCAGGTCGGCCGGTACCGCCGTCTGCGTCATCACCGCGAACGCCTGCCCCGAACGCACCAGCGCGATCAGCCCCGCGAGACTGCTGCTCGCATACGCGACGCGGTAATCGCGGCCGGCACGATCCAGTGCCTCGCAGGCCGCGAGGTGATCGAGCGTGTCGCGATCGGACAGCGCCAGCGGCAACGGATCGAAATGCGCGGGTTCGAGCCCCGGATAGCCGATCCAGACCAGCTGCTCGCGGCGAATGATGTCGTCGTTCGCGCCGTCGTCCGGCAATGAAATCATCGCCAGATCGACCGCGCGATTCTCCAGCTGCTCAATGAGCCGCGGCGTCGGCCCGCATACGACTTCGACGATCGCCTGCGGATGCTGGCTCGAAAACTGCCGCAGCAGCGAAGGCAGCCAGACCTCCGCGTAATCGTCCGGGCACCCGAAGCGGATCGTCCCCGACAACCCCGTGCCGCACAGGTCGGCCATTGCCTCGTCGTGCAGCCTCAGGATGCGCTGCGCATGCACGAGGAGCCGCTCGCCCGGGTGGGTCAGCACCACGCCGCGGCCGGTGCGCTGGAACAGCGGCTGGTCGACGACCTCCTCGAGCCGCTTCATCTGCTGGCTGAGCGCGGACTGGGTCCGGCCGACACGCGCGGCCGCGCGGCTGAGCGCGCGCACCTCGGCGATCACGACGAACGAGCGCAGCAGGTCGATTTCGAGCGAAAGCCCCAAGGTATTAGCTCCTTTTCTACCTTGCATAAGAACTATTCGTTTCCATCAAACCAGACGCGCGCCTAGACTGCAAGCGCCCCCTACCCCCTACCCCTTGCCCGGAGACGCCCGATGTCCCTGAACGACGACCCGACCTTCTGGCGCAACGCCAGGCAGCACCTGGTCCGCTACGGCGGCACGTTCGAGCCGATGATCATCGAGCGCGCGCAAGGCAGCTTCGTGTACGACGCGGACGGCCGCGCGATCCTCGATTTCACATCAGGCCAGATGAGCGCGGTGCTCGGCCACAGCCATCCGGAGATCGTCTCCGTGATCGGCGAATACGCGGGCAAGCTCGATCACCTGTTCAGCGGGATGCTGTCGCGGCCGGTCGTCGACCTCGCGACGCGCCTGGCCGACATCACGCCCGCCGGGCTCGATCGCGCGCTCTTGCTCAGCACCGGCGCGGAATCGAACGAAGCGGCGATCCGGATGGCGAAGCTCGTCACCGGCAAGTACGAGATCGTCGGCTTCGCGCAGTCGTGGCACGGGATGACGGGCGCGGCCGCGTCGGCCACGTACAGCGCCGGCCGCAAGGGCGTCGGCCCGGCGTCGGTCGGCTCGTTCGCGATTCCGGCGCCGTTCACGTACCGGCCGCGCTTCGAGCGCAACGGCACCTACGACTACCTCGCCGAACTCGACTACGCGTTCGACCTGATCGATCGCCAGTCGAGCGGCAACCTCGCGGCCTTCATCGCGGAGCCGATCCTCAGTTCGGGCGGGATCATCGAGCTGCCGGAAGGCTATATGGCGGCGCTCAAGCGCAAGTGCGAGGCACGCGGGATGCTGCTGATCCTCGACGAGGCGCAGACCGGCGTCGGGCGCACCGGCACGATGTTCGCGTGCCAGCGCGACGGCGTGACGCCCGACATCCTGACGCTGTCGAAGACGCTCGGCGCCGGGCTGCCGCTCGCGGCGATCGTCACGTCCGCGCAGATCGAGGAACGCGCGCACGAACTCGGCTACCTGTTCTACACGACGCACGTGTCGGATCCGCTGCCGGCGGCCGTCGGCCTGCGCGTGCTGGACGTGGTGCAGCGCGACGGGCTCGTCGCACGGGCGAACGTGATGGGCGACCGGCTCCGGCGCGGCCTGCTCGACCTGATGGAGCGCTTCGACTGCATCGGCGACGTGCGCGGACGCGGGCTGCTGCTCGGCGTCGAGATCGTCAAGGATCGCCGCACGAAGGAACCGGCGGACGGGCTCGGCGCGAAGATCACGCGCGAATGCATGAATCTCGGGCTCAGCATGAACATCGTGCAATTGCCCGGCATGGGCGGCGTGTTCCGGATCGCGCCGCCACTGACCGTCAGCGAGGAAGAGATCGACCTCGGCCTGTCGCTACTGGAGCAGGCGATCGCACGTGCGCTGTAGCGGTGTACGGCAGCGCGCTGCTCCGCTGCCGTACGTTCCGTCGCGCCGGATCGGCGACCGGCGAGAAGGAAACGAGATCAAGATTCCCGATCGATCGACATGCTTCGGTGTCCGCGCAAATCGCGCAAGTCGCGCGTGACGCGCCGGCAGTCACGCGTCGCGCATCACGGGTACGCGCACGCCGCTCAGGTACCCGTCGACGTATATTTGCGCACCCCGAACCGCCACGCGACGAAGCACGCGCCCAGGAACACGAACGCGACCGCCGGCGCGAGCGGCAGAAACCAGCTCGGCGCGCCGAGCGGATCGGGCTTGCCGAGGATCGCCAGCACCGGGAAGTACGCGATGCACGCGATCGGCACGACGAACGTCAGGAAATGACGGAGCCAGCCCGCATAAAGACTGATCGGGAACTGCGCGGCCTGAACGCCGCCGTACGTGACGACATTGACGACTTCCAGGCTCTCGACGGTCCAGAACGCGAGCGTGGCCTGCAGCACCATCAGCCCGAAGAACAGCGCGACGCCACCGGCGATCGTCCACACGGCCAGCGCGATCGACGTGGCGTTCCAGTCGAAATCGAGCGCGCGCGTCGCGACGACCAGCACGACGATACCCTGCAGCAGCCGCCCGATCACGCGCAACCGGAAGTCATGGCCGATCAGTTGCAGCGTGGCCGTGCGCGGGCGCAGCAGCAGGCGGTCGAAATCGCCCGTGCGGATGAAGTCGCTGCCGAACACGTCGAACCCGCGGCTGATGAAATCGGCGATCGCGAAGCTGACGCTGACCATTCCGAAGAACATGCAGATGTCGCCGAAGCGCCAGCCCTGCACGTCGCCGAAGCGGTCGAACAGTGCCCAGATGCCGACCAGTTCGATGAGGGTCGTCAGGAACGTGCCCGCGCCGAGCATCAGGCTCGAGGCCGGATACTGGAGCTGGGCGCGGATCGAGGTGGCGAAGTAGCGGGACAGCAGGCGGGCGGCATGCATCGGGTCAACCTCCCTGCAGGTGAAGCCGCGCCATCACGCGGTGCATCGCCATGCGCCCCAGCGTGACGAAGGCGACGATCCAGAACGCCTGCAGCGCGATCCCGGCCCACGCGGCGCCCCCGCTCAGCGTGCCGATGTAGATCCGCGACGGGATGTCGAGCATCCCGGCGAACGGCTGGGCGATCAGCAGCGGCTGCAGCCAGTCCGGAAACAGGCCGAGCGGAATCAGGTTGCCCGAGAACAGGATCACGAACGCGGGCGCGAGCGTGTTGATCCCGCGATCGGTCAGCGTCGCGGCGATACACAGGTTGAGCAGCATCACGAACGCGGCAGCGAGCCCGATCATCAGCATCACGGACACGACGAACAGCGCGGCCCGCGCGGCGTCCGCCGGCGGCTGCCAGGCCCATTCGCCGAACCCGGCGAGCGGCAGCGCGATCGCTGCCGCGACGAACATCAGCAGGACTCGCGGCAGCGCCCGCGCGCTCATCCACGCCATCGCCCGCACGTACCACCACGTGTATGTATCGACCGGGCGCAACCGGTCATAGCTGACCGCGCCGGTCCGCACCGCCGCCGCGACATCGGGGTCGCCGGCCCACGGCAGCAGCGCGAACATCGCCTGCGCGATCCACGTGTAGGTCGTCACCTGCTCGAGCGTCATCGACGCATGCGCGTGCGTCGCGTGACGATAGAACGCCGCATAGATCATCACCTTGAGCGCGCCCCACCAGCATTGCGTCGTGAAGCCCGCGAGGGCCGCCGCGCGATACTGGAGCAGGGTCTTGAAGCGTGCCGAGAAAGCCGCGGCGTACGGGCGCAGGACGTCCATCGGCTCAGGCTTCCGTCGCGCCATGCAGGCGGTAGAAGCGCGCGATGACCTCCTCGATCGCCGGCTGCTCGACGCGGATATCCTCGACCGCATGCTCGGCCGCGATGCGCGCGACGAGCGCGGGCGCACCGATGACGCCCGGATCGAACGCGAGCTCGGCCGTGCGACCCTCGCGTCGCAGCAACTGCGTACCGGCGATGTCGAGCGCCGGTGCTTCGTCCGCGAAGTCGACCAGGATGCGGCGGTCGGACAGCACGCCGGCGCGCAGCGCGTCGAACGGCTGGTCGGCCAGCACGCGGCCATGTCCGATGACGATCACGCGCTCCGCGAGCGCCTCGATGTCGTGCATGTCGTGCGTCGTCAGCAACACGGTCACGCCGCGCTCGCGGTTCAGCGTCTTGACGAATTCGCGCACCGCGAGCTTCGACGGCGCATCGAGGCCGATGGTCGGCTCGTCGAGAAACAGGATCGGCGGCTCGTGCAGCAGCGCCGCGGCAATTTCGGCGCGCATCCGTTGCCCGAGCGACAACTGGCGTACCGGCTGGTCGAGCAGGCTGTCGAGGCGCAGCATCGCGACGAGCGCGTCGCGCGTGCGCCGATAGGCGCCGGGATCGACACGATAGATGTCGCGCAGCAGGTCGAAGCCGTCGATGACGGGCAGGTCCCACCACAACTGGCTGCGCTGCCCGAACACCGCGCCGATGCGCGCGACGTGTGCGATGCGGTCGTCGAACGGCACGCGGCCGTCGATGACCACCCTGCCGGAAGTCGGCCGCAGGATGCCGGACAGGACCTTGATGGTGGTCGACTTGCCGGCCCCGTTGGGCCCGATGAAACCAAGCAGCTCGCCGTGCCGCAGGCTGAAGCTGACGTCCTTGAGCGCTTCGACTTCACGCCAGCGGCGGCGCAGCAGCCCAAGCATGCCGGGCTGCCGCTCCGCGACGCGATAAGTCTTCGCCAGGCCTTCGACGATGATCTGGGACATGCGATCCTCGCGGGTTCGTTAGCGGCCCGCGGCCGTCGGGCAGACGGTGCCGGCGCGGAAAGCGCGCGATCTTATCATGGGGCGGCGCAACGGATCGCAGCATGACCGGTTGCGTTGCAGCGGAGAGGGCTACCTGGCGTGACCCGCATCGTCGCGTGTGTATCGATTCGGACGGATGGCCCAAACGCAGCCGATTTGACTACGATCGGAGCCGAATCGGCTACACACCTGCTGCAACCGGCAAGCCGCCTGCCTTGCGGATGCGCTACCGGACGCGATAGCCACCCGCGAAGTGTTTCGTGCCGGCGATGCGGAGACTCTCCGACTGGTCGGGCTGGCGTTGCATGCGTGAACGCCACCTTGGCCGCCCCGGCGTGCCCGATCAGCGATGCGCGAGCACGTTGACGAGCTTGCCGAACGGATCGCGCACGTAAAACCTCCGCACGCCCCAAGGCTCGTCAGCCGGGCCGTACTCCACCGGAATCCCGGCCGCATGCACACGTGCGAGCGCCTCATCGACATCGTCGACCTCGATCGACAGATCGGGCGTCGGCGTACCCGCCCCGCCCTGCGATGCGAAGCTGATCTGCACGTCCATCTGCTCGTCGTTGCCGTAGGTCGCGATCCAGCCGTGGTCCATCAGCAGGTCGAGGCCGAAGATCCGCTGGTAGAAGCGCTTGGCGTCGTCGACTGAGCGCGTGTCGATATTGGCGACGATCCGTTTGACTTTCATCGGGTTCCTTCACGGGGCGTGACAGTACCGCGACG
>NZ_CAJNKE010000354.1 GCF_905232215.1 Burkholderia sp. LMG 13014
GCCCCCCCCCCCCCCCCCCCCCGGCGCCGTCGATGCGGCCGGCTTCTCCCCGCTCCTCCCCTTTTTGCCGGGCGCCGTTCAGGCACGCTCGACGGCTCGCTCATTGTTGTCTTCCGCAGAACACTACGTTGGGCGTAGCGGCATTTTTCGCGAGCCGGGCGAGGCCTACACTGGTTTCGACGGTCACCGTGTGCGATCGGCACCGTCGAAAACCTGGAGGTATCCACTCATGAACCCGCTGATCCGCACGATCGCCCTCGCGGCCGCATTCGCCGCTCCCGTCGCCGCGCAGGCGCAAGCCAACTCGCCGCTCACACGCGCCGAAGTTCATTCAGAAGTGGTTGCGCTGAAAAAAGCCGGCTTCCAGCCGAGCGACTGGTTCTACCCTGCCAGCATTCATGCCGCCGAGGCGAAGATCGCCCGGCAACAGGGCGCGCCGCAGGCCACGGACGCCGGCTACGGCAATCGCGGCGCGTACTCCACGGGCCAATAGCCCGGTGTCGAACCCGTGAACCGCGCTCGCGCCAGCGCCGCGTTCCCGGCCCGCGCAGCGCGCACCGCCCTGCCCGGTCACTGCGGCTCGATGCTCGCTTTCGCGTAGGACTCGCGCTCCAGTTCCAGTATTTCCGCGCACAGTTGCAGGTGCGTGCCGGGCGGCGCGACGACGTGCCGCTTCAGTTCCGCCAGCACCTGCTCCGAAAATTGGCGCTTGACGTCGGTCGTCCGGCCGCTCAGCACCGCGAGCTTCGCATGGACGAACGCACGCGGCGCCGGCGACGTGCCGACCGCGAAGGTATCGAACCGCAGCGCACGGCTCTTGATGTCGAGCTCGTCGAAATGGCCGGACGCGGCAAGGACGGCATTGAGCGCGCGCAGGGTCGCGCCGGCGTCGAACCCGTCGAGGTTCGCGGAATATTCGAGCGTCAGATGGGGCATGGTGTCGGTGGCCTCGTTGGTATCGGGAAAAGCGCCGGCCGGCATCCCGAAAGCTCACGCAGTGCCACCGGATGCTATGCCTTGACCGGCTGGATCAGGCGCTCGCAGGCGCTTGCCTGCGGATCGCCGGCGGGCAGTTTCCCACAGATGCCGCCGAACTGCTTCGCGATCGACCTGACCGATGCGTCGTGCGCGCCGCTGTCGCGCCAGCGGTTCAGCTGCGTGACGACCTTGGTCAACGCGCGCAGGTTTGCGCCGTAGAACGCGTCCCGGGTCTTGTCGGCCTGCGCGAGCACGCTCGCGGCAATCCCTTCGATGCGCGCCGAATCGTCCGGCGCCAGTTCGACCGCATTCGCAAAATAGGTCGCGCCCCAGCGCAGCTTCGTCGCCGGCCCGCTCGCCGCGTCGTATGCCTTGCGGTACCAGTCGAGCGCCGCGGCCTTGTCGCCACGCGCTTTCGCATTCGCGGCCAGCCCGGACATGAAGTAGTACGGGGTGGACGAACGCGGCAACTCGGCCTTCAGCAACGCATCCGACTCGTCGTACAGGCCCGCGTCGGTCAACGTGTCCGCGCCTTCGCTGACGAGCGCCTGCCGCTCGTAGGCATTCGCAGCGCCCTGCACCGACGCGGCGATCTGCTTGCGCGCGGTATCGGCCAGCGCCGGCGCAGTCAGCGGCGTGCCCTTGGGCGCATCGCCGCGCGCGAGCAGCACGCGGCCGTGCAGTGCCATCAGCCGGTCGATCGACGACAGCGTGGTGTCGGTCGACAGCCGCGCAAGCGCCGCGTCGTACGCGCCGCGCAATTTCGCGCGCTGCGCGTCGCCGCCGCCGCCGAGATACGCGACCACGCGCGCGGGCGCCGCGACCAGCACGTCCGAATCGGCCCGTGACCATGCGGGATCCTGCAGCACCGTGCGCAGCGAATCGGCAAGCGCCGCCTTGTCGAGCGCGCCGGCCTGCGCGGGATCGTCGGACGCGGCGACCACGGCCGACTTCAGCGCGAAGCGCGCCGATTCGGCCTTCGCGCCGGCCGCCCGCGCGCGTTGCGCGAGCGACTGCAGCGTCTCGGCGACGCGATCGGCCGGCACCGGCAACGCACCGTCGGTATCCCACGAATAGTCGGCCAGCAGGCGCCATTCGTCCGGTGTCAGCGATGCACCATTCTTCAGCGCGGTCGCGAGCGTCTGCCGCACCGGATGCGCAGCCGTCATCCCGAGCGACAGCGCCTGCATGTAGCGGTCGAGATCGGCTTCGCCCGGCAGCCGCGTCACTTCGGTGCCGTCGGGACGGAACAGGATCATCGTCGGATAGCCATGCACCTTGAAACGCTCACCGAGCTTCTGCGCGCTTTCGGTATCGCCGTCGAGATACACGGGCACGAAGAACGACGAGCGGGTCTTGAATGCCTGCTGGCTGAAGATCGTCGACTTCACCTGGTTGCACGACGGGCACCACACCGCGCCCCAGTAGAGCAGCAGCGGCTTGCCGGTGCGCTTCGCCAACGCGAACGCGGCATCGACATCGCCGTGCTGCCATGCGATGCCGGGCGGCAGATGCGCGCCGTCGGGCGACGCACTCGCCACCGGGGCGCCCGTGGGCGTCGCAGCGGCAAACGCCGCACCCGCGGCGGCGAACAGGCAGGCAGCAGTCAGATTCCGGAAGGCGGATTTCATCGAAGCGGGTCCGTTGAAAGAGGCGGTTGCGGGAAGGTGCGGCATGCGAAGCGATGGCCGTGATGCCTTGGCCAGGAAGCGATGACGATGAAGCGAGCCGACGTGCAACGCCGCGCAGGATCGTTACGGAAAAGCGCACGCCGGCCGAGGCGTGCCGGCAAATCGTTCAACGATATGACGGGCACCGCCGGCAGAAAACGAACGAATTCTCGAATGAATATGACGCTCGGCAGCGCGGCCGCGTGGGCTATCGGATATGCGTCGGCCGAGCCTTCACTGCCGTGCCTTGATCCGCGCCATGTGATACACGGACTCATGCACGCCGTCACGCAACGCATAGCCCGGCGATTCGCCCTCGATCCGGAAACCGTGCTTCTCGTAGAGCACGATCGCCGCGCGGTTGTCGGTGAACACGGTCAGCTCGAGACGCGTGACGTTCAGCCAGTTTTCCGCGAGATCGATCGCGGCCGCGAGCAACCGGCTGCCGACGCCGCGCCCGTGATGCGCCGCGTCGACCATCATGCCGAGCCCCGCCGCATGACGCCGCCGCGGATTCGGCTCGAGATTCAGGCCGAGATGGCCGACCACGACGCCGTCGATTTCGGCGACGAGGCTCATGCCGCGCTCGCGCACGCCATCGAGCCGCTGCTGCCATTTCTCGAGAGACGGAAACGGATGCTGCAACGTATTCGCGTACACCGCGGGATGCGCGGCGATCTGCCGGATCGCGTCGACGTCGTGCGTCTCGCTGTGCCGGATCTTGATGTCGGTCATGGGTGGGCCGGTTCCGAAAATTCGCGCTGAAGGCGTGGACTGCGCGTACGCGCAGCAATGTGTCGAGCTTATCCGATTTCACGCATTTGAAACATGGTCGTCACGTCGTCGCGCGTCATGTTGCCCCCGCAACGAACTTCGCCACCCGATTCGAACGGAACCCGGCAAATTTTGACCGGCTACGCATGCGGCGATCGGTAATTCCCGACCTTTTTCAGCCGCGCATCGCGCCTGAACAACTCGTTGCGCACGCAACGTCACGCAAGCGACATGCGATGTCATGCGTTCATCACGTCGACGTCACGTCGTCTCCCTAGACTGGGCGCCGCCCAACCCGGCATGCGCCGGGCCGGTGTGTGCCGACGTCCTGGCCCGCGCATCACGAGCGCGCGTCGCGCAGGATCGCGGCAATGGCCAAGGCATCCGCGCGACATCACGCATCGCGCGAGATGCGCGCACCTCCGCCACGCGCGGCCGCTGCACTCGAACGCACACGCCGCGCGAATCGTCCCAGGGGGGGCGACGCCCGGGCGCCACCAGACGAAGTCACGAACGCTCCCATCATCACAGGACCCGAACGCCATGACGTCACGCCGCAAATTCCTCCAGCAGACCGCCACTTCCGGCCTCGCCGCCGCCGCGCTGTCCGCGTTTCCGCCGAGCATCCGCCGCGCGCTCGCGATTCCCGCGTTTCACGAAACGGGGACCATCAAGGACGTGAAGCACGTCGTGCTGCTGATGATGGAGAACCGCGCATTCGACAGCTACTTCGGCACGTTCAAGGGCGTGCGCGGGTATGGCGACCGCTTTGCGGTGCCGTCGCCGAACGGCCGCAACGTGTTCTACCAGACGTACACGAAGCCGACGCCCGCCACCACCGTCACGCCGTATCACCTCGACGCGAGCCAGGGCAACGCACAGCGCGCGGGCGGCACGCCGCACACGTGGGCCGATGCGCAGGCCGCGTGGGACCACGGCCGGATGAACCGCTGGCCCGACGCGAAGACGCCGCTGTCGATGGGCTACTACGACGCGGCGGAAGTCCCGTTCCAGCGCGCGCTCGCCGATGCGTTCACGCTGTGCGACCACTATCACTGCGGGATGCACACGGGCACGATCGCGAACCGCCTGTTCTACTGGAGCGGCACCAACGGCCCGAACGGCATCAGCCCGGCCGACGGCAGCCGCGTGAAGATCGCCGCGCTGAACAACCAGTTCAACGGCGGCAACGACATCGGCCCGTCGAGCCAGGGCTGGACCTGGACCACCTACGCCGACCGGCTGCAGCAGGCCGGCGTGAACTGGAAGGTCTACCAGAGCCTGATCGACAACTTCGGCTGCAACGAGATGATGAGCTTTCGCCACTGGCGCGCGGCGATCGAGCAGATGCCGCCCGCACGCCGGCCGGCGTATGTCGCATCGACGGACATCACGCAGCCCGTGACGGCGGCCGGCGCGTTCTACGATCCGGCGATCGACGATCCGCTGAGCCCGCTCGCGAAAGGGTTCGGCAACACGATGCCGTACGGCTTCCTCGAATCGTTCCGCGACGACATCCGCAACGGCACGCTGCCCGAGGTGTCGTGGATCATCCCCCCGTCCGTGTACAGCGAACACCCGGGGCCGTCGAGCCCGGCACAGGGCGGCTGGTACGTGCAGGCCGTGCTCGATGCGCTGACGGCAAACCCGGAGGTGTGGAGCAAGACCGTGCTGCTGGTCAACTACGACGAGAACGACGGCTTCTTCGACCACATGCCGTCGCCGGCCGTGCCGTCGCGCAACGCCGACGGCACGCTCGCGGGTGGCCATACGCTGGCGGCCGCCGACGTCGCCGCCGAGTACCACGACTTCACGCCGGCCACGGCGAGCCAGCCGGCGACCGACGGCCGTCCGTACGGCCCGGGCCCGCGCGTGCCGATGTGGATCGTGTCGCCGTGGAGCCGCGGCGGCTGGGTCAACTCGCAGGTGTTCGACCATACGTCGACGCTGCTCTTCCTCGAAAAACGCTTCGGCGTCGCGGAGCCGCAGATCAGCGCGTACCGCCGCGCGGTGTGCGGCGACCTGACGAGCGCGTTCAACTTCCGCTCGCCGAACAACGAACCGCTGCCGACGCTCGCGGGCCATACGACCAAAGGCCAGGTCGACGCGCTGAGCGCCGCGCAGCAGGCCGCGCCGAAGAACGTGCCGCCGGCCGCGCCGTCGCTGCCCGCCCAGGCCACCGGTGTGCGCCCGTCGCGCGCGTTGCCTTACGAACTGCATGCGAGCGCACAGGCCGATGCCGGCAGCGGCACGGTCACGCTGAAGTTCGCGAACACGGGCCGCGCCGCCGCCGTGTTTCACGTCTATGACAAGCTGAATCTCGACCGCCTGCCGCAGCGCTACGCCGTCGAGCCGGGCAAGACGCTGCGCGGCGACTGGGCCGCGCGCGCCGACAATGGCGGTAAATATGACCTGTGGGTGCTGGGCCCGAATGGCTATCACCGCCGCTTCACCGGCGACCTGAGCCGCCTGGCCGGTGCCCGCGCGCCCCATCCGGAAGTTCGCGTCGGCTATGCGGGCGCAAGCGGCAACCTCCACCTGAAGCTGCGCAACCACGGCGGCGGCACGGTGCGTTTCACCGTGAAGTCGAACCAGGTCTACGGGCCGCTGTCCGGCCGCGGCGCACACGACGATCGCGGTCATGGCCAGGGCAACGAGAACGGCAACAGCCAGGGGCACGGCCACGATCACGGCACCGGTACCACGTGGACGGTCACGGTGCGCGCCGGCGACCAGGCCGAACTGCACTGGACGCTCGACTCGACCGGCCACTGGTACGACTTCGTCGTCACCGCGGACAGCGACGCGAGTTTCTCGCGCCGCGTGGCCGGCCGCGTCGAAACCGGCCGCCACTCGGTCAGCGACCCG
>NZ_CAJNKE010000355.1 GCF_905232215.1 Burkholderia sp. LMG 13014
AGCCTGCCCGCGCACGAAGCGGCCGCCGGCCGTCGCACGTGGCGCCCGGGCCCGGGTGCCGCGCCCGCCGGCGGTGGCGAAGCCGATTCGATGTACGAACGCTCGAAGCTGAACCCCGTGCTCACGTTCGACAACTTCGTGACCGGTAAGGCGAACCAGCTCGCACGCGCCGCCGCGATCCAGGTCGCGGACAACCCGGGCATCTCGTACAACCCGCTGTTCCTGTACGGCGGCGTCGGCCTCGGCAAGACCCACCTGATCCACGCGATCGGCAACCAGCTGCTGCTCGACAAGGCCGGCGCGCGGATCCGCTACATCCACGCCGAGCAATACGTGTCGGATGTGGTGAAGGCGTACCAGCGCAAGGCGTTCGACGACTTCAAGCGCTACTACCACTCGCTCGACCTGTTGCTGATCGACGATATTCAGTTCTTCTCCGGCAAGTCGCGCACGCAAGAGGAATTCTTCTACGCGTTCGAGGCGCTGGTCGCGAACAAGGCGCAGGTGATCATCACCAGCGACACGTATCCGAAGGAAATCTCGGGGATCGACGATCGCCTGATCTCGCGCTTCGACTCGGGCCTCACCGTCGCGATCGAGCCGCCCGAGCTGGAAATGCGCGTCGCGATTTTGATGCGCAAGGCGCAGTCGGAATGCGTGAACCTGTCGGAAGACGTCGCGTTCTTCGTCGCGAAGCACCTGCGCTCGAACGTGCGTGAACTCGAAGGCGCGCTGCGCAAGATCCTCGCGTATTCGAAGTTCCACGGCCGCGAGATCTCGATCGAGCTGACCAAGGAAGCGCTGAAGGACCTGCTGACCGTGCAGAACCGGCAGATTTCGGTCGAGAACATCCAGAAGACCGTCGCCGACTTCTACAACATCAAGGTCGCCGACATGTATTCGAAGAAGCGTCCCGCGAACATCGCGCGGCCGCGGCAGATCGCGATGTACCTCGCGAAGGAACTCACGCAGAAGAGCCTGCCGGAAATCGGCGAGCTGTTTGGCGGGCGCGACCACACCACCGTGCTGCATGCGGTGCGCAAGATCGCCGACGAACGCAGCAAGGACGCGCAGCTCAATCACGAGCTGCACGTGCTGGAACAGACGCTGAAGGGCTGAGCGCGCGGCGCGCTTGATAATTCGGCCTCCGCCCCAATTTAAGGGGGGCGGTTCGGTTTTGAGGCACAATACTGGTTTGACCGCCCCGGTGGTGGCGGGCCAAGAGCCCGGCTGGCGGGGCGCTGCGAGGCTGCTGCGCTGCAGGCCGTTACTCAACGAAGGAACTCTATGCAACTGGTCAAGACCGAACGAGACACCCTCCTCAGGCCGCTGCAAACGGTCAGCGGCATCGTCGAACGCCGCCATACGTTGCCGATCCTCGCCAACCTGCTGATCACCAAGAACGGCTCGGACGTTTCGTTCCTGTCGACCGACCTGGAACTGCAGATCACCACGCGCGCCGATTTCGGCGTCGGCGGCGACCAGGTCGCGACCACCGTCGCGGCGCGCAAGCTGCTCGACATCCTGCGCGCGATGCCTGACGGCCAGGTCACGCTGTCGCTCGCCGACAAGCGCCTCACCGTTCAATCCGGCAAGAGCCGCTTCGCACTGCAGACGCTGGCGGCCGACGAGTTCCCGACCGTCGCGCAGGCGAAGGATTTCGGCGCGACCCTGACCGTCCCGCAGAAGTCGTTCCGCCAGCTGCTCGGCATGGTGCACTTCGCGATGGCGCAGCAGGACATCCGCTACTACCTGAACGGCATGCTGCTCGTCGTCGACGGCGACCAGCTGATGGCCGTGGCCACCGACGGCCACCGCCTCGCGTTCTCGTCGATGAAGCTCGAAGGCGGCACGTTCGGCCGCCAGGAAGTCATCGTGCCGCGCAAGACGATTCTCGAGCTGCAACGCCTGCTCGAAGACATCGACGACACCGTCACCATCGACATCGCGCAAACCCAGGCCAAGTTCACGTTCGGCCAGGTCGAGCTCGTGTCGAAACTCGTCGAGGGCAAGTTCCCCGACTTCCAGCGCGTGATCCCGAAAGCGCACAAGAATTCGTTCGAGATCGGCCGTGAAGAACTGCAGCGTTCGCTGCAGCGCGCGGCAATCCTGACCTCGGACAAGTTCAAGGGCGTGCGCTGCATCATCGCGCCGGGCCAGCTGAAGATCATGTCGACCAACGCCGATCAGGAAGAGGCGCAGGAAGAACTGGAAATCGCCTACCAGGGCGATACCGTCGACATCGGCTTCAACGTCACGTATCTGCTCGACGTACTCGCGAACCTGAAGGTCGACACCGTGCAGGTGAGCCTCGGCGACGCCAGCTCGAGCGCGCTGATCACGGTGCCCGAGAACGAAGAGTTCAAGTATGTCGTGATGCCGATGCGCATCTGACGCGCGCGACATCAAGACACACACCAGGGGGCGGCAAGCCCCTTTGGCGTTTTTATGGCGAACCGACAACCCGTCCCTTTGGTGCCTCACCGGTGCCTTGGATGGGCCAGGAAAACTGGAGCGGCCCGGCGTTTTCGCAAGGAAACGCACCGCGCCGCCGCTTGAGTGGCCTCGCAGAACCGGAAGATATCCATGAGTGAACAGCACAATCCGCAACCCGATAACAGCAGCTACGGCGCTTCGTCGATCCAGATCCTCGAAGGTCTGGAAGCGGTGCGCAAGCGCCCCGGGATGTACATCGGCGACACGTCGGACGGCACCGGTCTGCATCACCTCGTGTTCGAGGTGCTCGACAACTCGATCGACGAAGCGTTGGCCGGGTACTGCAACGACATCCACGTAACGATTCACGCCGACAACTCGATTTCCGTGACCGACAACGGCCGCGGGATTCCGACCGACGTGAAGATGAACGACAAGCACGAGCCGAAGCGTAGCGCCGCGGAAATCGTGATGACCGAGCTGCATGCTGGCGGCAAGTTCGACCAGAACAGCTACAAGGTTTCCGGTGGCCTGCACGGCGTGGGTGTGTCGTGCGTGAACGCGCTGTCGAGCTGGCTGCGGCTCACCGTGCGCCGCGACGGCAAGAAGCGGTTCATGGAGTTCCATCGTGGCGTCGCGCAGGATCGCGTGCTCGAGACGGTCGATGGTGTCGAAGTGTCGCCGATGCTGGTGACGGGTGACACCGAGAACCGCGGTACCGAAGTGCACTTCATGGCCGATCCGACGATTTTCGGCACGGTCGAGTATCACTACGACATCCTCGCGAAACGGATGCGCGAGCTTTCGTTCCTGAACAACGGTGTGCGGATTCGCCTCACCGATCTGCGTTCGGGCAAGGAAGACGATTTCGCGTTCGCCGGCGGCGTGAAGGGCTTCGTCGAGTACATCAACAAGACGAAGACCAACCTGCACCCGACGATTTTCTTCGCCACCGGCGAGAAGGATGGCGTGGGCGTCGAAGTCGCGATGCAGTGGAACGACAGCTACAACGAGAACGTGCTGTGCTTCACGAACAACATTCCGCAGCGCGACGGCGGCACGCACCTGACCGGCCTGCGGGCCGCGATGACGCGCGTCATCAACAAGTACATCACCGACAACGAAATCGCGAAGAAGGCGAAGGTCGAGACGACCGGCGACGACATGCGCGAAGGGCTGTCGTGCGTGCTGTCCGTGAAGGTGCCGGAGCCGAAGTTCAGCTCGCAGACGAAGGACAAGCTGGTGTCGTCCGAGGTTCGTGCGCCGGTTGAAGAGGTTGTGGCGAAGGCGCTGGAAGAATTCCTTTTGGAAACGCCGATCGACGCGAAGATCATCTGCGGGAAGATCGTCGAAGCTGCTCGGGCGCGTGATGCTGCTCGGAAGGCCCGCGAAATGACGCGCCGCAAGGGCGTGCTCGACGGCGTCGGCCTGCCCGGCAAGCTCGCGGACTGCCAGGAGAAAGACCCGGCGAAGTGCGAAATCTACATCGTCGAGGGTGACTCGGCAGGTGGCTCGGCCAAGCAAGGGCGTGATCGGAAGTTCCAGGCCATCCTGCCGCTGCGCGGCAAGGTGCTGAACGTCGAGAAGGCGCGCTACGACAAGCTGCTGTCGTCGGAGCAAATCGTCACGCTCGTGACCGCGCTGGGTTGCGGCATCGGCAAGGAAGACTACAACCTCGACAAGCTGCGCTATCACCGCATCATCATCATGACCGACGCGGACGTCGACGGTGCGCACATCCGGACGCTGCTGCTCACGTTCCTCTATCGCCAGATGCCGGACATGATCGAGCGCGGGTACGTGTATATCGCGCAGCCGCCGCTTTACAAGATCAAGGCGGGCAAGGACGAGCGGTATCTGAAGGATGACGTCGAACTCAACGCGCACATGCTGCGGTTGGCGCTGCAAGGGTCGGAGCTGGTGCCGGGTGAGAACGCGGCCGTGATTTCGGGCGATGCGCTTGGGGAGCTGGCGCGGTCGTATCTGCTGTCGAAGAGCGTGATCGAGCGGTTGAGCCGGTTGTATGACCCGGCCGCGCTTGAAGCGATCATGGACGGGGTGGTGATCGATCTTTCCAACGAGGCTTCGACTGAGGCTTCGGCGAAGGCGCTGCATGCGGCGTTGCATGATGAAGCGCTGAAGAACGAAGTGCGCGTGGTGCCTTCGTATGATCCGGTTCGCGAACAACGGTCGCTGCACGTCGAGCGTACACATCACGGCAACGTGCGGGTTTCGGTCATCGACCAGGAATTCCAGCACACGGCGGATTATCAGCAGCTCGTGACTACCGCGAACACGTTCAAGGGGCTCATCGGGGAAGGTGCGGTCATCAAGCGTGGTGAGCGCAGCATGGCTGTGGCGGACTTCAAGAGTGCTATGAAGTGGCTGCTTGCGGATGCCGAGCGGAACGTGTCGAAGCAGCGCTATAAGGGGCTGGGGGAGATGAACCCCGGGCAGCTGTGGGAAACGACGATGGATCCGACCGTGCGGCGCCTGCTGCGCGTGCAGATCGAAGACGCGATTGCGGCGGATGGGATCTTTACTACCCTCATGGGGGATGACGTCGAGCCGCGGCGTGCGTTTATCGAGTCGAATGCGTTGCGGGCGGGGAATATTGATGTTTGATTTTTCCCGTCAGCCGAACGAGTGAGTTCGATAGATTCCGCAATTCTGCAAGTGCGTGCTAATAAGTTAGCGCGCTTCTCGTACGAGCTGCGGCCATCGCATCACTCTCTCGACCTGCGGATTTCAATCTGCAGGTCGAGTGTTCGAGTCACCCGCACCCCAATATATAATTTTTGTTTAAAATCAATAACCTGCGCCAAATCTCCAGCGCTCTTTCATCGATCTGCAGAGCTCGCAACGTCAAGACACTGTCTTGCCGAAAGCCGGTTTCGAGCGCCTACCACTGGCTGGATCAAGATCCAAACTCAGGCCCGTGACCAGCGGATCTGAACCATGCGCAAACATCCGCCAAGCGTGTGTTTTCAACCTTCACTCAGACGCGCTATCCTTCGTTACAGAGCGCAGATGCGCGCCGCTTGCTGATGGCATTGCACGTACATGGACAAGGTCTCGCCCGAAGTCCGCTCCCGCATGATGGGTCGCATCTCCGGCAAGGATACCCAGCCAGAGATGATCGTTCGCCGGACTGCCCATGCTCTTGGCTTTCGCTTCCGTCTTCACCGGCGCGACCTTCCGGGACGTCCTGACGTTGTGTTTCCGGGGAGAAAAACTGTCATCTTTGTTCATGGTTGCTTCTGGCATCGACACAAAGACTGCAAATACTGCTATACGCCCAAGTCAAACGTTGAATTCTGGCAGGAAAAATTCGAGAATAACGTCGGCCGCGATGAGCGCGTCCGTAAGAAGCTTGAGGACTTGGGCTGGAAGGTCGCAGTGATTTGGGAATGCGAGACTGCCGATCTACCTAACCTTCGAACAAAGCTCCAAGCATATTTGATTCATGATCGCTGCGGCTGACCAACAAATTCGGCATAACAAGCTGACGCGCCTTAAGTCCGGGGCTGCACCACGCGCCCTCGAGATATGTTCCGGCAGCGGTGGCCTGTCCCTGGGACTCAAGACTGCCGGCTTCGACCTTACGGCTCACATTGAGATCGACAATGAGGCCGCCCGCAGTTACGCGCTCAATTTCGGCGGTGACCGCTCCGCTGATGATCCCTGGCGGCTTCCTCGCGATATGGTAGCTTGCTCAGCGCACGACCTCGTGACCGAACTCGGTCTTTCCACATCGGCCGCTGATTCCTTCGATCTATTGGCCGCAGGTTTGCCCTGCCAAGCGTTTGCCCGAATCGGTCGCTCGAAGCTGCGTTCGGTCGCTGGAC
>NZ_CAJNKE010000356.1 GCF_905232215.1 Burkholderia sp. LMG 13014
CACTCAGGCACTCAGCCAGCCACTCAGCCCACTCAGCCGCGACAATCGTTACGCCGCCGGCCGCGCCGTCGCATGCGCGGCTTCGAGACACGACTGAAACAGCAGCGCGGCCCGCGACGGCCGCGGCGAGCGCCGCAGCAGGCTCACGAACCGGCACCGGTAATTGAACCGGTGCGGCGCGATCGGCTGCATCAGCCCCTTGTTTTCGAAGCTTTCCGCGTAATGGTCGGGCAGGAAGCCGAGATAGCGGCCGGACAGGATCAGCGTCGCGATCGACTCCTGATCCGACGCGGTCGCGCTGCGCGTGAGCTTCGCGCGGTGACTCAGTTCCATGTTCGGCGAATGGAAGCCGAGGCCCGCGAACGCATGGTTGCGGATCGTCGTCCACGTGAGCTTGCCGTGCGGCGCATCGTAAAGCGGGTGCTGGCGGCCGCAGTAGAGCAGCATCCGTTCGTCGAACAGCTCCGAATACACGAGGCTGCCCGAGTTGCGGTGCGCGGGAATGATCCCGACCTGATAGCTGCCGTCGATGATCCCGCGCTCGACCTCGTTGATCGACGCGACATGCAGGTTCAGCGCGACGTCGGGCGCTTCGTCGGCGAACTGGCGGATCGCGTCGCCGAGCCGCGCGTTCGCGTTGGTGGCCGTCTTGTCGAATACCGCAATGTGCAGTTCGCCGCCCATCCTGTCGTGAATGCCGTCGATCCTGCTGCGAAATGCTTCCATCGACGCGAGCAGTCGCAGCGTCTCCTCGTACACCGTCTGGCCCTCGGGCGTCAGCGTGAAGCCCGCGCGGCCGCGCCGGCACAGCACGAGGCCGAGGCGCGTTTCGAGGTCCTTCACGTGCCGGCTGATCGTCGAGATGCCGATATTCAGCTCCAGTTCGGCCGCCGCCATCCCGCCGCACTGCACGACGCCCTTGAAGACCCGCAGCAGGCGGAGATCCATGTCGCTGAGCTGCCCGAGCAGCGCGCGGCTCTTCGGTTTCTTTGCTTGCATAGTTGAGCAAGTGAACATTGATATTGCGATATTCAAAAGACTAATTGGCGTCCCGACAATGTGCAACATCATCACAAGGAGGAGGGGCGCGCCGCGCCGACCGACATGACCGACATCACCACCGCCCAGCAGGACGAAACCAACCTCCGTACCGACGCCGCCTGGCTCGACGCGCACTGGATGCCGTTCACGGCCAACCGCCAGTTCAAGGCCGATCCGCGCATGATCGTGTCGGGCAAGGGCGCGTATTACACGGACGGCGAAGGCCGCAAGATCTTCGACGGCCTGTCGGGCCTCTGGTGCACGGGCCTCGGTCACGGCCGCACGGAAATCGTCGAAGCCGTGAGCCGCCAGGTCGCGCAGCTCGACTACGCGCCGGCGTTCCAGTTCGGCCACCCGAAATCGTTCGAACTCGCCAACAAGATCAAGGACCTGACGCCGGCCGGCCTCGACTACGTGTTCTTCACGGGCTCGGGCTCGGAAGCGGCCGATACGTCGCTGAAGCTGGCCCGCGCTTACTGGCGCGCGAAGGGCAAGGGCACGAAGACGCGCCTGATCGGCCGCGAGAAGGGCTATCACGGCGTGAACTTCGGCGGTATCTCGGTCGGCGGGATCGGGCCGAACCGCAAGCTGTTCGGCCAGGGCCTCGACGCCGATTTCCTGCCGCACACGCAACTCGCCGAGAACAAGTTCTCGCGCGGAATGCCCGAGCACGGCGCCGAGCTGGCCGACCGCCTGCTCGAGCTGATCGCGCTGCACGACGCGTCGAACATCGCGGCCGTGATCGTCGAGCCGTTCTCCGGTTCGGCGGGCGTGGTCGTGCCGCCGAAGGGCTATCTGAAGCGCCTGCGCGACATCTGTACCGCGCACGACATCCTGCTGATTTTCGACGAAGTCATCACGGGCTTCGGCCGTGCCGGCGCGATGACGGGCGCCGACGCGTTCGGCGTGGTGCCGGACATCATGAACTTCGCGAAGCAGGTGACGAATGGCGTGCAGCCGCTCGGCGGCGTGATCGCGACGAAGGAAATCTACGACACGTTCATGGCCGCGGGCGGCCCCGAGTACATGCTCGAATTCCCGCACGGCTACACGTATTCGGCGCATCCGGTCGCGTGCGCGGCCGGCGTCGCGGCGCTCGACCTGCTGGTGAAGGAAGACGCGGTGGCCCGCGTGCGCGATCTCGCGCCGCATTTCGAGGCGGCGGTGCATGGGCTGAAGGGCCAGCGCCACATCGCGGACATCCGCAACTACGGGCTGGCAGCCGGCCTGACGATCGCGGCGCTGCCGGGCGAGCCGGCACGGCGCCCGTACGAGATCGCGATGCGCTGCTGGGCGAAGGGTTTCTACGTGCGCTACGGCGGCGACACGATCCAGCTGGCGCCCCCGTTCATTTCGGAGAAGCGCGAGATCGACAACCTGGTCAACGCGCTGTCCGACGCACTGAACGAAGTGGACTGAGCCGCGGCCTGCGCTGAGCGATAACCGAATTCACGAAAGAGCCAGATACATGAAACACGACAGCAACGTAACCTCCACCGTCGGCCACCTGATCGACGGCAAGCGCGTCGACGGCGGCAGCCGCGTCCAGCCGGTGTTCGACCCGGCCACCGGCGAATCGCACAAGAGCGTCGCGCTCGCCGACAAGCTGACCGTCGAAGCCGCGATCGCGTCCGCGCAGGCCGCGTTCCCGGCCTGGCGCAACACGCCGCCGCTGAAGCGCGCCCGCGTGATGAGCCGCTTCAAGACGCTGCTCGAGGAGCATGCCGACGAGCTGTGCGCACTGATCACGGCCGAACACGGCAAGGTGCTCGCCGATGCGATGGGCGAGCTGCAGCGCGGGATCGAGAACGTCGAATACGCGACCTACGTGCCCGAGCTGCTGAAGGGCGAGCACAGCAAGAACGTCGGCCCCGCGATCGATTCGTGGAGCGAGTTCCAGGCGCTCGGCGTCGCGGCCGGCATCACGCCGTTCAACTTCCCGGTGATGGTGCCGCTGTGGATGTGGCCGATGGCCGTCGCGTGCGGCAACACGTTCGTGCTGAAGCCGTCCGAGCGCACGCCGTCGTCGACGTTGCGCATGGCCGAGCTCGCGCTCGAAGCCGGCCTGCCGCCGGGCGTGCTGAACGTCGTGAACGGCGACAAGGAAGCGGTCGACACGCTGCTGACCGACGCGCGCGTGAAGGCGGTGAGCTTCGTCGGCTCGACGCCGATCGCCGAATACATCTACTCGACCGGCTGCGCGCACGGCAAGCGCGTGCAGGCGCTCGGCGGCGCGAAGAACTTCGCGGTCGTGATGCCGGACGCCGACATCGGCAACGCGGTGAACGCGCTGATGGGCGCCGCGTACGGCTCGTGCGGCGAGCGCTGCATGGCGATTCCGCTGGTCGTCGCGATCGGCGACGAGACGGGTGACAAGGTCGTCGCGGGCCTGAAGGCCGAGATCGAGAAGATGAAGGTCGGCCCGGGCAACGGCGCGGGTGTCGACATGGGCCCGCTCGTCACGCAGCAGCATTTCGAGAAGGTGACGGGCTTCGTCGAAGCGGGCGTGGAAGCGGGTGCGACGCTCGTCGTCGACGGCCGCAGCGTGAAGGTCGACGGCCACGACGGCGGCTATTACCTCGGCCCGTGCCTGTTCGACAACGTGAAGCCCGGCATGCCGATCTACCAGCACGAGATCTTCGGGCCCGTGCTCGGCGTGATCCGGCTGAAGTCGCTCGACGAGGCGATGGCACTGATCGACGCGCACGAGTACGGCAACGGTACGTGCCTGTTCACGCGCGACGGCGAGGCCGCGCGCTACTTCGGCGACAACATCCAGATCGGCATGGTCGGTATCAACGTGCCGCTGCCGGTGCCGGTTGCGTACCACTCGTTCGGCGGCTGGAAGCGCTCGCTGTTCGGCGACCTGCACGCGTATGGCCCGGACGCCGTGCGTTTCTACACGAAGCGCAAGACGATCACGCAGCGCTGGCCGTCGGCCGGTGTGCGCGAAGGGACGGTGTTCAGCTTCCCGTCGAACCGCTGACGCGCCACCCGGCTGCATGCGTCGTCCGCCTGCCTAGCGGCGGTCAACGCAATGCGGCCGACGTGACCGCGCAAAGGCCCGCTTCGATCGACGATCGGAGCGGGCTTTTTCATGTCTGCGCGGATGGGGCAGAACGCGGCAGAACGCTTACGGTGCCACCACGTGCCACATGTCCTTGAAGTTGTCGCCGTTGCGGTCGCCCTGTTTCATGTCCTTCGAGAAGAAGTACAGCGGCTTGCCCTTGTATGCCCATTGCGGGCTGCCGTCGTCGCGCTTGACGATCGTGTAGGGCCCGACCGGAGCGTCGGTTGCACTGGCCTTGTAGGGCGGCCAGAAGGATTCGCACTGGCCGGTGCACGCGCTGGTGCCGGCGTTGGCCTTGTCCTTGTCGAACGTATAGACGGTCATCCCGTTCGCGGCGACGAGCGAACCGTTTTCGACTTTCGTGATCGAGCCTTGAGCCGACGCCGAAGCGGATGCAATGGCGAGCAGGGCGGAGCTGACGAGCAGCGCGGCTTTCATGAGGGCCTCCTGTAATCCGGTGGGCGGCCGCGATCGTGCACGAGCGAGCGTGCGCCGGGATCGCGATGAATGGTGCCGGAACGCAGTGCCGTCGCCGTCGGTGCGAGCGACGCAGGGTCGAATGGCGGCGAACGGAGCGCTCCATTCACGATAGGCGGTTTTTGGCGGGGCTGCGAGAACATCGGGGGCGTATCGGCCGCGCGTCGGCGTCGCGCAACGGCATGGCGATCGCCGCCGTGCTTCGCTCCGGTATTAAGCATCCGTCCCCGAGGGGCGCGTTGCGCATGCCCGTGCGTCAGCGTCTCGCCCGATTGGTCAGCGCGACGCCCGCGATCACGAGCGCACCGCCGGCCAGCATCGACGGCGACAACGGCTCGCCGAGCAGCGCAACCGACAGCAGCACGCCGAACACGGGCACCAGGTTGGTGAACACGGCCGCGCGGGCCGGCCCGAGTTCGCGGATCCCCTGCGAATACCAGACGAACGCGACCACCGTGCCGATCGCGCCGAGGTAGAGCATCGACGCGACGGCCTGCCACGTCAGCGGCGTGCCGCTGGCGGCGGGCGAACCGAACAGGTGCGCGACGATCAGCAGCGCGAGGCCCCACAGTGCCGCATACGTCGTGGCCGCCAGCGGCGACAGCCCGTCGAGCGCGCGCCGGCCGATCACCGTATAGGCGGCCCAGCTCAGCACCGCGCAGAGCATGTAGCGTTCGCCGGCGCCGAACGTGTTGCCGAGATCGGTCAGCACCCGCAGCAATTCGCCACGGCTGATTACGATCAGCGCGCCGAACAGCGCGACGGCGATGCCGGCCCAGCGCGACAGCGACAGGCGTTCTCCGCGCACGACGATCGACAGCAGCACAGCGGTGGCGACGGGATTCAGCGCGACGAACAGCGCGGTGCGCCCCGCCGGCATCCGCGCGAGTGCCGCGAAAAAGCACACGTTGTACAGGAAGATGCCGGTCGCACCGAGTCCGAATGTCGTAAGGATCTGGCGGCCGCTCAGCTTCGGCAGCCCGCCTTCGATCTTCCATGTCAGCACGACCAGTAGCAGCGCGGCGATCGCGAAGCGTCCGGTGGCCGCGGCGGTCGCCGACATCGTCGCGGCCAGGATCCGGCCCGCGATGAACGTCCCGCCCCAGAACAGCGCGACGAGCGTGAGCTTCACGTAGATGGCCGCGTGCGGCCGGGTGGCGACGATGGCGGCGGGCGGGGCGGGAGCGTTCATGTGACGGGATTTCTCGGTGAGCGCCTGCGGCAACGCATGAGCGACCGTGCGCGGCCGGCGATTGCAAATCGCGCGATGGCCGGCGTGCAGGCTGGATTCAGGGGGATGGGATCGGGCGCTGCGTCGTCAGCGAAACACGGGCGCCGACGCGAGCGCGGTCAGCACGACGGGCATCGCGAGCGCCGCGGCGATCGTCTGGAACGCGGTGATGCCGGCCATCAGTGGCGCGTCGCCGCCGAGCTGGCGCGCCATGATGTACGACGCCGACGAAGTGGGCAGCGCCTGGAACAGCAGCGCGACCGTCAGCGCCGCGTCGCCGAGCCCGAACAGGCGGCCGGCGGCGAGCGTGATCAGCGGCATCGCCATGAACTTGAACGCCGACGCGACGCACACCGGCTGCAGCCACGCACGCGCCGCATCGAACCTCAGCGCCGCGCCGACGCACAGCAGGCCGAGCGGCATCGGCCCGACGCCCCGCGCGCGCCCCGCGTGGCCG
>NZ_CAJNKE010000357.1 GCF_905232215.1 Burkholderia sp. LMG 13014
TGCAGCCGTCGCTGTCGGGCGGCACGATCGAGGAGAACGCGTGGGTCGACACGCCGGTCGATTCCGACGGCGACGGCACGCGCGACCGCATCCACGTGCGCATCGTGCGCCCGACCGAAACCGCGAACGGCGCACGCACCCCCGTCATCGTGCTCGCGAGCCCGTACTACGCGGGCCTCGCCGACAGCCCCGACCACAACGTCGACGTCGAACTCGACGGCACGCCGCATCCGGCCGCCAATGCGGCAACGGCGGCCACGGCAGCGACCGGCGCCTCCGCACGCATCATGGCCGCCGCGCCGCAGGTGCGGATGCTGCAGCAGGTCGAAGCAGCCGCCGCCGGGCGCTCGTGGATCGAGGGCTACTTCATCCCGCGTGGCTTCACGATCGTCTATGCGGATTCGCTCGGCACCGCCGGCTCGGACGGCTGCCCGACGATCCTCACGCGCGACGAATCGGTTGCGATGGCATCGGTGATCCGCTGGCTCGGCCGCGACGCGACCGCAAAGGACGCGAACGGCAAGACGGTCGTCGCGAACTGGTCGACGGGCCACGTCGGCATGTACGGAGTGTCGTACGACGGCACGCTGCCGAAGATGGTCGCGAGCCTGCGCACGCGCGGGCTCGACGCGATCGTGCCGGTCGCCGGGCTGACGAACATGTACGGCTACTACCGCTCGGGCGGGCTCGTGCGTGCGCCGGAAGGCTATCAGGGCGAAGACGTCGACGTGTACATCAAGGCGCTGCTGACGAACGCGCATCCGGAGCGCTGCACGCACCTGATCGATGAAGCGTTGCAGCAGGAAGACCGCAAGACCGGCGACTATTCGCCGTTCTGGGCCGCGCGCGACATCCCGACCGCGTTCGCGGTCGCGCCGGCGCTCGTCGCGCAGGGGCTGACCGACGACAACGTGCGCGTCGACCAGTCGACGGCGTGGCATCTCGCGATGCGGCGCCAGGGCGTGCCGACGCAGCTGTGGCTGCATCGCCTGAAGCACACCGACCCGACCCGCGTGCCGGCGATGGCCGATGCGTGGACCGCGGAGGTGAACCGCTGGTTCACGCGCTACCTGATCGGTTTCGACAACGGTGTCGAACGCGATCCGCGCGCCGTGATCGAGCAGGCGGACGGCACGCTGCTGAAGGAAGCGGACTGGGCCGCCCGCCACGCCACGTCGGTCACGTATTTCGCGGGCGGCGACGGCGCGGGCACCGGCACGCTGCTGCGGCTGCCGAGCGGCGGCCCGCTCGCGCGCTTCACCGACGATGCGCGCATTACCGCGCTCACGCTGGCGAACACGCCGACGGGCGAGAACCGCAGCCGGTTCGAATCCGCGCCGCTCACGGCCGCGACACGCCTTTCCGGCGCCGCGACCGCACGCGTCAGGCTGACCTTCTCGGCGGTGGCCAACGTGACGGCCCTGCTGGTCGACCGCGCGCCGGACGGTACGGCCACGATCGTCACGCGTGCGTGGACCGATCCGCGCAACCGGTTCTCCGAGTGGCGCTCGGAGCCCGTGCTGCCGGGGATGCCGTACGACCTGAAGCTGACGTTCATGCCGCGTGACTACAAGCTGGAAGCCGGCCACCGGCTGGGGCTCGTCGTGCTGTCCAGCGACAACGAGGCCACGCTGCGGCCGACGCCGGGCACGGGCCTGACGCTCGATCCGGCCGGCACGTCGGTAACGGTGCCGCTCGTGTCGTCGTGACCTGAAGCAAGTGATGCGCATGCGGTCGGGAACGACCGCATGCGCAACATCGATCGTCTGTCGGGGTGCTTCACGGGCGGCGGAACGTCGTCATCCCGTGAACACGCCGTCTGCAAAATCGCTGATTCACACGGGTACGTCATGCACCGCGCGCGAATTGGCAACCGGCATGACCCGGTTGCTCCAGGGCCGCAGCAAGCGGCAAGCGCGACGGGCCCGATCGACGCTCAGTGCGCCGCCAGGCGCTTGAGCACGACATCCAGCAGGACCTTCGCGCCGTCGACGAGCTGGTCGTCGTCGGTATGCTCGCGCGGGTTGTGGCTGATCCCGCCACGACTCGGCACGAAGATCATCGCCGCAGGCGCGATGCGCGCGATCATTTGCGCGTCGTGGCCGGCACCCGACGTCATGCGCCGGTTCGAGAATCCCATCCGCGCGGCCGACGCCTCGATCTCCTCGGCAAGCCCCGCATCGAACACGACCGGTTCGAACCGGACCAGACGTTCGGTCGTGATCCTGACACCCTCCTCCGCCGCCACCTTGTCGAGATAGTCGGCCAGACGCAGCTCCGCGTCCTGCAGGCGCAGCTCGTCCGGATCGCGAAGATCCACGGTGAACACGGCCTTGCGCGGAATCACGTTGATGACGTTCGGCTCGATGCGCAGCATGCCGATCGTCGCGAGCGTCGTGCCGCTCGCCACCGCCAGCTCGCGCAGGAAAGTCGCGATCGCCGCCGCCGCCCAGCCCGCGTCATGCCGCAGATGCGTCGGCGTCGTGCCGGCATGGTTCGCATTCCCCTGCACGGTGACCTGTTGCCATGAAATGCCCTGCAGGCTCTCGACCACGCCGATGCGAATCCGCTCGGCCTCGAGGATCGGCCCCTGTTCGATGTGCAGTTCGAGGTATTCGTGCGGCACGATCGCGCCCGGTTCGAGATCGCCGGCATAGCCGATCCGCGCGAGTTCGTCGCCCAGGCGCGTGCCGTCGATGCCGACCGTGTCCAGCGCCGCGTCGACCGGCATGCCGCCGACATGGACGAGCGAGCCCATCATGTCCGGCTGGTACCGAATGCCCTCTTCGTTGGTAAAGGCGCCGATCGTGATCGAGCGGCGCGGCTTGAGCCCGGCGTCGCGAAACGCGCGCACGACGGCGAGGCCGGCCAGCACGCCATAGCACCCGTCGAGTGCGCCGGCGTTTTTCACGGTGTCGATATGCGAGCCCATCATCAACGGGCGCTCGCTGCCGTCGTCGGTTGCCGAACGCAACGTGCCGAAAATGTTGCCGATGCGGTCGATCCGGACGTCGAGATCCAGTTCGCGCATCCATTCGACGACGAGATCACGGCCGACCCGCTCGTCGTCCGTCAGCGCGATACGGGTCCGGCCGCCTGCGTCGGGATCGGCACCGACTTCGCCGAGCCGTCTCAGCTGGTCGAGAAGCAGCGCTCCATCCAGCTCGAGCGCGGGCTGCGGTACGACAGGGGTATGCATCGATCGTCTCCATGTGCGGCACGCATCCGGCCAGTTGCCGGACGTGATGGAGTGAAATGTTATTTCAGCTGGATCGATATTTCGGCTCTCAATTGGCCATCTGGACGCAACTTTTTTTCATCTTCGCGCGCCGGTTCCGTACAAATACGTGCCGACTTCAGGTTCGACGCACGGAAGCAGCCGGATCTGCCGCACGAGCCGCCGTCACAGCGGCATGCGCACCGGCTGCCCCGTGACATGCCGTGGCGCGTCGTCGGGAAACTGCCGCACCATCGGACGCCTGATCCGGCCGGCCAGTCGGTGACGGTGCCGCTGGCTTCATCGTCCACGGATGCGTAGCCCCTCGCCGGCTTCCCGCGTAACGGCACGGCCGCCCCCGCCTGCGCGCCGGTCGGTGCCGGCGGGAGCGCGCTGCACGAAGGGAACACCTGCGATAGGCTGCGAAAGTCGCATGCCAACGGTGAATCCACATGATCCCCATCAGCGCCAAAGCCATCGTCCGCGACGGCCGATCGGTCCTGTTCCTGCGCAATCCGCGCGACGAATGGGAGTTGCCGGGCGGCTGGCCCGAAGCGGGCGAATCGCTCGAAGAAACCGTCACGCGCGAAGTGCAGGAGGAATGCGGGATCGTCGCATCGACGATCCGCTACGTGGCAAGCCGTTCGTGCGAGGTCGTGCCAGGCAAGCGCGTGCTCATCGTGTGCTTCCAGTGCCAGGTCGATCGTCATGAAATCGTCCTGAGCGACGAGCACAACCAGTTCACGTGGATCGACCTCGATGCCGACAAGCCGGCGAACCTGCCGGCGTTCTATTGGGAATTCTGCAAGCAGGCGGCCTGATGCGCGCCTGCTGCGTCGCCCTCACACCGGCGTGAGCACCGGCTGCCCCGCGAAATGCCGCGCGGCGTTGTCGATGAACTGCTGCACCGAGCGGTCGAGCGCCTCGGGCGACCAGCCGCCCATGTGCGGCGTCAGCACGACGTTGTCGAGATCCGTCAGCGCGCGCGGCGGCTCGGGTTCGCCTTCGTACACGTCGAGCCCCGCGCCCGCGATGCGCCCTTCGCGCAACGCGTCCGCCAAAGCAGCGGTATCGACAACGCTGCCGCGTGACACGTTGACGACGAACCCGCCGGGGCCGAGCGCGTCGAGCACCGCGCGATCGATCAGGTGCCGCGTGCCCGCGCCGCCCGGCGTCGCGACGATCAGGAAATCGGCCCACCGGGCGAGCGCGTCGACGCGGTCGAAATAGCGGTAGGGGACGTCCTTCGCCGAACGATTGTGATAACCGGTCTCGATGTCGAAGCCGGCCGCACGGCGCGCGCACTTCTCGCCGATCTTGCCGAGCCCGACGATGCCGAGCTTCCTGCCCGACACGTTCGGCGGCATCGCAAGGCCATCGCGCCACACGCCCGCGCGGGTTTTCGCATCGAGCTGCACGACGTTGCGCACGGCCGCGAGCAGCAGCGCGAACGCGTGATCGGCGACGCAATCGTCGTTGGTGCCCGCGCCCGTGACCACGGTAACGCCGCGCGCCTTGGCGTGCGCAACGTCGATGTGCTCGTAGCCGGCGCCGAGCGCGCTGACGAACGTGAGTTGCGGAAGACGATCGATCTCGGCAGCGGTGAGCCCCGTGCTGCCGTTGGTCAGCACCGCGCGTATCGTGCCGCCGTGTTCGGCGATCGCGCGTTCGCGTGCTTCGGATGTCGGGGCAAGGCGCACGTCGAACGACGCGGCGATCTCGCGATGCGCGTCGCCGCGCAATGCGATGAGAACCAGCAACTCGGGCTTCATGTCAGGAAGTGTCGGCAAGGCGGGAACGGATTTCAGTGTAACAAGCCCGCACGACGGATGCGGGTAATCCCCACACGGGCTGTGGGCACGCCGCCTCACCTGGTTTGCCAAAGCCGGCTCAGTCAAGTAACTTTCGGCGTACGCCCCCGTCCTGGAGAATGGCCCGTATGAAGCTCGCCCTGCCCGCCCGGATCCTGGGCCTCGCGCTCGCCGCTACCCTCGTCGCGCCCGGCGCGCATGCCGACACGCCCGTCGTGGTGTCGTCGAAGATCGACACCGAAGGCAACCTGCTCGGCAACCTCATCGCGCAGGTGCTGAAGGCACATGGCATCGCCGTCACCGAGAAGATCGCGCTCGGCACCACGCCGATCGTGCGCAAGGCGCTCACGAGCGGCGAGATCGACATCTACCCCGAATACACCGGCAACGCCGCGTTCTTCTTCAACAAGGCCGACGATCCGCTGTGGAAGAACGCGAGCCAGGGCTACGACACCGCGAAGCAACTCGACTACGCGGCGAACCACCTTGTATGGCTCACCCCGGCGCCCGCGAACAACACGTGGGGCGTCGCCTTGCTCGCGCCGGTCGCGCAGTCGCAGCACCTGAAGACCTTCTCCGAATTCGGCAAGTGGGTGGCGGGCGGCGGCAAGGTGAAGCTCGCGGCGTCGGCCGAATTCGTGAACAGCGCGTCGGCACTGCCGTCGTTCGAGAAAGCGTACGGCTTCAAGCTGAAGCCCGACCAGCTCGTCGTGCTGTCCGGCGGCGACACGGCCGCGACGATCAAGGCCGCCGCGAACCAGACCGACGGCGTGAATGCCGCGATGGTCTACGGCACCGACGGCGGGATCTCGTCGAGCGGCCTCGCGGTGCTCGACGACGACAAGCACGTGCAGCCCGTCTACGCGCCCGCGCCGGTGATCCGCGAAGCCGTGCTGAAAGCGCATCCGCAGATCGCCGACTACCTGAAGCCCGTATTCGCGAGCCTCGACCTGAAGACGCTGCAGACGCTGAACGCGCGCATCCAGATCAACGGCGAACCGGCCGCCGGCGTCGCGAAAAGCTACCTGAAAGCGAAGGGCTTCGTTAAATGACCGGTCGCGCGGCAGCGTCCGCGCGGCGCATCACGGCGGACAAGGTCGGCATCCTGATCGGCGTCCTGACGATCGTCGCCGTGCTCGGCCTGCCGTTCGCGGTGCTGCGGCCGAACCGCATCGCGGCCGGCACCGACCTGTCGGTGTTTGCCGCGCTACCGGCCCTGCAAGGCG